>NZ_CP032364.1:2185898-2498169 GCF_003589745.1 Lachnoanaerobaculum umeaense | reverse complement strand
TGCAAAGATCTTAGTATCAGGAGGTAGAGGAGTAGGTTCAGCAGAGAACTTTAAGATACTTAAGGATTTGGCTGATGCACTCAATGCAACTGTAAGCTGTTCAAGAGCGGTAGTAGATGCAGGTTGGATGCCAAAGGATATACAGGTAGGACAGACAGGAAAGACGGTTCGTCCACATTTGTATTTTGCAATAGGTATTTCAGGTGCAATACAGCATTTGGCAGGTATGGAAGAGAGTGATATCATTATCGCTATCAATAAAGATGAGACAGCACCTATCTTCAGTGTTGCTGACTATGGTATCGTAGGTGATTTGAACAAGATAGTTCCTGCACTTACAGAGAAAATTAAAGCTGAATTAGCTAAGGAAAATTAATATATGAAATCGCTATAAATCCTAAATTAAGGGTTTATAGCGATTTTTTACATTCTCCTTATTTCCGCCTGTAGCATATTTCCGACTAAGGATGAAAAATTATCAAGTGATTTCACCTTTACAAAACTTCTACCAAAAATTTTCTGAACATTTGTGATGTCGGCATCATCACCAGTGAAGGCACAGAGTACATATATATTTTTTAATTTGGCCCTATGTACAAGTTCCGTAATATCATCTATAGCAATATCACCGCTATAATTTCTTGATTTGCCTTTAACTTCAAACATATCATTAGGCTTTATATCTGTAAGCCATATAATGACTCTATGTGTTGAGTGATTTTTCTGCATTTGCTCAATTAGTGCATTAAGTGCGAGGCCGTCTCTGTTCGCGCCTGTTGTAAAGAATCTGAATATTTCTTTGTTTTTAGAGGTCTCATTGTAATCTCTATATAGATTCATTACAGTGTACCCATTCATAGAAGAATAGCTCCATACTCTGACGGGTACATGGCAGTTATCAAGTGCTTTTGCGATAATGTAGCCTTGAGTAGATACAGTGTCCATACGATGTATCTGTGAGGCAGAGGCATCCAGTAAAATATCCACAGAAATATCACCACTTCCCTCTGCGACCTGTTTTTCAAAAATCTTATTATTGTTAAGGTATAGGGCTTTCCAGACAATGGCTGGAATTAGCTTACCGGTCTTTGAGTAAACAGTAGTGGGTTCAAGCTGGGTAAGTAGGGCATTTTTTATACGATTTGTAAGTTCTAAGATAGATGCATTATTGCTTCCGATATTGTTAAAGAAAAAATCTTCATTTTTCTTATACTGTTTTTGCATTTCTTTTCTCATTTTTGCGGCAAAACCGGTTACCTTTTCTTCACACTCACCTCTTGTGAAAAATATTCTGGTACCTGTGTGATTGCCTACACAGCACTCTATTTGTATTTTCTCAGAAGTTTTATCATCATAGATGGATTTTCCAAAATAGCTGCTGATATATTTTCTAAGTCCCTCCTCGGTGACTCTGTTGAACTTCTCTGAGTCTGTTTCAAATGCAGTAGCATCAGTACCACCCTGATTTTCCACATAGCCAAGTATCAGCTTAGTAGCGCCTGAGATTTCATTTGATACACCTGCTTTTTTACCAAAGAATAGCCTTGGAATCGGAATTTTGAATTTTCTCTTTTGTCCTTTCGCATTAATGCCAGGGAGATAGGTGAAATATTTTGCAAGAGTATTTGATAGACTTTTTATAAAGGATTCAGTATCCACATCTGCACCGATTTCAACTTCATATAGGAGTTTTCTATCTACCAAATCAGGCAGTCCACTATCCTCTCCCATAGATGTTCTATAATGTCCTTCAAGTATCCATCCCTCTCTACTTTCTGCAATACTTGGCATAAATTCCCTAAGCTTTTGCTTACAATACTCTTTTCTAAGGAGTGGGAGACTTGGTCTTAAATCTTTTTCCTTTTCAAATGTGGAATTTTCAAGTGCGATCCAAAACAATGTTTCATAGGTTCCCTGACCTATTGTTTCATGGAAAGTATTATAGAATTCCTTCAATCTCTTCCAGTCAAAATGTGCATAGCTACTGCCAAGTATGGTATTCCAGTAAAGGTCGGCCTTTGCATCATTGTTATACATACGAAAGCCTATTGAAACATTATAATTACCGGCTGCATTCCAAATCATATTTGCAGCTCTCTTTTTTTCAAACTCTGTTAAGATCATGAAAAAATACTCTCCCCGTGAAGACTCTTCGGCAATCTGGCACTTATAATATCAAGTACAAGTTGCCTTTCATACTGATCAAAACATTTATTTATAAGCCCCATTTCTAACGCTTTTGTAACTCCAAGCCCCATTTTCATCATTCCGATACAGGAAATAAGACCTCTAAGATCAAGACTTCTGGTGGATATTTCACCACCATCAGCCTTTTTTCTGATTTCATCAAATACTGAGGCAAATTGTGATAAGTATTCAGGCTTTAGTGTAGGATATTTGTCTTTCATAAGTTTTTGTAAGTTTTCATTTGATATAACAGGCATATGTAATACCATAAATCTGGATGCAAGTGCCTCGTTCATTTCTCTGGTACCGGCATAGCCATAGTTCATTGTAGCAATAAATCTTGTAGCTTCATGTAAGTTTATTCTGTCATATCCGGGTAAATCAATGCTTCGTCTAAAGTCAAGTACTGCATGTAGTACAGCTAAGGATTCATTCTTAGCCATATTTATTTCATCCAATACACCGAAGCCTCCCTTTATTGCACAGTTTAGTATAGGGCCTCTTCTAAAGTTTACCTCACCATTTTCAAATGTATCAGAACCTATAAGAGAGGAGGCATCTGTATTTATATATAGTGATATATCCCACTGTGGCCTTGAAAACGCCATTGCAAGATTCTGAGCCAGAACATTCTTGCCGGTGGCCTTGGGACCGTCAAGTAGTATGTTTTCACCTGCTATTATAGCTGTAGCCGCCTCTTCCCAGATTTCCTTACCATAATACAGATAGGAATCAGTGGGGATTCTTTTTTCATCACCGTCTTCAAGCTTATAGAAGCTTCTAAATGCAACTATTTCTGAGATGATTTTATCTGATATATTTTCCTGTTTTAAAAATTCTAAAATTTCCATATTTCCTCTATTTAATCTAAATTTACTTATCTTTATAATGATACCTGAGTAAAGGGCAAAAGAAGCCTGTAACAGATAGTATCATATAAAAAACTCCTAAGACAGTATTATATATAACTGTCATAGGAGTAGCAATAATTTTAGTTGTTTATTTTGCTGTATCTACAGGAGTGAATCCTCCCTTTTTACCTCTCCATAAAACAAGGATTAAGTAAATAGCAGAAACAATTACACCACCTATATAAGCGATATTCCAACTCTGTCCAAAGCCAAGCTTGGCATTCAGAATATAAGAAGCACAAACGAAGGTGTAGAAGACTCCGGGTACAAGAGTCATCCAAGCCCATGCAGCTCTTTTGTTGATAATCAGATAAATACTTGCAGCGGCAAGTGGGAATAGTGCCATTGTCTGATTTGACCAAGCGAAGTATCTCCATAAAATCTGGAATCCTTCCTTATCAAACTTTGCCCAAACAAGGATAGCCCCAACTAAAACAAAAATAGGTACTGCAAGACTAAGTCTACGCTGATTATTATCCTGCTTGATGTGGAATGTATCTGCTATAGTGAGTCTAAGTGCACGAAGTGCTGTATCTCCTGATGTGATAGGTAGGATAATAATACCGATAAGAGCAATAGCACCACCTACAGGTCCAAGAGCCTTTCTACATACTACACCTACAACGCTGGTAGCAGTGATAGGCTTAAGTTCATTACCTATTTGAATCATATACTGCCATACACCTTTATCAAGTTGCATTGTAATACCGCCACTTTTAGCTGTAAACTGAATTAATGCCATTGTTCCGGCAGCCCATACCATTGCGATAAAACCTTCAACTGCCATCATATTGTAGAATGTCATACGACCGTCTTTTTCACTTTTTATTGTACGGGCAACAAGAGCTGTCTGTGATGAGTGGAATCCTGAAAGAATACCACAGGCTACAGTAACAAAGAATATTGGAATAAAATGTCCTGATTTAAAGTATGCACCATAGTCAAAAGCCTGCGTACCCCAATTACCCCAAAGTTCTACAAGTGGATAATGACCAACAACCATTGCCACAAACACACCTACTGCAGAAAATACAAGTATTGCACCGAAAATAGGATATACACGACCGATAATCTTATCTATAGGGAATACAGTTGCTACAAGGTAATAAATGAAGATAGTGCCATAAATAACCCATGTAGAAAATTCTGTAGGACTACCGCTAAGATGAAAAACTTGAGTTGCTGCGATATCGCCGGGGGTGTAGATAAATACTGTACCTACAAGCAAGAGCAACAGACATACAAATACATCAAAAATCCAGAACACTGTTTTGCTTGTATACTTACGAACCATTTCAGGCATTTGAGCTCCGCCATCTCTGGTACAAATCATACCTGCAAAATAATCATGGACTGCACCACCTATTACATTACCGATAGGAATAGTAATAAGTGCAATAGGTCCAAACAGAATACCCTGAATAGGTCCAAGAATAGGTCCTGTACCTGCGATATTAAGCAGGTTAATCAATGCATTCTTCCATGTAGGCATAGGCACATAGTCTACACCATCCTGTTTTGCATAGGCCGGTGTTTCTCTGTCGTCAGGCTGGAAAACATGGTCACATAGTTTACCCATAATAAATCCACCTACGATAAGAATCACAAGTCCAATCATAAATGTTGCCATAGAAACTTCCTCTCTTTCTTTCTATGTTAAATTGTTTCATAAGTAAACATACTACTTGTTAATAAGTTTTTCAAGATTTTTTTACTGAAAAAATAGAAATAAGTTGCATAAAAATAGAGAAATATTTGGAGTTTTATATATATCAGATTAAAGAGTATTAAATTGAAAATACCGGTTATATTAAATTATAAAAAATATGATAATATAAACATAACGATTTAAGTGTGTTCAGAAAGGTGGAAATTGTGAAAATTGGAGAAGTTTTTATAAACAAAGGTGAAAAGAAAAAGTTTAAGACAGGTCAGATAAGAGGGGTGGCTTTTTGTGGTAAAAATGAAGGAAAGGCATTGTTAATAACTGCGGGTGTACATGGGGGAGAGTATGTTGGTATAGAAACCGCTATGCGACTTATAAATGAGCTTGAAACTAATAAAATGTTTGGAAATGTTGTTATCTGTCCGGTGCTAAACACTGATGGATTTTATAATGGTGTAAAGCAGATATCTACAATAGATGGGAAGAACTTAAATAGGGAGTTTCCGGGAAATGAAAATGGTACGATTAGTCAAAAAATTGCATTCGATATAGAAAAATATTTGTATCCAATAGCGGATTTTATAGTTGATCTACATGGTGGGGATATCAATGAGAAATTGACACCTATTATATTTTTTCCATATGCTTCAGGGGAGGATATAAAGATATATGTTAGAGATATAGCATCCAGAATGAGTGTGGATTTTCGAGTAGGTTCATATGCCGAAAATGGTCTGTATAGTTATGCCACAAAAAAAGGTATTCCTGCTATGTTATATGAAAGAGGTGCACATGGCATGTGGAGTGAAGAGGATGTACTTACTGAAAAAGAAGATATGTATAAATTAATGGAAATACTTGGGATAATCAAAGAAGGGTATGATATAGATATAAATCTTAATCAAAGAGAGATAACAAAAGCTGAGTATGAACAGGCAGATAGTGATGGATGCTGGTACCCATATTTTACAAATGGGGATGAAATAAAAAAAGGCGAATTACTTGGTGTTTTAAAAAGTATCGATGGAGAAATAATTCAGAGAGTGGAAGCAAAGTTTGATGCAAGTGTTCTATATTATACCCTATCATTGGGGGTAAGAAAAAACGATACATTAATGGCATATGGATGTGAAAAAACAAATCACTTGACAAAATTCTGATACAAAATTAAAATACTTTGAGTATCAAAGTAATTTTTATTTTGATGAAAGTCTTATGAAAGGACTTATAGAAGATGAAGATAGCACTTGCAGGAACCGGCTCAAAGTTGCCGTCTAAGATTTTAACAAATGATGATCTTAGTAAAATCGTAGATACAAGTGATGAGTGGATTAGCCAAAGAACCGGAATCAGACAAAGACATATAATAGGAGAAGATGAAAATCTGGTAAGTCTGGCATTTGAGGCAGGAAAAGAAGCACTTAGATCAGCTGATATTGAAGGTAAGGATTTGGGGCTTATCATAGTTGGTACATCGACTCAGGATAAGAGACTTCCAAATACAGCATGCGAATTGCAACCGCTTCTTGGAGCAAAGGATTGTGCATGTATGGATGTAAGTTCAGCATGTTCAGGTTTTATATATGCACTCAGTATTGCATATTCTATGATGAATACTTTGGATATAGATTATGCACTTGTAGTAGGTGGTGATGTACTATCCAGAGAGATGGATTGGACTGATAGAACCACTTGTGTACTATTTGGTGATGGAGTAGGAGCAGCAGTACTGAAAAAAGCGGATATAGAGGCAGGCTTCTTAAGCTTTGATATAGGCGCAGATGGAAGTAAGGGATTTGCATTATATGATAATTCCTATGGTGATGACAGATATATAAGAATGGATGGACAGGAAGTTTTCAAATTCAGTGTCAGAACAGTGCCAAACAGCATCAAAAATGCTATAGAAAAGGCGGGAGTCAACAAGGATGATATAGATGTTTTCCTTTTGCATCAGGCAAATTTAAGAATACTTGAGGCAGTGTCCAAGAAGTTAGAGATTCCTCTTGAAAAATTGCCACATAATTTGGAAAATACAGGAAACACCTCAGCTGGAAGTATACCTTTACTACTTGATGAGGTTATAAAAAAAGGCATAGCAAAGAAGGGCGATTTAATTTTGCTGTGTGGATTTGGAGCAGGTTTAACCTGGGGAAGTTGTGTATTAAGATTGTAATTATTTACAACTTAAATATAAATAAAAATAAGCATTGAGCTTAAAGAATGGAGAAAATTATGTCAGAGAAAATGAAATCAATTATTGCAGAGCAGTTAAATATCGATGCAGCTGAAATCACATTGGAGTCAAGCTTCAAGGATGATTTGAATGCAGATTCACTTGACCTATTTGAAATGGTAATGGCACTTGAGGACAATTATGGTGTTGAGATACCATCTGAGGATTTAGAGAAGCTTTTGACTGTAGGTGATGTAGTAAATTACCTTAAGGACAAAGGTGTAGATAATTTATAAAAATCAAAAACGCCTTAGGGCGTTTTCTTAAAAGGGTAGAGGAAATTAATGCAAACAGAGATAACAAAGCTATTAGGTATAGAATATCCGATAATTCAAGGTGGTATGGCATGGGTTGCCGAGCATCATTTGGCTGCGGCTGTCAGTGCTGCAGGTGGTCTGGGACTGATAGGTGGAGCAAATGCACCGGCTGAGGTCATTAGAAATGAGATCAGAGAGGCAAGAAAGCTTACAGATAAGCCTTTTGGAGTAAATGTAATGCTTATGTCACCTCATGCAGAAGAAATCGCCAAGGTAGTGGTAGAAGAAGGTATAAAGGTAGTTACAACCGGTGCAGGTTCTCCTGAAAAGTATATGCAGATGTGGAAAGAAGCCGGCATCGTGGTTATTCCGGTTGTTGCAAGTGTAGCACTTGCAAGAAGAATGGAAAGAAGTGGAGCAGATGCGATAGTTGCGGAAGGTACTGAGAGTGGCGGACATATTGGAGAGGCTACTACTATGACTTTAGTACCGCAGGTAGTGGATGCAGTGAATATACCTGTAATCGCAGCAGGAGGTATTGCAGACGGAAGAGGTATGGCGGCAGCACTTATGCTTGGAGCTAAGGCTGTACAGATAGGTACAAGATTTGTAGTGGCAAATGAGTCTATAGTACATGAAAACTACAAAGACAGGGTGGTTGCAGCAAAGGATATTGATTCAGCTGTAACAGGAAGAAGTCATGGACATCCGGTAAGAAGTCTTAGAAACGCTATGACCAGAGAATATGGTAAGCTTGAGGCTGAAGGAAAGAGCTTTGAAGAGCTTGAGTATTTGACTCTGGGTACACTTAGAAAAGCTGTTATGGAAGGTGATGTTGTAAACGGAACTGTAATGGCAGGTCAGATAGCAGGACTTATAAATAAAAAGCAAAGTTCAAAAGAAATCATTGATGAGATAATGAGTGAGGCAACTAATCTTTTAAAGAATGCAGGGAGCTTAGTATAGATATGAAGATAGCATTTTTATTCCCGGGACAGGGAGCTCAAAAACAAAATATGGGCAAAAGTTTTTATGAAAATGATGCGGATTCAAGGGCAGTTTTTGACAGTGTAAGAACAGTCACGGGAATAGATGCATGTGATCTGATTTTCAAAGAAAATGATGAATTAAACAATACAAGATTTACACAGATAGCTATGGTGGCAACAGGAATTGCTATGTTAAAGGCAATAGAAAAAGCAGGACTTAGAGCGGATATATGTGCAGGCTTAAGTCTTGGAGAATATGAAGCACTTTATCTTAGTGGTGCAATAAGTGCTGCTGATGCAATAGCTATTGTGGATAAAAGAGGACAGTATATGTCTGAAATAAAGGGTGGTGCAATGAGCGCTGTTCTTTCTCTTTCAAATGATACTATCAAATCTATTGTAGATGATATAGAAGGCTGTTGGGTGGCAAACTATAATTGTCCGGGCCAGACTGTAATATCAGGAACTACAGAGGCAATAGCACTTGCCGGAGAAAAACTAAAGGAAGCCGGAGCGAAGAGAGTATTGCCTTTAAAGGTAAGCGGAGCTTTTCATTCAGGACTAATGAAAGAGGCAGGAGAAAAGCTTGGAAAAGTATTAGACACTGTTAAAATAAATGATGTTCAGATACCTTATGTGGCAAATATTAATGCAGAAATTGTTACAGATAAAAATGATATAAAGAAAAATTTGATAGATCAGGTATCAGGCAGTGTGCATTTAGAGCAGAGTGTAAGAAAAATGATTGAATGGGGCGTAGATACCTTTGTGGAGATCGGTCCCGGAAAGACTATGGCTGGATTTGTAAAAAAAATCGACTCACATGTGAGAATGTTCAATATTGAAGAATATGCAGATGTAGAGAAGGTTTGTAGTCAAATTTTGGAGGCAAAATGAAAAGATTAGAAGGAAAGACAGCTTTAGTAACAGGTGCCGGTAGAGGTATCGGAGCAGCTATAGCAAAAAAACTGGCAGCTGACGGAGCATTGGTATATGTGAACTATGCATCATCAAGTGAGGCTGCAAAAAAGGTTGCAAAAGAGATAGAAGAAAGTGGCGGCAGAGCAAAGATTTGCCAATGTGATATATCAGATTATGATAGTACAAAGGAGATGATTGAAAATATTATTTCTGAAGATGGTGCTGTGGATATATTGGTAAATAATGCCGGTATTACAAAAGACAATATAATGATGAGAATGAAACCGGAAGATTTTGATGCAGTAATAGCTACCAATTTAAAGGGAAGCTTCAATACTATGCAAGTGGTTTCAAAATATATGATTAAGAAAAGAAGTGGAAGAATAATAAATATTTCTTCTGTTACAGGTGTGATGGGTAATGCAGGGCAAATAAATTATGCTGCATCAAAGGCGGGAGTCATAGGTATGACAAAGACTGCAGCAAGAGAGATGGCAAGCAGAAATATCACTGTAAATGCTATAGCACCGGGATATATAAAGACAGATATGACAGAGGCAATGACAGATGATGCCAAGGCCAAGATAAACTCATTTATTCCATTGGGATATCAAGGTGAGGCTATTGACATTGCAAATATGGTAGCGTATTTAGCTGGAGAAGAAGGAAGATATATTACAGGTCAGGTCATCAAAATTGATGGCGGAATGAGTATGTAAATCAGTTAATTCAAGATGTACTTGTAGGCTTTTGATCTGAAAACAGCCTGCAAAATTGCGAATATTAATAAGAGGTGACTATGAGAAGAAGAGTTGTTATTACGGGTATGGGAGCAATTACTCCTATAGGTCTAAATGTCAATGATTTTTGGGAAAATGTAAAAAAAGGTGTACATGGCATAGGGCCGATAACATACTTTGATACTACAGACTATAAGGCGAAGCTGGCTGCGGAGGTAAAGGATTTTGATGCTAAAAAATACATGGATCCGAAATCTGCAAGAAGAATGGAGCAGTTTTCTCAGTTTGCCGTAGCAGCAACAAAAGAAGCTATGGAAGATTCAAAGCTGGATATGTCAAAGGAAGATCCTTACATGGTCGGTGTTGCAGTAGGTTCAGGAATCGGTTCACTCCAATCAATGGAAAGGGAGTATGGCAAATTATTAGAAAAAGGACCAAGCAGAGTAGCACCTCTTTTGGTACCTATGATGATTTCAAATATGGCAGCAGGAAATGTAGCTATTGCCTTTGGATGTAAGGGTAAAAATATAAATGTAGTAACAGCTTGTGCTACAGGAACAAACTGTATAGGTGAGGCATTCAGAGCTATATTGTATGGTGAGGCTGATGTTATGCTGGCAGGTGGAACAGAGAGTTCCATAACACCTATAGGTGTTGCCGGATTTACTTCTCTTACAGCTCTAAATACTGTAGAGGATCCTGATAGAGCTTCCATACCTTTTGATAAGGATAGAAATGGATTCATTATGGGAGAGGGTGCAGGTGTTCTGGTTTTAGAAGAACTTGAGCATGCCAAAAAAAGAGGGGCACATATATATGCTGAGATGGCAGGATATGGTGCAACCTGTGATGCTTTCCATATTACTTCTCCTGCAGAGGACGGTTCCGGAGCTGCAAAGGCTATGGAACTTGCAATAAAGGATGCTGGAATGAAGCCTGAAGATATTGACTATGTAAATGCACATGGTACAGGAACACATCACAATGATTTGTTTGAGACTAAGGCAATAAAGACTGCCTTGGGTGAGCATGCAAATAAAGTGGGAATAAGCTCTACCAAGTCAATGGTAGGACATTTGCTTGGTGCTGCAGGTGGTGTAGAGGCGATAGCATGTGTAAAATCTATAGAAGACGGATTTATGCACAAGAATGTAGGCCTTATAAATAAGGACCCTGAGTGCGATTTGGACTTTTTGACAGAAGCAAGAGAATGTGAAGTTAATACCACTATAAGTAATTCACTTGGATTCGGTGGTCACAATGCAAGTATAGTTATTAAAAAATTCATGGAGTAGACTTATGCAAATAGATGAGATTATAAAATTGATAGAGACTGTAAGTAAGAATAATGTTGATTCATTAAACTATTCTACAGATGCTGAAAAGATCGTTATAAAAAAGAATAAAACAAAGTTCGTTGCAGGAGAAGTTCAGGCAGTACCGGTTGCACAGAGCGTGAGCTTTGAAGCTGCAAATACAGCCGAAGACACAAATATTGCAGGTCATACAGTTACTTCACCTCTTGTTGGTACATTCTACAGTGCACCATCTCCTGATGCTCCAAGTTTTGTAAAGGTTGGAGATAGTGTGAGAAAGGGGCAAGTAATAGGCATTATAGAGGCTATGAAGCTTATGAATGAGCTTGAGAGCGACTTTGATGGAGTTGTAAAGGAAATCCTGGTTAAGGATGAGGATGTGGTAGAGTTTGGACAACCACTATTTATATTGGAGTAAAATATGTTGGGAATCAAAGAAATTCAAGAAATAATACCTCACAGACATCCTTTTTTACTTATCGACTGCATAGAGGAACTTGAGCCGGGGAAGAAAAGTGTAGGTTATAAGAGTATTACATATAATGAGCCTCAATTTTTAGGTCATTTTCCGGAAGAACCGGTAATGCCGGGTGTACTCATGATAGAAGCACTTGCACAGACAGGTGCGGTTGCCATATTGTCAGTTCCGGAAAACAAGGGTAAGACAGCGTATTTTGGAGCCATAAACTCAGCTAAATTTAAGAGAAAAGTGGTACCGGGAGATAAGCTGAAATTGTCCTGTGAGATAATCAGATCAAAGGGAAGAATTGGAATAGGAAAAGCTATAGCAAGCGTAAATGGTGAGATAGCTGTAGAAGCTGAACTTACCTTTATAATTGGAGAGTAAATGTTTAGAAAAGTATTGATAGCAAACAGAGGAGAGATCGCAGTCAGAATTATCAGAGCACTTAGAGAAATGGGTATTATAAGTGTAGCTATATATTCTGAGGCAGATAGAGATAGCTTACATACAATGCTGGCAGATGAGGCTATTTGTATAGGACCGGCACCGGCGACAAAGAGCTATCTTGACATGGAGAGAATACTCAGTGCGGCTATTACAACCGGTGCTGAGGCTATTCATCCCGGTTTTGGTTTTCTTTCAGAGAATGAGAAATTTGCAAGACTTTGTAATGAAGTCGGTATAAAGTTTATAGGACCAAAATCTGAAACTATTGCCAAACTTGGAGATAAGGCAGAAGCAAGGGCTACTATGCAAAAGGCACATATACCTGTAATACCGGGAACAAATGGTAGTGTAAAGGATGTGATAGAAGCTCTAAAGCTGGCAAAAAAGGTTGGTTTCCCCGTAATGATAAAGGCCGCTCTTGGTGGTGGAGGAAAGGGAATGAGAATATCCAGAAGTGAGAATGATTTTGCAGAGAATTTTATGACTGCAAAAGCAGAAGCACTTAAGGGATTTTCTGATGATTCAATGTATATTGAAAAGTATATTGAAAGACCAAGACATATAGAATTTCAAATTATGGCTGACAGCTTTGGTAATGTAATACATCTTGGAGAGAGAGATTGCTCTATACAAAGAAGACATCAAAAGGTTTTAGAGGAAGCTCCTTCCGTATTTCTTGACAATAAGCTCAGAGAAAAGATGGGAAAGGCTGCAGTAAATGCGGCGAAGGCTGCAGGATATGAGAATGCCGGAACTATAGAGTTTTTGGTGGATAAAAATAAGAACTTCTATTTTATGGAGATGAATACAAGAATACAGGTAGAACATCCGGTAACAGAGATGATCACAGGTATGGATCTTATAAAGGAGCAAATAAGAGTTGCGGCAGGTGAGAAGCTTTCTATTACTCAAAAAGATGTGAGAATAGAAGGGCATGCTATAGAATGCAGAATAAATGCAGAAAATCCGGATAAGAACTTTGCACCATCTCCCGGAAAAATCAAGAGTATGCATCTTCCAGGAGGTAATGGAGTTAGAATAGATACACATATATATGAGGATTATACAGTTTCTCCATTCTATGATTCTATGCTTTTAAAGTTAATCGTGCATGGAAAGTCTAGAGAAGAGGCTATAGCAAAGATGAGATCTGCACTAGGCGAGATAGTAATAGAGGGTGTGGATACAAATATCGACTTTAATTATGAGATAATTAACAATCCATATTTTATAGAGGCTGATGTAGATACTTCATTTATAGAGAAACAGTTTAAAATGTAGTGATGAAAGTTTTGAGGTGTTGTCATGCTTAGAGATATGTTTAAAAAGACATATGCAAAAATAGAGCCGGAAGGCGAGAAGATAGATATTCCAAAGGGACTTTGGAGAAAATGTAGAATTTGTAAAGAACCTATTTTTGCAGAGGATGTGAAGGCAAATCTTTATACTTGTCCAAAATGTGGAGGGTATTTTAGAGTTCATGCTTATAGAAGAATAGAGATGCTGGTAGATGCCGGAAGCTTTATTGAGTGGAATAAGACAATGCCTATATCAAATCCGCTAAATTTTCCGGACTATGAGATAAAGCTGGAAGAAGAAAGATTAAAAAGCAAATTAAATGAGGCGGTAGTGACCGGTGAGGCCACTATAGGAAACGTAAGAACTGCTATAGCTGTATGTGATGCAAGATTTATGATGTCATCTATGGGTAGAGTAGTAGGTGAGAAGATAACCTATGCTATAGAAACTGCTACAAAGGAAAAGATGCCAATTATTATCTTTTCATGTTCAGGTGGTGCAAGAATGCAGGAAGGTCTTATTTCACTGATGCAGATGGCAAAGACTTCAGCCGCATTAAAAAAACATCATGAAGCAGGTCAGCTTTATATAAGCTTTTTGACAGATCCTACTATGGGTGGTGTAAGTGCTTCATTTGCAATGCTTGGAGATATAATACTTGCAGAACCTAAGGCACTTATAGGATTTGCTGGACCAAGAGTAATAGCACAGACTATTGGTGCTAAGTTGCCGGAGGGCTTCCAAAGTGCAGAATTCCTTCTGGAGCATGGCTTTATAGATGCTATTGTCGAAAGAACAGAGCAAAGAAGTGTTTTAAAGAAAATTTTGAGAGCACATACATGTGGATTTAAGAAAGTAAGTAGTGTAGATATTGATGATGAAGATATCGAAAAAATAGTAGAAAAGCGTCCAAAGGTAAAAGCACCAAAGACTGCATGGGATAGTGTGGTTTTATCTAGACGACCTGACAGACCTACAGCTAAGGATTATATTGACAAATTGTTCAACTTCTTTATGGAACTACATGGAGACAGACTGTCAGGAGATGATGGAGCAATTATTGGCGGAATAGCAAGTTATTACGGCAAGCCGGTTATGGTTGTTGCAGAACAAAAGGGAAAGAGTCTAAAAGAAAATAAGATAAGAAACTTCGGTATGCCAAAGCCTAGTGGATATCGTAAGGCACTTAGACTTATGAGACATGCAAATGATTTCAACATGCCAATTATATGCATAGTTGATACTCCCGGAGCTTTTTGCGGTATAGAGGCTGAAGAAAATGGACAGGCTGAGGCTATAGCACGTGCACTTTTTGAGATGAGCGATATGAGAGTACCGATACTTTCAATTGTAATAGGTGAGGGAGGATCTGGAGGTGCACTTGCACTTGCAGTGGCTAATGAGGTATGGATGATGGAACATTCAATATATTCAGTACTCTCACCTGAGGGCTTTGCTTCCATACTTTATAAGGATTCAAAGAAGAGTAAAGAAGCAGCAGAGGTTATGAAAATCACTGCAAAAGAGCTTCTCTCACTTGGTATTATAGATAGAGTTATAAAGGAGGATATTCCTCTGACTCTTGATAGTATGGATGGAGTAATAGCTGATTTAACCTCAAATATTGATGATTTCTTTGAGAAAAATGCTTCAAAATCCGGTACAGAAATAGCAGAGAACAGATACAATAGATTTAGAAATTTTTAAATAGCTACGAAAGGGAAATATGAAATTCTTGAAAATAGGTGATAGAAATTTACTCTATCCGATTATCCAAGGAGGTATGGGGGTAGGTATTAGTCTTTCATCTTTGGCAGCACATGTTGCCGGCAATGGAGGAATGGGAATCATATCAACAGCACAGATAGGTTTTAGAGAAGATGATTTTTATAAAAATCCGATAGTTGCAAATCTTCGTGCTATAAAGACTGAACTTCAAAAGGCTAGAGATCTGGCTGCAAAGGTTTTTGAAAATTCAAAACTGACAGCTAAGTTTTTAGATATATTAAAAAATTATACTCCTTTTATCGGCTTTAATATAATGGTGGCAACTAATAAATATGCTGATTATGTCATAGAAGCAGTAAAGGCAGGTGCAGATATTATTATTTCAGGTGCCGGACTTCCGATAGAGTTGCCGGAATTGGTGGAAAAAGGGATGGCTGTCAGTGGAAATGAAAAGAGGACCTGCATAGCTCCAATAGTTTCCAGCAGAAAAAGTGCAAAGGTAATTTTGAAGATGTGGGACAGAAAATATAAGACCACAGCAGATGCAGTTGTAATAGAGGGACCATTGGCAGGTGGACATCTGGGATTTTCCTATGATGAACTGAATGAACTTGGTGCAGATACTATGACAAGCAGGAATTATAAAAAAGATAAATATGATGCTGAAATTAAGGAAATCATAGAGGAAGTTAGAATCTATGAAGAAAAATTTGGAAAAAAAATACCTGTATTTGTAGCAGGCGGTATATATACCAAAGAAGATATTGCACATGTAATGGATTTAGGTGCAGATGGTGTTCAAATGGGTACAAGATTTGTAACGACATATGAATGTGATGCACCGGATGATTACAAGCAGACCTATATAGATGCAAAAGAAGAAGATATAGTAATCACGAAATCGCCGGTGGGTATGCCGGGAAGAGCTATTAGAAATGATTTTATGGACAGATTGAAATCCGGTCCGATACCTATCAGACATTGTCATAACTGTTTGGCATTGTCAGTATGTGATAGAAAAACTATACCTTATTGTATAACGGATGCATTATGTTCCGCTGCAAATTCAGATGAAAGTCATGCACTTCTTTTTTGTGGATCAAATGCTTACAGAGCCGATAAATTAGAGCATGTCGAAGACATTATGCTTGAGCTGACAGAAGATATGAATTAAATATTATTTTAACCAAGTCTAAAAGACTTGGTTTTTTGTTTCAATAAGATATAAAGCATATATAAGATATTATTATTTTTCATGACAAATTTCTTACACTATCAAATATGTACTTTACTATCTTCATCATTTTAGTATAAAGTTATATGTATGTAAGATTTAAGTAATACATGTGTTGAATATTTGTGATATAGTATTAACAAGTTAGAGTACAAAAATCTTAGATATAGTTCGTTCTAAAATATCACAATATGAACTATAAAAACTTATTTAGGAAGGAAATGATGAAGATAAAAAAATTAATAGCCGGAGGTCTATCACTGTTATTATCATTAAGTGCAATAACATTTTTACCAGAGTACAGTCCGGTAGCATATGCAGCCACACCTCCTGATATAGCGTCACAGGCGGCGGCACTTTATAATGCAAATACAGGTGAGTTTTTATATCAAAAAGAGGGAGATACTCAGTTTGCACCGGCATCTATCACAAAGATAATGACTGGACTTATTGCAGTAGAACAGGCAAATTTGGATGATACAATAGTGTATTCGAAATCAGCTACTACAAATCTTGAAGCCGGAGCAACAACTCTGGGAGTGGTGGCAGGAGATAGGATAAGTGTAAGAGATTCTCTATATGGAATGATGCTTGAATCAGCAAATGAAGTATCAAATGGTATAGCTGAGCATGTAGGAGGTTCTGTTGCAGGCTTTGCAAATATGATGAATGCAAGAGCCAGAGAGCTTGGAGCAACTCATACAAATTTTGTAAATCCAAATGGACTGAACGATCAAAACCATAGGACAACAGCCAAAGATATGGCTTTGATCTCAGCAGAGGCATTTAAAAATCCAACTTTTAGAACCATAGCAGGTACGAAGACATATACTTTTCCGGCTACAAGGTCAAAATCTACTCCAACTGTTATAAAAATGCACCATAAGATGGTTACAGGTGTAGAAAACTACCCGGGAGTAATAGGTGGCAAAACCGGATACACAAAAGCTGCCGGTAATACTCTGGTAACTTGTGCCGAGAGAAATGGAGTAAGGCTCATAGTAGTAATACTAAAGAGTAAGGGTACTCATTATCCGGATACAAGAGCATTGCTTGACTATGGCTTTGAGATTGCATCAAGTGGCAGCAAGGCATCAGCACAGCCTTCACAGCAGGTGACAAGTGTTACCCCGGAGATGACAAAGGCTGACAGTGCAAAAGTAGATTTGGCACCGAAAGCTATAAGAACATCAGAGATGAAGACTGAGAACTATGGTCCGGGTATGGCTCCTGATGTAGGTTGGAAAGAAAAAAATGGCAACTGGTTTTATGTAAAGTCAGACAGATCAAGTGCAAGAGCTGAGGTTCTAAATATAAATGGAACAAAGTATTGGTTTGATGCTGATGGCCATATGGCAAGAGGCTGGAGACAGGACGCAGGCGGTGCTTGGTATTTTATGGAGGAGTCAGGTGCTATGAATGCTTCATCCTGGCTTAAATATAATGGACTATGGTATTATTTGGGAAGTGATGGTAAAATGTTGACAAATACCACCACACCTGATGGCTACACTTTAAATAGTGACGGAGTCTGGGTAAGCTAGGAGTTTAATGAAAAATATATTTTCTAAAATTTTAGGATTAGGAGTAGTGGGTTGTAGTACCTTACTACTCCGTTCTTTTTATGAGAGAAAGAATTTTAAGATAGTACAATATGATATAAGTAGCAGAAAAATAGATAATAAAAAGAAAATAGTCTTTTTAACAGATCTGCACAATAATAGTTTTGGCAAGAATAATAAAAGGCTTATATCTGCGATAGATGAGATATATCCCGATCTTATACTTATAGGAGGGGATATGATAACTGTTAAAAATCGACTTGGCATAGAAAATGTTCTGCCACTTTTGCAGAATCTTTCAAGGAAATATAAATGTATATACGCAAATGGGAATCATGAGCAAAGATTAAAAGAAAATAAATTCGGATTGAATTATCACCAATACAAGCAAATAGTAGAGGATATGGGAATAGTATACCTTTCAAACAGCAGTATGGATATATATGAAAATATTTGTATTCATGGTTTGGATTTAGATGAAAAATATTATTTGAGAAGATATAAAAGATCTTTGGATATTTCTTATATAGAGAATCGACTGGATATAGATACGTCTAAGTTTAATATTTTATTGGCACATTCTCCCCTTTTTGCAAATGACTATGAAAAAAGTCAGGTAGATTTGGCTCTTGCAGGGCATTTCCATGGTGGTACTATAAGACTACCGAGTGGAATAGGCTTGATGACTCCACAATTTCATTTTTTGAGCAGATTAGTGGTGGGATTAAAAAAGATTGGAAGAATGAGTCAAATAATAGGTGCAGGGCTTGGAACACATAGTATAAATATTAGATTAAATGATATGTCGGAGTTAATAGTTATAAATCTTAACAGTCGCAATAAAGCCTGAAATTTGATACAATAATAAGGTTGAGAGAGATCTATATGAGAGGTGAGTATGGAGATTTCATATAAATTGGAGAGGTTTGAAGGACCGCTGGATTTGCTTCTATATCTTATAGAAAGAGATAGAATAGATATATATGATATTCCTATTGTAAGTATAACTGAACAGTATTTGAACTACATGAATCATTTGGAGACAGATGATCTGGATTTGATGAGTGAATTTATTGTGATGGCTACCACACTTTTAGATATAAAGGCAAGAATGCTTTTACCATTGGAAGAGGATGAGGAAACAAAGGAGATCATAGATCCAAGAGCAGAGCTTGTAGCAAGGCTTTTAGAATATAAAAAATATAAGTTGATGGCAAATGAGCTTGCAGGCAGATATTTCGATGCAGAGAAAGTACTTTTTAAAGAACCGAGTATACCAAGTGAAGTGGCAGAATACAGAGAGCCTGCAAATCTTGATGAGCTTTTTGGTGATATGAACTTGCATAAATTAAGACTGGTGTTTGACCGGGTAATGAAGCAAAAGGATAATAGGATTGATAAAGTAAGAAGTAATTTCGGTACTATAAAAAAAGAACCGATTTCTCTGGAAACGAAGATAACAGAAGTGATGGCATATGCCAGAAAGTACAGGAAATTTACATTTCAGTCACTTTTAGAAAGGCAGGCAACAAAACTTGAGGTTGTTGTCACATTCTTAAGCGTGTTGGAGCTTATGAGGATTGGTAAAATATCTCTTGTACAAGAAGAAACATTCGGAGAAATGTTAATAGAGACTTTGGAAGAAGAGGGGAAGGAGGAGACGCTAGATCTTAGCGATATACTGGATGGCTAAATTGAGTAAAACTGAGGCTGCAATAGAAGCAATACTATTTGCTTTAGGAGCTTCTGTAGAAATCAGACAATTATGTATTGCTCTTGAAATGAAGGAGGATGAAGTAATTCAAAACCTGGAGTCTCTGAAAGAAAAGTATGAAAAGGATAATAGAGGCATACAAATAATTGATTTGGGAGATTGTGTTCAGATGTGTACCAAGTCAGAGCATTATGAGAAATTGATAAAAGTATGCAAGACTCCAAAAAAGCAGGTGCTTACAGATGCTATGCTTGAGACATTATCAATTATTGCATATAAGCAACCTATAACAAAGTCTGAAATAGAGAAAATAAGAGGAGTATCTTCCGACCATATGGTAAACCGACTTGTAGAGTTTGGGTTGGTATATGAGGCAGGAAAACTTGATGCTCCAGGAAGGCCTGCACAGTTTGCCACTACAGAGGAATTCCTTAGAAGATTTGGTGTGGAATCAAAGGAAGCACTTCCAAGGCTTGATTCAGATTTGGAAGCAGAGATATTACATGAGGTGGAGGAAGAGACCGGATGGAAATTCGGTTTTGAAAGTGAAATTAACGGAACAGGTGGAGATAAATAAGCTATGAAGATAAATATAAAATATTTTAGTGATGAGATTGAGAGATTAAAATTTATAGATGGAAAAAGTGATTGGATCGACCTAAGAGCTGCTGAAAGAGTGGAATTAAAAGCAGGGGAGTATAGACTAATCAGGCTTGGAGTGGGAATGGAGTTGCCAAAGGGATATGAGGCTTTGGTTGTGCCAAGAAGTTCCACATTTAAAAACTTTGGAATTTTACAGACAAATTCTATGGGTGTAATTGATGAGTCGTATTCCGGTGACAATGATGAATGGAGATTTCCGGCGTTGGCAATGAGAGATACTATAATAGAGATTAATGATAGAATATGCCAGTTTAGAATAATGAAGCATCAGGATGCATTTGAATTTGAAGAAGTAGAAAAACTGAATGGAGTTGACAGAGGTGGCTTTGGTAGCACAGGGAAAAATTAAAAAAGTATTTATTGCCGGAATAATGGCTATACTCTTTTTAAGCGGTTGTTCTGTTAAGGAAAAAAAATACTTTGAAAGCGGTAAGATACTTCTGGATGAAGGGAATTATGCTGAAGCGGTAGAAGCTTTTGATAAAGCAATAGGAGTACATGGCAGTAAAAATATCAGAGGACTAGAGATAGATATACTTAGATACAGGGCAGAGGCAGAATATAAGGCAGGTGATTATAAAGCGGCAGAACACACATATAAGCTTCTTATATCTGCGGATGAGGAAAGAAGAGAATATATTGATATGTTGACTATTATCTATACAAATCTAAGCAATGTGGATATGGATATAGATATAACAGATGCTATAGAAATGTATAATAAGGCTGAAAGTCTTGATGACAGGAGTGAATTACATATCAATGCAGGTATTGCCATTGTGAAGTATTATGAGGATATGTATGAAAAAAATGCTGATTCATCATATCTGGATAAGGCAGAGGAATTTTTGGAAAAACAGTTAAAAGAAACTGATAGAAAGAATGCCAAGGTGTTTGCAGTATATGCAAAGCATATGTCAAAAAGAGAGGACTATGATAAGGCACTTGAGGCGGTGGATGAGGGTATAGCACTTTTAGAAAACAAAGATTTAGTAAGCAGTGATGAGGAAACCATGAAATCTTTGATGTTTTCAAAGGGCTCTTGCTATGAGTACATGGGAGAATATGATAAGGCATTAGAATGCTTTAATGCATATATTGATAAATACGGTGAGGATGATACCGTTTCTCATGAGGTAGCATTCCTTAATTCAAGAATAAGATAGGTAATATATGAGTACATTTGAAACAAAGGAAATCGTAGAAAGAGTTATTCTTCTGGGTGTGGATGTAGGAGATGATACAAAAGAATCTATGAAGGAGTTGGCTGAGCTGGTAGATACGGCAGGTGCAGTAGTACTTGACAGTATTATACAGTCAAGAGAGAGAATGCATCCCGGCACATATATTGGTAAGGGTAAGATAGAGGAAGTTAAAGAAAGAGTACTGGAGTTGGATGCCACAGGCGTAGTATGTGATGATGAACTTACTCCGGCACAGCTTAGGAATCTTGAAAATCTTCTGGATACAAAAGTGATGGATAGAACCATGGTTATTTTGGATATCTTTGCAAAAAGAGCTACAACCAGTGAGGGAAAGATTCAGGTAGAACTGGCACAGCTGAAATTTTCATCTGCAAGACTAATAGGTCTTAGAAGTAGTCTTTCAAGGCTTGGAGGAGGTATAGGTACAAGAGGTCCCGGAGAGAAGAAACTTGAGATGGACAGAAGACTTATACATGAGAGAATTTCACAACTAAAATCAGAGCTGAAAAAGGTTGAAAATCATAGAGAACTAATAAGAAAGTCCAGAGATGAGAATTTGGCTTTTAATGTGGCAATAGTAGGATATACAAATGCCGGCAAATCCACTTTACTTAATAAGCTTACAGATGCGGATATATTGGCGGAGGACAAGCTTTTTGCAACTCTGGATCCTACAACAAGGAAGTTAAAACTTGGAAGCGGTCAGGAAATTTTGATGACTGATACAGTAGGATTTATCAGAAAGCTTCCACATCACCTTATAGAAGCTTTCAAATCCACTTTGGAAGAGGCAAAGTATGCAAACCTTTTGATACATATGGTGGATGCTTCAAATGAAGAGGCAACTTCACAGATGTTAGTGGTATATGATACTCTAAGAAGCCTTGAAGTGGTTGATAAGGATATTATCACAATATTTAATAAGACAGATCTGATGGAAGAAGATATGGAGCTTCCAAGAGATTTTCATGCAGACAAGGTCTTAAAAATGTCTGCAAAAACAGGAGAAGGTATTGAAGAACTAAAAAAGACTATAGAAGATATTTTACAAAAACAAAGGGTTTATCTTGAACATATTTTTTCATATAAAGAAGCAGGAAAGATAGCTATTATAAGAAAGTTCGGTGAAATTCTGAGTGAGGAATATATAGATGAGGGTATAAGCATTAAGGCATATATTCCGGCAGAGATTTTCGGCAAGGTGAAATAAGACTTGAAAAAATTTTACAAGTAATATATATTAGTATTACCTAACTTAGCTAAGCCTAACGGGCTAAAAGCTATATTACTTGGAGAGAATATGTTATTAGCACTTTTAATTGCCGGAAAATTGTTGATGGGAAACGGTGGAGATAGACCTAATAGAGAAGAAAAGATTTGCGGTAAGCAACATTTTTGGAGAGATAAAAAAGAGGAGATGGGTTACAGATTGCAATACAATCTGCTTGATGGTCATGCCAGAATTCTTGATAAAAATAATATAAGAAAAGCTACCGGAACTATGAGTGCAATGGAGGAGAAGTTTGAGAGGCTGGTTTCAGGAAATTTTCTAAAGCCGGGGGATGTGATAGGTGTATCAAGGTCATTTTATGATCATTATGGTATCTATATAGGAGATGGTAAAGTCATACATTATGCTGATAAGACAAAGGACTTTGGCAGGAATGTCAGCATATATGAAACTGATTTAAAGGACTTTACACAAGGGTCAAAGGACTATTTTGTTTTACATTTTCCCAAAACCGGTGGTCCGCCCAGGAAGCTTAGAAGCAGTACAAATTTTAATGTAAATCCCAGAGAACATATGGGAATATTTGATTTTTTATTCAAAGCAAAGTATAAGCTGTTTTCACCTGAGGAGACTATAGAGAGGGCCAAGTCAAGGCTTGGAGAGAGCGCCTATAATTTCACCAGAAATAATTGTGAGCATTTTGCACTTTGGTGTAAAACCGGCATATCCTTTTCACGTCAGGTGGATATGGTGTTGTCAATATAGGAAAATATAAAAGCTTTCGGGTTTACCGAGGGCTTTTTATTTTTCAAAACATTTGCTATAATACTCTGATGAAAACAGGAGAGAAAATCTATGAGAATCATTCTGGAGGCTTGTGAAGCTGAGATTGTAGAAAAGAAATCAAGGTTTATTGCCAATATTGCGATGGTAAATTCTGAGGAAGAAGCACTGGAATTTATAGAGAAGATAAAAAAAAAATACTATGATGCCAGACATAACTGTTATGCATATATCATAGGAGAAGATGGAAATAAGAAAAAATGTTCTGATGACGGAGAGCCGCAAAGAAGTGCAGGAATGCCTATGATGGAGGTAATACAAAATCAGGGATATTTTGATATAGTGGCAGTGGTTACAAGATATTTTGGAGGAACACTGCTTGGAGTAGGTGGGCTTATTCGTGCCTATCAAGGTGCGGTTATAGAAGCACTGAGTAAAGGCAAGATTGGTGAAATTAATTCAGGAGTTAGAGTAAAGTACAAGTTTGGATATGATTTTTATGGAAAGATAAAGTATATTGCAGAGAGCGAAAATGTTGTGATTGAGGATACTATATTTGATGATATGGTTACGATAAGTCTTATATTTAAGAGTGAAGAATGTGAGAAATTACAAAAGAAACTTATAGAAGAGACCAATGCCAATATAGAACAATTACTTTTAGAAGAGATAAAGTATATCACAGTAGATGATAAATGGTATGGGGAGTATGGTGATACTATAAGTATAAGAGAGAAATAATAAGGTAGCAGATATAGATAATACTTTTGAACTAAAACGAAGGGGGTGAGGATTATTAAATGCAGATATATATGGGAGAAGATGGAAAAAAGTTTTATTGGAGAGTAGTAGATGTCAGCAATATAGCGGATGTAGAGACCTTGGAAACCAAGTTTGATTTGACGGAGGAAATGGCTGAATATGTTTTGGATTCAAATGAGAGAGCCAGAGTGGAATACGACGGAAAGAATCTGTTGGTAGTCATACATGTACCGGCTTTTATACAAAATAATGGGCATTATGAGACCAGATCTATAAAATTTTTTGTAAATTCTGAAAGTATATTTATGTTTGTAACCTATGATACCAACTATATAGTGCCACAGATTGAAAAATATATAAAAGCTGAAGAGGCAAGTACCCCTATGATGTTGCTTTTTTTGAGCCTTTTTGTTATTTCAGATTCATTTCTACCTATACTTGATAAACTTAATGAAGAGAGATTACATCTGAATAGAAGACTTAGAATGAATACAAATAATCAGGGTATCTGGGATCTTTCAGACCTTGAAGTAGGTCTTATCTATCTGGGTGCGGCTACAAGACAGAATGTAGTTGCAATAAGGCAGATGAGAATAACTTCAGCAATAAAAAAATGTAATGAAGCTGAAAAAGAGGAGTTGGAAGATGCATATATAGAGGCAAAGCAGGCAAGCGATATGGCTGATATGGCATCAAGTATAGTTGAACAGATGAGTGGTATGTACAATAATCTGATAAACATTAAGCTGAACGAAACTATGCGTATTATGACTATATGGTCGCTTCTGATGACAATTCCTACTGTGATCTCAGGCTTTTTCGGTATGAATGTGGACCTTCCTTTCTCAAAAATGGAGGGTGGATGGATACTTATTACTGTTATTACTGCATTGCTTTTATGGGCAATGTGGAAGTTTATATGGAAGAAATTATAATAAATAATAGTTATATCAGTCATAAAATAATGACTAATGTAACTATTATTTTTTTGTTGATTTTAGTAAGTTAGTTGTGAAAGGGGGCAATATGGACAGAAAAATAATAGTTGCCGGACATATATCCTATGATATAACACCACAGATATATAATACAAATGGGAAGAATTTTGCAAAGATTTTAAAGCCGGGTAAATTGATAAATATAGGTAGAGCTACAGTGGCAAATGGTGGAGCTGTAAATAATACCGGTATGGCATTGCATAAATTCGGTGCAAATGTAGAACTTATTGCTAAAGTAGGTGATGATGAGTTTGGACGACAAATAATAGAAAAATGTGAGGAAAAGGGTGCAAAAACGAAATTTATAAAAGCTGAGGGAGAAGACACTTCCTATACTATAGTATTGGCACCTCCGGGATTTGATAGAAGTTTTTTACATTTTACAGGAACCAATGATACCTTTAAATTCTCAGATATGGACATGGAAGATATAAAAGACGGGTATCTATTTCATTTCGGATATCCAACATTGATGGAAGGTTTCTATAAGGATGATGCAAAAGAGCTGATAGAAATGTATAAGACTATAAAGAAAGCAGGTCTTATAACCAGTCTGGATGTGGCAGCTATTGACCCTGACAGCAAAGCAGGAAGGCTTGATTGGGAAGCAATTTTGAGAAATATTTTGCCATATGTGGATATATTTGAACCAAGTTTTGAAGAACTTTTATGTATGGTGGATAAGGCTGAATACACACAGCTTTTAGAAAGGGCGGGAGAAGAGGATGTATGCATGTGTCTAAGCCTTGAAAATGATATATTACCACTGGCAAAAAAGGTTATGGATTTTGGAGTTTCCATATTACTTATAAAATGTGGTACAGCAGGTATGTATCTTTGTACTTCTGATGATGTTTCAAAAAGACTTGGACTTAGTAATGAATGGAATTGTTTTAAATATTTCCAAAAGAGTTTTAAACCTGACAGAATAAAGTCAGCTATAGGTGCGGGAGATACTGCAATAGCGGCATTTTTATATGGAGTAATAAATGACTATAATCCAAAGAGGGCTATGGAAATAGCTTCAGGTACCGGGGCTATGTGTATTACAGAGTATGATACCTTTAGTGGACTTTTGGATATAAAAGAATTGGAAGAAAAGATAAAAAATAATTGGGAGACACAAGATTTTATAAAGGAGTAGAAAATGTTAATAACACTTAGAAATATTTTGGATATAGCAGAGAGTAAGAATATGGCAATAGCTGCATTCAATGCCACATCACTTGAGGGCATAATGGCGGTTATAGAAGCGGCAGAGGAGGAAAATACTCCGGTAATATTACAATTTGCCAATGCGGCACATGGAAAATATATTCCACTTGAAAAAATAGGAAAGGTAATGGTAATGTTGGCAGAAGAAGCTAAAGTACCGGTATGTGTACATTTAGATCATGGCGACAATTTTGATGAGATAAAGACGGCATTGGATATAGGATTTAGCAGTATAATGTATGATGGATCGGCACTCAGCTTTAAGGAGAATGTTGCAAATACAAGGTATGCGAGATACATTGCAGATGTATATGGGGCAAGTATAGAGGCTGAACTTGGTTCTATGGGAGCAGAAGGAGCAGAAGGAAATGTCATGGGTGCATATACAGATCCTGAGACTGCAAAAATTTTTGTGGAAGAAACAGATATTGATGCTCTTGCAGCATCCTTTGGTACAGTACATGGAATATATAAGAGTGAACCAAAACTGGATTTTAATAGAATAGAAAAAATCAGAGAACTTACGGACGTTCCTGTGGTAATGCATGGTGGCTCAGGAATTAGTGATGATGACTTTAGAAAATGTATAGATTGTGGTGTAAGAAAAATCAACTTCTACACTTATGCTGCAAAGTTTGCGGGAGATGCTATAAGAAAAATGGCGGCAGAAACAAATGGAAATCTGTATTCACATGATGTATTTGTAACTGCAAGAGAGAGCATGAAGGAGACTTATAGGGATGCAATAAGAGTATTTAGAAATAATAAAGTAAGTTTATGAAAGATAAGTAATAAGTTTTAAATTAGTCAACTGACATTTGTCATATTATAATTATTACAAAAAACAATTATTAAACAATTTGAATATTGGTATTATTACATCATCACCCCAAGGGGTAAAAAGAGGAGGATTTATGAGAAGAAAGTTAATGGCAGGTGCAATGGCACTGTTAATGGCAGGAAGTTTAGTAGCATGTGGTGGTGGAGAGACAAAGACCACATCTGAGGGAGAAAGCAAAGAGGCTGCTACAACAGCACAGAGCGGTGAAAAGAAGCATTATAAATTTGGATATACATGTATGGATGGAACAAATCCATTCTTCGTTACCATTCAGGGCAAGATTAAGGAATTGGTAGAGGCTAATGGAGATGAGCTTATCGTTACAGATCCCGGAAATGATGTTACAAAGCAAATTTCACAGGTTGAGGATATGCTTTCACAGAATCTTGATGGATTGTTTATGAATCCTGTTGATGCACAGGGAATCATTCCTGCACTTGATCTTGCAAAGGAAGCCGGAGTACCTATGGTAGGATTTGATACAGAAGTAGGAGATATGTCTTATTTAGTATCATACACAGGATCAGATAACTACAATGCAGGAAAGGTTGTAGGAGAGGATCTTGTTAAGAAGGTACCTAATGGTGGAAAGATCATAGTTCTTGATTCACCTACTATGCAGTCAGTTGTAGATAGAACAAATGGATTTATGGATGCTATAAAAGACCATGGATTTGAAGTAGTGGCACAGCAGGATGCAAAGGGAAATCTTCAGGTAGCAATGGGTATTGCAGAGGATCTTTTACAGTCAAATCCTGATGTAGTTGCTATATTTGGTGGAAATGATCCGACAGCTTTAGGAGCTTTGGCAGCAGCAAATGCAGCAGGTATTAAGGACTGTTTAATTTATGGTGTTGACGGTTCACCGGATATCAAGTCAGAGCTTGCATCAGGTAATTCTTTAATAGAGGGTAGTGGTGCTCAGTCTCCGGTTTCTATTGCAGAGCAGGCAGTTAAGATTATGTATGATTATGTTGAGGGAAAGCAGGTTGATGAGAGATATCCTGTAGAAACATTCCTTATCACATCAGACAATGTAGCACAGTACGGAACAGACGGTTGGCAGTAAGCAATCGCAGTACTTGTAAAATACTATTATTAATATAATAAAATTTTAGGCATCCTAAGGGATGCCTTATTTAGAGAATAAGAGCAGGTGAAACAGTGGCAGACAATATTTTATTGAGAATGAAAAATATATCTAAGAGCTTCCCCGGAGTTAAAGCCTTAGATAAAGTAAACCTTGAATTGAGGGCAGGAGAAGTACATGCACTGTTGGGAGAAAATGGTGCAGGAAAAAGCACATTGATAAAAGTACTTGGTGGAATATACAGCCTCGATGAAGGAGAAATAGAGATAGAAGGAAAGAAAGTATCTATAGAATCAGTACATGATGCTTCAAGAAACAATATTTCTATAATACATCAGGAGTTGGTATTAGTGCCATATATGACGGTGGCAGAAAATATATATCTGGGCAGGGAATCCGGTAAGGGCTTCACTGTAAATATTTCTAAAATGGAAAAAGATGCCCAAAAGATTTTAGATGATCTGGGTATGGATATAGATGCAAGAGAATTGGTCATGAATTTGCCTATAGCTAAGCAGCAAATGGTTGAGATAACAAAGGCTGTATCAGTTAACGCAAAGATATTGGTTATGGACGAGCCGACATCTTCTATAAGTGATAGAGAGGTAGAAAATCTTTTTAATATTATGAGAGATTTGACTAAGAAGGGCGTAGGTATTATCTATATATCACATAAGATGAGTGAGCTTGAGGAAATATGTGATAGAGTAACTGTAATGAGAGATGGTGAATATGTTGGAACAAAGGTAGTTAAGGAAACCAATAAGGATGAGCTTATAGCCATGATGGTTGGAAGAACTTTGACAAACTACTATGTAAGAGACTTTTTGCCTACAGATGAGGTTATACTTAAAGTAGAAAATCTAAAAGATGGTGATAAAGTAAAAGAAGTCAGCTTTGAACTTAGAAAAGGTGAGATAATCGGTTTTGCAGGACTTGTAGGTGCAGGAAGAAGTGAAGCTATGCAGGCCATATTCGGACTCTCAAAAGATGTGTCAGGTGATATATATATTGAGGGAAAGAAAGTAAGTATAAAAGAGCCGAAAGATGCCATAAAGAATGGTCTGGCTTTGGTACCTGAGAGCAGAAAAGAACAGGGACTCTATTTGCTACAGGATATAAAATATAATACCACTATTGAAGTATTGGATGATTTTATAAAGAATTTAAAGGTAGATTCTAAAAAAGAGGTTGAGATAACTAAGAAATATATAGATATGATGGCAACCAAGACACCTTCACAAGAGCAGATAATCTCTAATCTTTCAGGAGGAAATCAACAGAAGGTTATGATTGGAAGATGGTTGGCCACAAATCCCAAGATTCTTATTTTAGATGAGCCTACAAGAGGAATAGATGTGGGTGCAAAATCTGAAATATATAAGATAATGAATGATTTGGTAAAAAAAGGAGTTTCAATCATAATGATATCCTCAGAATTGCCTGAAATAATAAATATGAGTGACAGAGTATATGTTATGGGAGCAGGAACAATAAGAGGTTGTATAAATCACGAAGAAATATCACAGGAAAGTATTATGGCATTAGCAGCTATATGATGGAGGTAAAAAGTGAAAAAATCGAATAATATCAAGGCTTTAAATTTTTTCAAAGAGAATATGGGAATCATTATCGCATTGCTGGTGCTGGCAATATTCCTTACAGTATTTCCTGCTACAAGCAGCTCATTCCCTACAGCAAAGAATGTTTTTAATGTACTTAGACAGATTTCTACAAATATGCTCCTTGCATGTGGAATGACTATGGTAATCATACTTGGAGGTATTGATTTGTCGGTAGGTTCAGTAATAGCACTTTCAGGTGTATTTGCTGCAGGATGTGTGTCCAGATATGGTATGAGTATACATTTGGCAATGATTATAGGAATACTCATAGGACTTATAATAGGTGCATTCAATGGTTTTGTTATTTCAAGAACTACTATACCTCCATTTATCGTGACATTGGCTACAATGAATATTGCCAGAGGACTTGCAGGTGTGTATACTGGAGGTTCACCGGTACGAGTAGTATCTAAGGAATGGCAATGGATAGGTGCAGGATATGTAGGAATTTTTCCGGTACCCGTTATCATAATGATAATAATCTTTATAGTTTCAGTCCTTATAATGAATAGAACAAAAATAGGTAGATATATATATGCAGTCGGTGGAAATACACTTGCAGCCAGATTTTCAGGCATAAGTGTTTCAAAAGTAAAATTCATGGTGTATACTTATTCAGGACTTATGGCAGGACTTGCAGGAGTTATCTTAGCTTCACGTATGTACTCAGGACAGCCTACAGCAGGCGATGGTGCTGAGATGGATGCCATAGCTGCGGTAGTAGTAGGTGGAACATCTATGTCAGGTGGATATGGAAAACTTGGAGGTACATTGATAGGTGCCCTAATTATAGGAATTCTTAGTAATGGACTTAACCTTATGAATGTAAATTCTTTCTGGCAGACAGTTGTAAAAGGTATCGTTATACTATTGGCAGTATTTATCGACTATATTAGAAATTTAAAAAAGAGTAAATAATGAAAATAATTGACAAAAACAGGCTAAGGGCATTTTTTATGCTCTTAGCATATGTTTTTTTATTGTGTTTATTTATAGTTTTGCTAAAGTCAAGGAATAATGATAAGAAGGTTGTCTTTGGCTCAACTTATATGACAATGAATAATCCATACTTCAATGTTCTTAATGAAAATATTAGAGATACTATTGAAGCAAATGGTGATATACTTATAACTAGAGATCCGGCACAAAGTCAGGAGAGACAGAATGCACAGATCATAGATATGCTCAATGAAGGCATCGATATCTTATTTGTAAATGCTGTAGATAGAAGCGGTATCGAAAGTGCTTTAACAGAATGCAAGAAAAGAGGTGTACCGGTTATACTGCTGGATACTGATGTGGATGATAGAGTGGGAGTAATAAGTACGATTCAGTCAAATAATTATGAGGCAGGCGTATTATTGGCAAAGGATTTGATAAGAAAAATGCCTGAGGGTGCTAATATACTTGTTGTTGAAAATCTGATTGCTTCATCAATGGTTCAAAGAAGAAAAGGGTTTATGGATACCATAGCAAATGATTCAAGATATGAAATAGTTGATGAGATAGACGGTGTCAGTGAAATAGAAACAGTGAATGATACCATGAGTGAATACCTGGAAAAAAACAATAAGGAATTTGATGTTATATTTGGGCTAAATGATCCCACAGCTATAGGAGCACTTGCAGCATTAAGAGAAAAGAGTGAAAAGAGAGTTTTGATCTATGGTGTAGACGGTTCTCCGGATGCAAAGGAGCTTATAAAGCAGGGTCTGTTTACAGCAACAGTAGCACAGCATCCAATATATATGGGGAGAGAAGCTGCAAGAGTTGCATATGATTATCTAGAAGGTAAGAAAGTGGAACAGGATATTTATATAAAAGTTGATTTGATAAATGCCGGCAATATAAGTAGATTTGATATATCGAAGTGGCAATAAATATGAAAAGTATAGGATATTTGAGAATAAATACAATACTGGAATTGATGCTTGGAATATCTCTTTCGGCAATGATTTTGATCTCAGGATTTATATGGATAGTGACCGAAAGAATTATAAGTGTACATGAGGCTAAGATATTTTTATCAAATGCAGTTAATGTTCCGGGAAATACATTTTATATATTTATATTTACTATCATATCTTCGATATGTTTTATATCAACCTTTTGTATTAGAAATAGTAGTATTGCAAATGATACAAGTATAATATCAGCAACATTTGTTATAGAGTTTGTATTGGAGTTGATATGTATAATACTGTTGAATTTTAATTATAATGGCATATTACTTTGGACTTTTGCAAACGCACTGATTTATTCGGTAAGGAATAAATATATGCCTATAGTGGTAATTATTGCAGCTTTAAGCTATTTATTTACAACACATGAACTTGTGAAGATCTTTATAAGAGTATATGATATTTCATCTTATATAGCTGTATGCAGCCAAAACCTACAAACATTGATTTTTTTTATTTACAATGTACTTAATCTAATGACAGTTGTATGTTTTATACTGTGCTGTATCATTATAATAGTGAGTAAGGAGGAGATAATAGAGAAAAATCTGGAATTGAATAAAAGACTTGAGGTAGCAAATCAGGATTTACAAAGGACAAATGAAGAGCTTGAAAGATCTTTGATGGATAATGCCAGATTGGCAGAAATAAAGGAGAGAAATCGTATTGCCAGAGAGATACATGATACCTTGGGACATACTCTTACAGGTTTGGCTGCAGGTATAGATGCTTGCATAGCATTGGCAGGAAATAAAGAAACTCCACTAAGAAATCAACTGGATCTACTCTCAAGAGTGAGTAGAAAAGGTATACAGGATATAAGAATGAGTGTAAGTTCATTGAGGCCTGATGCTCCACAGAGGTTAAATCTAAAAAATGCTATAGAGGAGTTAGTAGAAAACACTATAAAAATTGCAAATGTAAATATTGTGTTTAATTGTGATGCCGGTGATTTAAAGTTTGATGAAGATGAAGAAATGGCAATATATAGAATTGTACAGGAGAGTCTAACAAATTCTATAAGACATGGTAAGGCAAAAAATATAGATGTTTCTATAAAGAAAGGATATGGAAGTATAGGACTTTTAATATGTGATGACGGAGTTGGATGTGAAAATATAGAGGCAGGCTTTGGACTTAGACATATCAGAGAAAGAGTGAACATGCTAAAAGGTCAGGTAAACTTTAGTAGTGATAATGGATTTAGAGTGGAAGCTATGATACCGATAAGATGGGGAGAGGAATATGGTTAAGGTTTTAATTGCAGATGATCAGGAATTAATACGAGAAAGCTTAAAGATAATCCTTGACAGTAAGCCGGATATTGAAGTGACGGATGCAGTTGCAGACGGTTTGGAAGTTATACGAAGTGTAAGAGAAAATAGACCGGATATAATACTGCTTGATATTAGAATGCCAAGACTTGACGGAGTATCATGTACAAAAATAATAAAAGAGGGATATCCTGATATAAAAATCATCATACTTACTACATTTGATGATGATGAATATGTATTTAATGCTCTAAAGTATGGTGCAAGTGGCTATCTTTTAAAGGGTATAAGTATGGACAGCCTGGTGGAGGCTATAAATACAGTATATCATGGGCAGGCAATGATAAATCCGGATATAGCTTCAAAAGTTTTGAAATTTTTCTCAAAGCTTGCAGTAAATAATGAAAATATACATGTACCGTCAGAGAATGTAAGAACCATTACCAAAAATGAATGGGTTATAATAGAAGAGGTGGCTAAGGGCAAGAGCAATAAGGAAATTGCAAAAGAACTGAATTTTTCGGAAGGAACTGTAAGAAATTATCTATCAACAATATTGGATAAATTGGAGCTTAGAGACAGAACACAGCTGGCAATATGGGCTGTGGGCAGAGGTGAACTGTGAAAAAAAGCAGAATAAAATCGGCTATAGTAATAATAGCGATAATATTTTTATTATGCCTGTTTTTCTATGAATGCATACCTAAGGAAACAGTTATAGAATTTGCAATGTTTAATGGAAGTAACTGGGGGGTAGCTGTACAGGAGAGCTATTCAGTAATTGATAAAGCTATAGAAAAGTTTGAAAAGGAACACAAGGGAGTAAAGATTAAATATGTCAGCGGCATAACTAAGGATGACTATAGTGAGTGGATGTCTGAGAGAATTTTAAAGGATAATATGCCGGATATATTTATGGTGCTTGATGAAGACTTTGAGAAATATGTAAACCTTGGAATTATAGAGAAACTGGATAAGTATGTACTTGAAGATAATGATTTTGATATACACAAGTATTACACAGAAATTGCAAATTCAGGAGTTTTTGCGGGGCATAGATACGCGTTGCCCTATGAAGCTATGCCGACTCTTATGTTTGTAAACAGAACATTACTTGAAAACTTTCACTTGGATATACCAAAGAATGACTATACCTTCGATGATTTTTATAGAGCTTGTAGGATGATAACTTTGGATAGGAATCTGGATGGAAGCCCAGACTATTTTGGTATATATAAATATGACTGGATAAATGCGGCACTCTCAAATGATGTAATGCTGTTTTCAAAAGATGGTAAGAAATCATATTTTAATGATGAGAAACTTGCTGAGTCAATAAGATTTGTTAAGAGCCTGGAATCGCTTAATGGGAATCATAATATAACAAAAGAGGAGTTTGACAGCGGAAATGTAGCATTTAGTCAGATGTCTCTTGCAGAGTACAGGACATATAAGTCTTATCCGTATAAGATAAAAAAATATACCGGTTTTGCATGGGACTGTATACCTATGCCGGCAGGTAAATCCGGTAATAATGTGAGTATGATCGACAGTTTGGATATTGGAATAAGCTCAAAATCTAAAAAGAAGAGACTTGCATGGGAGTTTTTAAAGACTCTTACCTATGATACACAGATACAGCAGGCATTATACAATGATATGCCGGTAGCATCTGTACTTAAGGAAGTGATGGAAAGCAAGGAATCGGAAAATATTTTCAAAGAGGATGAAGATATCATAGACTCAAAGTTGATCTGCCACATATTGGAAAATGGCAGTGGTAAGCCTAAATTTAGTGGGTATGAAGGAGCAATATCATTGGCTGATGCAAAAATTTCAAAATTGACTTTGGAAGATGATATAGAAAATGCACTTAGAATCTTACAAAGAGAAATGAGTAAATATTTATTACAAGAGAGGGGAAAAGAATGAAGAGATCACAAATCAACAGCATTATAAGAGAAATGGAGGAATTAATAAGACAAAATGGCTTTCACTTGCCTCCATTTTGTAACTGGACTCCAAATGATTGGAAGAGTAAGGGCCATGAATATGATGAGATTCGTGACAATATGTTAGGATGGGATATTACAGATTTTGGTTTGGGAGATTTTGATAAGATAGGTTTTGGCCTTATTACTATCAGAAATGGCAATAGGAATAATGATAAATATAAAAAGGTTTATGCAGAAAAACTATTGTTTCTTAGAGATAATATGATGGCACCTATGCATTTCCATTGGTTCAAATCAGAGGATATCATAAATAGAGGCGGAGGAACTCTTTTGATTAAGGTGTATAATGATGATGGTAAGGGTGGACTGAGTGATTCTGATGTACTTATAAACTCTGATGGGAGGTCTTATTATGTAAAGGCCGGAAGCATGGTAAAGCTTTTACCTGGAGAGAGTATCACCATATGGCCGCATCAGTACCATGAATTTCATGTGGAAGAAGGAAGTGGAAGTGTGCTTATAGGTGAGGTATCACAGTGTAATGATGATAATATAGATAACAGGTTCTATGAAGATATAGGCAGATTCCCAAAGATAGAAGAGGATGAAGAACCTTACAGATTGCTTTGTAACGAGTATCCGGTAGCTGTAGATTAAAAAAAGAGTCTTGCAGGAGTATCTCCTGCAAGGCTCTTTAAAACTTTCTGCTATCTTCTTTTTTTCTGTATTCCGAGGGAGAACAGTTCTTTAATGATTTAAAAGTTCTGTTAAAGGCACTGAGTGAGGAAAAACCGGAACTTAATGCAATATCCAGCACTGTGTATTCAGATTTTGCCAAAAGTTCCTCAGCCTTTGATACCCTCTTGTTATTTAAATATTCATAAAATGTCATGTTCATACATTGCTTAAATATTCTGGAAAAATGAAATTTTGAAAAACCGGTTATATCTGCTGCGTCATCTAAAGAAATAGCTTTTGTGAAGTTTTCATTGATATAGTTACAAGCAGTCATTATTGTTTCCATATATTCTTTTTTCTTTGAAGGATTATTATATACAGGCATCTTTGTGATAGTCCTGCCCCATATAGCATTTCTGCCTAAATAAACAAAAATCTCAATAATGCAAGCATATATTGATGCTTCAAAAAATGATTTTTGTTGATCGTATTCTACAGCGATAGCATCCATATGTTTTTTTATAAAGCTGTATATTCTGTCTTCATCATTGTTTTCACTTATAAAAATATACTCAGGTAGAAGAGTGAGCAATGTCTCCATTCCCTTTATAGAATATAAAATATAGTCACTGAACTGGAGAATTATTCTTTCACCGGTATTTGGAGCTTTTAGGGAATGTAGAACACCTGAGTTTATAATAAATATATCTCCTTCATTGAGATGGAATTTATTATTGCCTATAAACACTTGATATCCGTTTTTTATAGGCATTATTATCTCAATAGCAGTATGCCAATGCTCCGGATAATCTTCATATTCCCCATTATTAAAAAGTCGTATACCAAGTGGACTTTTAAAATCTATTATTTCATGTGTTCCTTCAAGTATTTCTATCATAAATCACCACTGAATCATTTAAATTATTTCGGAAATTTTGTATAATACAGATACCATTTTAATTCAAATTTTTTAAATAAGCAATGATAAGTAAAGGAGGGGACATGCTTTTTGAGAACCCTATATTACCGGGATTTTATCCGGATCCGTCTATATGTAAGGTGAATGAAGACTATTATCTGGTAACATCTTCATTTGTATATTTTCCGGGTTTGCCGATATTTCATAGTAAGGATTTGGTACATTGGGAACAGATAGGACATGGAATTTCAAGAGAAGAACAAATAGATTATAAAAATGTGGAAACATCTTTGGGACTTTGGGCTCCTACTATAAGATATCATAAAGGTATGTTTTATATTATAAATACATTTGTTTCCGGAGGTAGGGAAGTATATAGAGATAACTTTATTATTACTGCCAAAGATCCGGCAGGAGAATGGTCAGATCCTGTTTTTATAGAGGGTGCGGACGGTATAGATCCGAGTTTATTTTTTGATGCTGACGGCAGACTTTATTATACCGGAAATTTTATAGTTGAAAGCCCTGAATATGAGGGTCACCATGGCATATATATCTGCGAACTTGACAAGGAAAGTTTTCAGTTTATAGGTGAGAGAAAAATTATATGGAACGGAAAAGATACACACTCAAAATGGATAGAAGCTCCACATATATATTTTAGAGATAGTTATTATTATTTGATGGTCGCTGAGGGAGGCACTTTTACAAATCATTCAGTTATGATATCAAGATCAAAGGATATTTTTGGACCGTATGAGCCATGTGACAGGAATCCTATAGTTACCCATAGATATTTGAGCCTGCAAAGAGAAATCTCTGTGGTAGGACATGGGGATCTTATAGAGGATGACAATGGTGATCTTTGGATGGTTTTACTGGGGGTAAGACCTTATGGAGATACTCATTTTAACCTTGGCAGGGAGACTTTCCTTATACCGATGATATGGGAAAATGATGGATGGCCAAGAGTAAACAATGAAAATGGGTTGGTGAATAAAATAGAAAAAGCTCCTAATTTAAAAAGATTTAATGCTGATGTAGCTTCAGGATTTGACAGTTTTGACTCTGAGAAGCTTAGATTTATATGGAACAGTATTCATCCATTGTCAAAGGAGTACTATTCTATAGCAGATAAAAAAGGCTATCTCTCATTACATTGTAAAAATGAGAATTTGGAAGAGATAGCCACTCCGGCATTTATTGGGAGAAGACAGCAGCATCTGAACTTTATGTTTAATACAAAGATGGAGTTTGAGCCAAAAAATCAGGAGGAGGCCGGTATTGCTTTGGTACAGGATGACAGATACCACTATACATTCACATTGTTAAATGTCTTGGGAAAGAAAAAGCTTGAGCTTAGAAGGACAAAGAATAAGAAGTTATCAGTGATTGCCAGAGCCTATATAAATGAGTATGTAGGTGAGCTTTATTTTAAAGTAGTTGGTAGTGAGGCCGGCTATAGTTTTTATTACAGTATCGATGGTAAAACCTATAATGTGATATATGAGAATGCAGATCTGAAAGTGCTTAGCTCCATAGCAAATGAGGGATTTACCGGTACATATATTGGAATGTATGCCACATCAAATCATTTTGATTCTGAGAATAGGGCGTACTTTGATTTTGCAAACTATGAAAGATTAGATAATTAGAGGAGGTTTTATGTTAGTATTTCATTATCCAAAATGTTCCACCTGTGTGAAGGCTAGAAAGTGGTTGAGAGATAGAAATGTAGATTTTACAGAGAAGAATATAGTGGAGGATACTCCAAGTGTGGAAGAGTTAAAGAAGGTTTTAGAGTATTCAGGTATTCCTATAAAGAAGCTTTTTAATACCAGCGGTATGCTATATAGGGAACTTAATATCAAAGAAAAAATGGATACTATGAGTGATGATGAAAAGCTCAAATTGCTTTCAGAAAATGGAATGCTCATAAAAAGACCTATAGTTTTGGGAGATGATTTTGCTTTTGTAGGTTTTAAGGAAAGTGAGTGGCAAAATAAATGGCAGTAAAGGCATCAGATAGAGTAAAGCTTTTTGAGAATAAAAACGGTGCAACCATCGGTAGTTGTGATCGAAAAATACTGGAAATTGACGGATTGTATTTTAAGGATATAGACGGCTCAGGAGTGTTTAAAGACTTTGATGACTGGAGAAAGTCTCCAATTCAAAGGGCAGAAAGTTATGTGAAGGTACTAAGCACAGATGAGAAGATAGGTTTGCTTTTTGCAAGTGATTGGAGAATGGGAATTGATCAGGAAGATAAGAGTAAGCTTGACGAATCAGGAGTATTGGATGAGGGAGAGCTTGTAAATGCTAAGACAATCTTCGGCATACAAAATCTGCCAAGTACATCTGTTGCCATTAAGGAATGGTTTGCAAGACATCTTATATTCAGAAAGAATCCAAGTCCTAAAGATCTTGTAGACTGGGTAAATCAGTTAAATGCAAAGGCTGAGGAATGTGAGCATTTTGTTCCGGTTGAAATAATCTCAAACTCAAGAAATGAAAATGGCGAGACCATATTCGGAATGAATGATGCTACAGGTGTGTTTGCAACCTGGCCGGGAACTCTTGGTATTGCAGCTATTGCAAAGGGTGAGGGACTTGGAGTTATAGAAGAATTCGGAAATACCATAAGAAAAGAATGGGATGCGACAGGTATCAAAAAAGGCTATATGTATATGGCTGATGTACTTACAGATCCAAGATGGCAAAGATCCTATGGTACATTCGGCGAGGATCCCAAACTTATAAGAGATATATTTGAAAAGCTTGTACCATTGGTTCAGGGAAGTGATAAAGGAGTTACTACTGACGGAGTGGCTATGACTGTAAAGCATTTTCCGGGTGGAGGTGCCAGAGAGAACGGTTTTGATCCACATTATAAGGCAGGGCAATGGAATGTATACGCTACAGAAAACAGCTTAAGAGATTATCATCTTCCGGCATTTGAGGCTGCTATAGCAAAGAATGTTTCATCTATAATGCCATACTATGCCAAGCCTGCAAGTGATAAGAGTGCAAGCCAAAAAGACCTTTGTGGCAATGATATAGAGATGAAACCTCTGGGATTTGCCTATAATGATTACTTTATAAAGAAACTTTTGAAAGAACAGCTTGGATTTAAAGGTTATATAAATTCAGATACAGGTATAGTCCACAATATGTGTTGGGGGGTTGAGGCTCTTGATACAGCTGAAAGAATTGCCTTTGCCATAAACAATGGTGAGGTGGATCTTATAAGTGGTTTATTTGATGTAAAAGAAACAAAAGAAGCCATTGACAGGGCGAGCAATGACTATTATGAGAGTCATGATATACCAGAAGGCTTTACAAAGGCTGATATTACACTGAGTGAAGCAGCACTTGATAAGGCAATAACAAGGACATTAACAGAGATGTTTGCACTTGGAATATTTGATAATCCATACAGAGATCCTAAAATAGCTGAAGAGATCATAAATGATAAGAAGGATAGAGAAGTCTCAGAGCTTGCTCATAGAAAGAGTGTGGTTTTATTAAAGAATGACGGAATTCTTCCTTTAAAGAAAGATGTGAAGGTCTATATAGAATGCTTTAATAAAAATGTAGAGCAGGCAAATGAAAGAAGCGAAAAGCTTAGAAAACTCTTTTTGGATAAGCTTAATATAGTAGAGGAATTTAAGGATGCAGATATTGCAATATTGCTTGTAAATCCAACTTCAGGAGAGTATTTCAATGCAACAAAGGGATATTTGGAGCTGGATATATGTGATAGCAAAACGGTTTGTAATGTAAGTGAAGACGGGCTTCCTATGGAAGAAACACATGAGGAAACCACTGTTGCAAATGCAAAGAGGATAAAAGAGATATATGAGATACTTCATAAGAATGGCGGTAAGGTAGTCGGAAATATAAATATATCGCTGCCATGGCTTTTGGGGGAGTTCGAGCCTTATGTGGATGCACTCTGTGCAGGATTTGATACTTATGATGAGGCTGTTGTGGATGTTATATTTGGAGATTTTTCACCTATAGCCAAGCTTCCACTTACATTGCCAAGGGGAGATGAAGTGATTACTGTAGATAAGAATGGAGTATGCATAAGTCCGAATGATGTACCGGGATATGATAAGGATAAATATATGCCTGAAAGTATGAAGGATGAAAACGGAAAGGCATATGCATATAGAGACAATGCAGGAAATTACTATGAGTTAGGATTTGGATTAAAATTATAATTTTAAATATTTTTATTTATTATTGACATTTCAATTTAGAAGATTTTTGGCAAAAATAACAAAGCATAGAAAGCATAGAAAATAGTTTCAAAATAATTTTTGATATTGAAAAACTATTCAATGAGTGTTATTCTTAGCATATAAATTATCTCTATATAAGGAGGAGCTATGAGAAACTTAGATAAATATAAGGGGGTCATTCCGGCATTTTATGCTTGTTATGATGACAATGGAGAGATCAGTCCGGAAAGAGTGAGAGCGCTTACAGAATACTTTGTTGATAAAAAGGTAAGAGGAGTATATGTCAACGGTTCTTCGGGTGAATGTATATACCAGAGTGTTGAAGACAGAAAAGTTGTGCTTGAGAATGTAATGAAGGCTAAGGGAGATCTTACTATAATAAATCACATTGCATGTAATAATACAAAAGACGGTATGGAACTTGCAGCTCATGCTGAGGGTCTGAAAGTAGATGCAATCGCTGCTATTCCACCCATATATTTCAAGCTTCCGGAATACGCTATTGCAGAGTACTGGAACGACTACAGTAGTGCAGCTCCAAATACCGATTTTATTATTTATAACATTCCACAGCTTGCAGGTGTGGCTTTAAGCAGAGGGCTCTATGCAAAGATGAGAGAGAATAAGAATGTTATAGGCGTAAAGAATTCTTCAATGCCGGTATTTGATATTCAGGGCTTTGTTAGAGATGGCGGTGATGACTATATAGTATTTAACGGTCCGGATGAGCAGTTTGTTTCAGGCAGAGTAATAGGTGCAAAGGCAGGTATAGGTGGAACATATGGTGCAATGCCGGAACTTTTCCTTGCTATGGATGAATGTATAAACAGTGGGGATATGAAGATTGCTAATGAGATTCAGTATTGTGTAAATGATATTATTGCGGCTCTTACTTCAGGACATGGAAATATGTATGCTATGATTAAGGAAGTACTTAGAATCAATGAGGGACTTGATATAGGTAGCGTTAGAAAGCCTTTGGTTGCATTGACAGATGATGATAAAGAGATTGCAAAATCAGCTGCTAAGATGATAGTTGATGCTAAAAAGAAATTTCTATGATGAATAAAGTATATTTAGGTATTGATATAGGTGGTACTGCTGCAAAGTTTGGCATAGTTGATGAGAATGGGAATATACTACACAGAGATGAGTTCTCAGTATCATTTGATGGATATGATACGCCCATACTGGAAACTGTTCTGGATAAAACAGATTATTTTGTGGCTTCAAGCGGTCTTGATATTGCTGAAATATCAGGTATTGGAATATCAGCCACAGGACAGATAGATTCTGAGAAAGGCGAAGTAATAGGTAGTGCCGGACATATAAAGAACTGGGTCGGATCAAAGATAAAGGAAAGTTTTGAAAAGAAGTACTCTATCAAAACTATAGTTATAAATGATGCAAACAGTGCAGCTCTTGGCGAGAAATGGATGGGTGCAGGAGTAGGATATAAGAATATAGTGGCTATAACCATTGGCACTGGAGTTGGTGGCGGCATTATAGTTGACGATAAGATCTTACTAGGAAAAAGAGGATTGGCAGGAGAGATAGGACATATAGTAATACATGGAAGTGGAGAGAGTTGTTCATGTGGAAATGTGGGTTGTATGGAAAGATATGCTTCTACCACAGCACTTGTAAGAAAGGTTGCAGCTGCAAAAGAAAAAGATCCGACAACATTTTCAGAGGAATTTAATGATAATATCAATGGCAGAAAGATATTTGATGCAATAAATGAAAATATTGTAATTCCTCAAATAGTGGATGAGTGGGTGGAAGATATTTCACTTGGAATTATATCACTTGTACATATCTTTAATCCTGAGAAAGTCATTATAGGCGGTGGAGTGAGTGGTAGAAAAGAGTTTATTGAAAGTCTTAGTAAAAAAGTGCATGAAAAAGTAATGCCAAGATTCTCGGAAGGACTTGAGATAGTACCTGCAAAACTTGGAAATGACGCAGGCCTTATAGGTGCTATATATTATTTAATAGAAAGTAAATAAAATTGAGCTTTATTCCATAGTACTTGTCATTATGGAATAAAGCCCTTTTAATTTATATTATTCTACTTTTGGCAGCATATCTGCATATTTCTTTAGCTCCTCATCTGTTGGTACAGTGTCATCCATTTTTCCGTCATGGAACTTTTCATAAGCCACCATATCAAAATATCCTGTTCCGGTAAGTCCGAATACAATAGTTTTTTCTTCACCGGTTTCTTTACATTTCTTCGCTTCCTCTATAGCAGCATAGATAGCATGTGAGCTCTCAGGTGCAGGGAGGATTCCCTCAGTTCTTGCAAAATACTCAGCAGCCTTAAATACATCAGTCTGATTTACTGAAGCAGCCTCCATATATCCGTCATGGTAAAGTTGTGAAAGAGTAGAACTCATACCATGATATCTTAGACCTCCTGCATGGCTTGGAGAAGGAATGAAATCACTACCCAAAGTGTACATCTTTGCAAGAGGTGTCATCATACCTGTATCACAGAAGTCATAGGCAAATGTTCCTCTTGTAAAGCTTGGGCAAGATGCAGGCTCTATAGCAATGATTCTTACATCACTTTCACCTCTTAACTTTTCACCCATAAATGGAGATATAAGACCTCCAAGGTTTGAACCGCCACCGGCACATCCTATAATAATATCGGGTTTGATATTGTACTTATCAAGAGCAGCTTTTGTCTCAAGACCGATAATTGACTGATGTAATAAAACCTGATTTAACACGCTACCAAGAACATATCTATACCCTTCGGTAGTAGTAGCTTTTTCTACAGCCTCTGATATTGCACAACCAAGGCTTCCTGTAGTACCCGGATGTCTTTCTAAGATCCTTCTTCCTACTTCTGTTTCCATAGAAGGTGAAGGTGTAACAGTAGCACCATATGTTCTCATAACCTCACGTCTAAAAGGCTTTTGCTCATAAGATACTTTAACCATGTATACCTTGCAGTCTAAGCCAAAGTATGCACATGCCATAGACAGGGCAGTACCCCACTGTCCGGCACCTGTCTCTGTAGTAACACCCTTTAGTCCCTGCTCTTTAGCATAGTACGCTTGTGCAATAGCGGAATTTAGCTTATGGCTTCCGCTGGTATTATTTCCCTCAAATTTGTAATAAATTTTTGCAGGTGTGCCAAGCTTTTCTTCAAGACAGTATGCTCTAACAAGTGGAGCAGGTCTATACATTCTGTAGAAAGCTCTTATTTCTTCCGGTATTTCAAAATAAGCAGTTGTGTCATCAAGCTCCTGTTTAACTAGTTCATCACAGAATACATGTGATAATTCTTCAAAAGTTACAGGCTTATGTGTTCCGGGATTTAATAGTGGAGCAGGTTTGTTTTTCATATCTGCTCTTACATTGTACCAATATTTCGGCATTTCATTTTCTTCTAAATAAATTTTATAAGGTATATCCATAAAAACTCCTTTCAGATAGATATCACTATAGATTAGTAGATATCGCTTAGTAAAGTATACATTGATATTATAATTTAGTCCAGTAAAGAATGAATATGGTTTCATATGTTTTGTATACAACTATAGCAGAAGAGTGTTTAAATCTATTTATATATGTTTTATATTGTATTATTTTAAAAATAAATAAGATATAAATAAGAATATAATTTTAAAAATTGAATACATATGTGTTATGATATAAATTTTGTTTATATTGATTTATATAAATAGTATATAGTATAATATCGAGGTGAAAAGTTCTTTTACAGTTAAAATATATTGAATATGGAATAAATTGGGTGGTGAAAATGGCAATAATTGAAGTTGTTAAATATAATGGTGGCCCGGATGTGTTTGCTTGGAAGTATCCAAGTGAGGAATTGGGAACATGGACACAGCTAATTGTAAATGATACGCAAGAAGCTATTCTTGTAAAAAGTGGTAAAGCATTGGATGTATTTGGAGGTGGAAGACATACATTGGATACTGCCAATATTCCCTTTTTAAACAAGATAATAAATCTTCCATTTGGTGGTAGAAGCCCATTTACTGCAGAGGTATGGTATATCAATAAAGCATACAATTTGGATATCAAATGGGGAACCCCTACGCCAATACAGATTCAAGATCCTAAATATGGTATATTTGCCCCGGTGCGTTCAAATGGTGCTTTCGGTATACATATTGTAGACTCAAAAAAGTTTTTACTCAAACTTGTGGCAATGATGAGAGTTTTTGACAAAAATACTGTTACAAAATATTTTAGAAGTCTATATGTAACCAAAGTTAAAGATGCTATTTCGGCATATCTGGTACATAAGCAAATCAGTATTTTAGAAATAAATGCATATATTGATGAATTGTCTACACATATGAGAGATAGAATTCAGCCGGTAATGGATGATTATGGCATTGAATTGGTTTCATTTTATGTGAATGAGATCAGTGTACCTGAAGATGACAGTGCAGTTAAGAAATTAAAGGAAGCTCTTTCTAAAAGAGCTGAGATGAATATTATTGGATACAACTATCAGCAGGAGAGATCATTTGATACTCTTGAAGGTGCTGCAAGAAATGCAGGATCAAATGTTGCTCCAATAATGGGTGCAGGAATGGGACTTGGAATGGGACTTGGGATGGGCCAAGGTGTTGGAGCCGGATTTGGTAGTATGGCACAGGAAATACAGCTCGGAAACCAAAGAGATGCTGCAAAAGAATGTCCAAGTTGCCATGCCAGAATACCTCAAACACAGAGATTTTGTGGTAGTTGCGGATTTGATACAGAAAAGAATCCGGAGAAAAATAAAGAAGGGGACCTGGTTTGCAGTGCCTGTGGAGGAAGTATTACTAATACAACAAAGTTTTGCTCTGAATGTGGTAGGAAGATTAATCACTGTCCGAAATGTGGGAATGATATAGCAGATGATGCAAGCAAATGTAGTAGTTGTGGCTATGAAAAGCCAAGAGTTTGTCCAATTTGCGGTGCTGAGATTTCATCAAAGTCTAAGTTTTGCTCTGAATGTGGAACTATATTAACCAGATGCTGTCCAAAATGTAATTCACCAATTGAGGGAGATGGTAAATTCTGCCCTGAGTGTGGTGAAAGATTATAGGGGGTATAGAATTGTATAGAAGAAGTAAAACTATATTAATAAGCGGTATTATTACAATTATTGCTACGATAATTATTCTCTTACTATTTATTAAGGATTGGCTTGGTGTAACAGGTCTTGCAGTTACAGCAATCATATGGTCAGAAATGGCATTTTTTGGTGGTTTAATATTTGTAGAATGGCTCTCTAAAAAGTGTGAGCAGATAATAGTAAGGTCAGCTGTTTATTTTATCATACTTGCCTATTCAAGCATAAATATTTTGATTTCTATTATATTTATGATGGTATTAAAATGGTTTACTAACTCTTTTATAGTCATTGAATTGGTATTGCTTACTATATCGATAATTATGATTTTGGTTTCAGTTACTGCGGGTAGCAGCATAGCTGAGTCGAATGCTTCTACAATGGGAGCTGTGACTGATATGGGGGTAATAGTTGGGCGTTTAGATAAATTGGCAAATAATCCGGAGTGTAGAGAGTTTTCATCAACAATTAAGAAATTAAGTGATGATTTGAGATTTACATACAATTCAAAAAAACTTCCGGAAGATATTGAAATAGATAAAGCTGTTGAAGAGCTTGAGATTTTGGTAGGTGATAGAAGAGAAGCAATACATGAAAAGATGAATAAAAAATTAGTACATTTAAATACATTAATTGCGAATAGGAAGATTGCGACGCAGATAATGCAGAGAGGGAAAATATAAATTTAAATAGAGGAGAAGAGATATGAATAAATCTAAGGTGGCAATAGTAGTAAATAAAACTGTGAGTATTATACAGATGATTGTAGCAATAGCAATATTTGCTTTTTTTGGATTATATACTCTAATATATATATTTGATGCGGATACACGAGCATCAGGTGGAATAGAGGCTCTAGTATTTTGTCTGATTTTTGATGCTCTGGGAGTTTGGCTCTTTACACTTTCAAGAAAAAAATCAAAATTAATAAAAGAGTTTAAAAAATATGTTTCGGCAGTTTCTAATGATCCGGATGGATATATTCCGGATATTGCAGCTTCTCTTGGTACATCAGAGGATGTTGTAAGGAAAAATCTTGAGTTAATGATTAAGAAAAAATTCTTTGTCAATGCATTTATTGATAAGGACTCAAATTGCATAAAAATTTTAAATCGTCAGAATACTGCTGCAGTACAACAACAAAGGGCAAATATTCCTTATAATACACCAATACAGGCTACCCCTACAGAAATGGTGACAGTTAAGTGCAGCGGTTGTGGCGGAATTAACACACTGAGAAAGGGTGAAGTTGGTGAATGTGATTACTGCGGTTCTGCGATTAAAGCTGAATAGATAAATAAAAACTCCAATTTTATTTGGAGTTTTCTCTATTTTTACATAGTAAATTAAGTTTCTTTATGATATATTTAAGGTAATTAATGTAAGAGTAATTATTATACACCTCAGATTCTGGCAGATATGGCAGAGTTAAGTAAGCAAAGATTCAGTTCACTATTTAAAGAACAAGTTGGAAAATCGCCTATGGTATATATAAAGGATTTGAAGCTGACAACTGCTGCAAGAAAACTATTGGTAAGTAATACATCTATAAATGAGATTGCATATAATATAGGCTACAAGGATCCTAACTATTTTATTAGAGAGTTTAAAGAGGCATTTGGATGTACCCCTAGACAGTACAGAGTAGCTGCAAAAGAATAGTATAAGTGTGATGTGCTATTTTTAAGTCTAAAAAACAAAATAATTTATAAAAAAACAGATATTTTATTGGATATTTTCATTTAAATATCTGTTTTATTTTGATGTAAGAATATTACAGTAGAATTAGAATATAGATAAATAAGATTCTTTAACAAGTGTATTATGCTATTATTGAGAGTATACTTTATAGAAATATACTAAAAAATATAATATAATATCATCATCAAGAACATTTATCACAAAGGAACGGATTATAATTTAATATTGTGATAAAAATACAATTTTATTGGAGGCAGATATGAAAAAGAGATTTTTGAGCGGACAGCAGTATTATTGACATCATCAGTAGTGGATTGTGGAGGTAATCAGCAAACAACTAAATCAAATACAAGCAGTCAGACTGAAGAAGTAAAAGAGTTGGATGGAGAAATTACTTTCCGGCATTCTTTTACACAGGGACCAAGGCTTGAGGTTATACAAAAGGCTGCTGATAATTTTATGAAAGAAAACCCAAAAGTTAAGATTAATATTGAAACATTTTCATTGGGAGATTTTTATACAAAGTGGACAACAGGACTTGCTTCCGGAAATGTGCCTGATATGAGTACCGCACTACAAAGTCATGTGGTTGAAATGATGGATTCAGAGGCTATAGTACCTTTAGATGATCTCATAGATGGAATAGGAAGAGATAAATTTGCAAAGACAGCTCTTTTGGAGGGAGAAAAGGACGGAGTTTGCTATTCCATACCATTATATTCACATGCGCAGGTTATGTGGTATAGGAAAGATCTTCTTGAAGCTGCAAACCTTGAAGTGCCAAAGATATGGGATGAATTTACAACAGCTGCAAAGGTTCTTACAAAGGATGGTGTATATGGATGTTCTTTCCCATGTGGATCAAATGATTTTATGGCTACAAGATTTTTAAACTTCTATGTTCGTAGTGCAGGTGGAAGCCTTTTGACAGATGATTTGAAAGCCAATTTGACAAGTGATGAAGCTATAGAAGGTATTAACTTCTGGCTTGATATCTATAAAAACTGTTCTCCACAGGACTCTGTAAACTATGCAGTGCTTGATCAGGCAAATTTATATTATCAGGGTAAGACAGCTTTTGATTTTAACAGCGGATTCCAGATTTCAGGTATAAAGACTAATTCACCGGACTTAGTAGACCAGATTTCATGTGCACCACTTCCTAAGATAAAGTCGGATGATCCGGATTACGGTGCTGAAACCTCAAATATACCTATGGTAGTATGGGCAAAATCAGAGCATCCTGAAATATGCAAGGCATTTATGAAAACATTATACGATACAGATACATATACAGAATTTTTAGCGGCAACACCAGTTGGAATGCTTCCGGCAATAACAGGTATATCAGATTCAGAAGCATATAAGTCTAATGAAACTATACAGAAGTTTGCTAATGAGGAAGCAGTTATTGCTAATGCAGTACAAATGGGTACAGCAATAGGCTTTGAGCATGGTCCAAGCGTACAAGCAGGTCTGTTGACATCTCAAGGTGTAATAGAAGGAATGTTCCAGGATATTATAACAAATGGTACTGATGTAAAAACCACAGCTAAAAATGCAGAAGATAAACTAAATGAGATATTTGACTCAGTTCAATAGCGAATTTGAAAATGCCCCGTTTAGACAATGGGGCATTTTTTGAGGAAAGGGGGAAAACTTGATGAGAGAGAAATTAAAATCAAACTATTCAAGATGGCTGTTTGTCCTACCTGCTTTAATAATTGTTGGAGCTTTGCTTGTTTATCCTATATTTTCAAGCTCATACTTTAGTTTGACTACAAAGCATTTGACTAAACCAAGCTATAAATTTGTAGGTTTTAAGAATTATATTTCCATACTGTCAGATCCTAATTTTTATAAAGCATTTTTGATATCAATACTGTGGACAATATGCTCTCTCCTAGGACAGATAGTTATAGGTTTTACTGCAGCACTGGCATTACACAGGGTAAAGAGATTTAAAGGTATTTATAGAATATTGCTTATTATACCATGGGCATTTCCATCAATAGTAATAGCACTTGCTTGGAAGTGGATCTGAAACGGTGTGTCAGGATTTATTCCAAACTTACTTGTAAATCTTGGAATGGCATCTGAGTTGCCACAATTTTTGAGTGATGGTGGTCTGGTTTTTGGAACTCTGATATTTATAAATGTATGGTTTGGTGCACCTATGATTATGGTAAATGTACTTTCAGCACTTCAAACCATACCTACCGATCAATATGAAGCTGCTCAAATTGACGGTGCAAGCAAATTGCAGCAGTTTAAGAGTATAACATTGCCTCATATCAAGGTGGTTGTAGGATTGCTTGTAGTGCTTCGTACGATCTGGGTATTTAACAACTTTGATTTGATTTATTTAATAACCGGTGGTGGACCTGCAAATGCTACAACAACAGTACCTATATATGCTTATAATATGGGTTGGGGCACTAAGCTACTTGGTAAATCATCAGCAGTAACAATGCTGCTACTTATATTCTTATTAATTATTTGTACATTGTATTTCAAGGTTATAGACAGATGGGAAAAGGAGGATAAGTAATAATGGGAAAGAATAAATCTAAAATCGGAAATTTATTTTTCATTTATATCTTATTATTTTATCTGTTATTGCTTTCTTTCCGCTGGTTTGGGTAATACTTTCTTCGGTAAAGGCGGCAGGAGAGTTGACTTCAAGTCCTACATCATTCTTACCAAAGGAATTTACACTGGCTAATTATAAGAATGTAATAGATAATCTGGGCTTTACTGTAAATATCGGAAATAGCCTTGTAATAGCTTTGATAACTACAGTAATTGCAATAACGGTATCTTCAATGGCAGCCTATGGTATAGTCAGATTTTTCCCGAAATTTGGGAATATTATGTCAAGAGTATTAGTTACAACTTATATGTTTCCACCCATACTGCTTGCAATACCATACTCACTTGTAATGGCAAAAATTGGTCTTACAAATACGAGAGTTGGACTTATAATAGTGTATTTGTCATTCAGTGTGCCATATGCAGTGTGGATGCTGGTAGGATTTTTCAAGACTGTCCCTATTGGAATAGAGGAGGCTGCAAGAGTTGATGGAGCAAACAAGCTTGTGACATTTGTTAAGATAGTATTGCCTCCTGTAGCACAGGGAATAGTAGCAACAGCGATATACACATTTATTAATGCATGGAATGAGTTTTTATACTCATTAATTCTTATAAACAGTACAAATTTAATGACAGTTTCAGTAGGTCTGAAGTCTTTGCAAGGTGCTGAAATTCTTGACTGGGGAAGTATGATGGCGGCATCTACAATCGTGGTTATTCCATCTGTAATATTCTTTACATTCATACAAAGATATATTGCCGGCGGTATGACAGAGGGCTCAGTAAAATAAAATCGGAGGATTATTTGAAAATGGACAGGATAGGATATGTACTTGTAGGAACAGGATATTTTGGTGCAGAATTGGGTAGAATAATGAATGAGCAGAAAAATGCAAGAATAGTTGAAGTGCTTGACCCAGATAATGCAGATAAAATAGCTAAGAAATTAGACTGTGATGTAGAGACAGATCTGGATACATTATATAGTAGAGAAGATGTAGATGCAGTTATAGTGGCTTCACCGAATTACCTACATAAGGAACCTGTAATAAAGGCCGCAGAGCATGGGGTACATGTATTCTGTGAAAAGCCTATAGCATTATCATACAGTGATTGTGATGAGATGGTAAAGGCTTGTGAGGAGCATGGTGTAAGATTTATGGCAGGACATGTTATGAACTTTTTTAAAGGCGTAAGATATGCGAAGAAGCTTATAAATGATGGGGTAATAGGAGATGTTTTGTACTGCCATTCAGCTAGAAATGGGTGGGAAGAGCCGCAGGAGAGTATAAGCTGGAAGAAAATTCGTGAAAAATCAGGTGGACATTTGTAGCATCATATACATGAACTTGAATGTATTCAATTTATAATGGGTGAGCCTGAAAAGTTAACAATGACAGGTGGAAATGTGGCACATCAGGGTGAAGAATTTGGTGATGAGTATGATATGCTCTTTATAAATTTGGAATTCCCCAATAAGAAGTTTGCTCTACTTGAATATGGTTCAGCTTTTCACTGGCCACAGCACTATGTACTGATTCAGGGCACAAAGGGTGCTATTAAAATAGATATGTATGATTGTGGTGGAACTCTTAGAATAGGAGATAAAACAGAACATTTCTTAGTTCATGAAACACAGGAAGAGGATGATGATCGTACAAGAATATACCATGGAACCGAAATGGATGGTGCCATAATGTATGGAAAGCCGGGTAAGAAACCGCCAATGTGGCTGCACAGTATTATGAAGAATGAAATGAAATTATTTAATGATGTTTTGCATGGAGCTGAGGTCAGTGATGAATTCCTTCCTTTGCTTACAGGAAAGGCAGCAAGAGTGGCTATTGCAACTGCAGACGCACTTACTCTGTCACTTAACGAGGACAGAAAGGTAAGATTGTCTGAGATAAAAAGATAGAAAGCCACTTCATATATGTGAAGTTGGATTTTTATAAATAACTTTATATTTCCCTAGAAAAATGGTTTGCCGGGAAATAATGAATTTTAATCCCTGCAGAACCAACCGGAAATATCCTGACAAATACAAGGTGTTTTTGCCTTGCGACTTTGTCAGGATATTTTGCTTTTTTATAATATTGTATATTTTTAGATATTTTGTTCTTTCTTTTCTGCTTTGGCATGTCTTAGTTTAAGACCATCATGGAATATATATATCTACTTATTCTCAAAGACCAATGCCTTTATGTTGTAGTATTTACCTATGTCGTTACTGTATGCTCTTGTTTTTCGCTTTTCATGATCCTATAGTTTATATAACTGTTAATCTTGTTTTCTTTTAAATATAGGATATTTTTAACTCTAGAAAACAAATTTTATATTGTTAGTATTGAAAATATCGTTTTCATATGATAATATTAAACCAGGAAGAAAAGTGTGAAGAAAATTATACAAAATGCAAATGTTAGAAAATGTGTACGTAGAGCATTGCACTTAATATGATATTACGAGAGAGAATGAGGGGGAATTTTATGCATTTTTAAGAGGCTGTATTAGGTGCAAGTAAAACTTAATATTTTTTTAAAGGAGACGCAAGGATGGCAGAGAGTATTATAAGGCAAACGAATCGTACTTTATTGATTGAAGAGATTAATCCGGAGAAACTGAACTTACTTACTTTAGTAGGTGATGTAAGAGGGTTGGATAGTCTAAGTGATGATAAAGTAAAGGAAATCAATGAAGCACTTTTGGTTAAAGATTTTGATGAGTTTTTAGAAAAGTTTGACCCTACAGTATACTCTTTTTTTAATGCATCAACGGGGAAAATTGTATATTCAAAAGAGAAACCTGCAGGTGTTCCGGAGAATATGCTAAGCATAGTTCATCTAAATGCACATAATGATTTTTTGAAAATGCTTATGACCTTGGTGGAGACAAAAAGAAGTCAGGGAATTATAAATGCAGATTTTAAATTTGAAAAGCTTACAGAGATGATTTCACCGTCAAAAGTAATGGATGATATCAAGCAGGTTAGAAAAGAACTCCAGTATACATATGCAGAGTATGCAAAGCTTGAAGACGGAGACCCACATAAGCTTGATCTCGGAGATAAACTTAATTCAATGTTTGAAGAGGCAAGTGCAAATTATCAAAACCTTATGGCTATGATTCCGTTGGCAATTTCCGATATAAAAACAAGACTTTTGTTGGGGGAATCAGAAGAGTCAAAGAGTAATGATGCATTAACATTAGGGCTTCTAACAATGTCTTCCGAGGGAGAACTTACAGTAATTGAAGCACCGAAAGTGGAAGAGAGCAGACTTGTTCTTGCAGATGATAACTCAAATGCCGGCTTGATAGAAGCCCTTGAGGAGGATTATGATGCACTTAATGCTGAGGGTAACAGCTATGTAAAGCAACTGGTAGTAAGAACATTTTGTCCTTTAAATTCAGCTATGCAAAGTCAGATAGATGTCAAAAAAGAAGTGGCAAACTATAATACATATCTTGAATTTTATAAGAATGCAAAGGATGATTTTATAAAAGTTGTAAAACCTTTAGTTGAAAAAATTTTAGGTGTATGGGCATTTTTTGAGCAGTATCCAAAGCAGGTAAAAGGTATGAAACCGACACTGCTTATTGCAAATGTAAAAAATGAAGTGATGGCAAACAGCTTAAATGTACCAAAACTTTGTGCATATCTGAATACAGTGAATGAAAAAAATGATTACAGTAATACTGTATGGTATGCAATTGTTGCAGGTGTATCTTTAGATGAAAAATCAAAGATGAATGTAACCAGAGAGAGATTTAAAGGTAATAAAGACAGTATAAAATCAGAGAATATAAGCGTTGAGTCATTGGCAAGGATTGCGGATGCACTAAAGGACTATGGTGTACAGTGTTTTTATTCATATGAAACCGGAGATAAGACAACTTTTAACAGTATGGCAATGACCGGTGTAGGATTTTTTGATGATAGATGTTCAGGTCTTAGCGGAAAGCCTTATTCAGAATATTTGATTCCATGTGTGCCTAACTTTACCATTATTCCAAAGGATAAGTCGGGGGTAAAGCTTGAAAGCAAGATGATAATCAATGAAAACGAGGCAGCAGAACTTTCTAAGGCAAAAGAAGATATTATGAAACTCTGGATAGATGGAGTATATATAGGTGCAGCTTATGTGGCGGCCGGATTTGTGGCAAGTTATCAGTCTCCGGAGTATTTAAAAGAGTACTTTAAAAAAGATGTTGATACTGATTTACCGGGAGTGAGATTTGATATTGAGGCTAAGAACAATTCACTTAAGGTGCATACTACAATGTCTAAAGAGATAACCGGGTTTACTAATAGTGTTAAAGATGATATTAACAAAAGAGGATTCGGATTTGTATTTTCTTCTGAGAATGCGGTTTTGGATGGAGAAAATATCAGCCATATAATGGTTTACAAAGCAAGAAATTTAAAACTGTCAGGTGGAAGCTATGAGCCGATTTATAAGACACAGACAGCAAATTATATCGAAAGAATTTTAAGACATGCAACAGGTGACTTCAAATCAGAGAATATAGGTAAGTTTTTCTCTAATAATCCTTCAAGTCAAAAGAGTGTTTGGCTTTCAAAGAGGTCAAATATTAATGCTATACTTGGTGCAGGTGATGATATTACCTATGAAGCGGATGAAACAGCAGGTGTATGCACAATAGAAATAAGCTTCGGTAATGCAATAAAGAGACTTGAAGTACCGTTAAACCGTGCAGGAGAATAAATTACATAAAGTAATATACCTGCAACTTTGTTAGTCGAAAAATATTTTTATAATATTTTAAGAGGTTTTACTATAATAATACTTTTATAGGAGGTAGCACAATGGGAATTAGATTCAGAGTAACCGGTTCAGAAGTAGCGGACTTTGACGAGAGAAGTATCGTAAATGCAGAGTTTTTGTCTGAGTCGCCAAAGGATTCTAATGCAAAGGCGACAGATTACGGCTTAGGAGTCAAAGTTTGGGGACGAGTTTTGTACAATGTCGGAGCTGATAGTGATGATGTATTAAAGCTTGCAAAATGGTCTCAAATACCATCTGAAAATGCAGATTGTTACAGAGTGGCGGAGGTTACAGTAGTTTCAGCAGGAGCTGTTGTAAGGAAGTATGTCATTCCAAATGCTTTTGTTGTAGAGTATTCTGAGAGGGCAGATGATGTGAACGGAACAGGAGAGTTTTACATTCATATCCGTCAAAAGAAGGATAATAATGCGAAAGTGACTGTAGAAGGCGGATATGCCGGAGAATAAGGAATAGGAGGGTTTAAGCATGGCATATAAAGTAAAAATTGAGGGTAATGAAAGTTTTGAACTGGCAAAGGAATGCGTAAACAGTGTGTTTTTATCTACTGATATTCCGATTGATTCAAATGCACGTACCAATGATGCCGGTGCTACCATGGAAATCACAGGAAAGATTCTGACTGCGGTAGATGGAGATCCTTTTGATTCTACAAAAAACATGGCACTTTGGTCAATGGTTCCTGCACAGAGCAAAGATTGCTACAGAAAGGTTACTGTAGAGCAGATTGTAGCAGGAATTACAAAAAGAAAATATGTATTTTCTAATGCATTTGTAGTTGCTTATACAGAGAGGCATGGAGATGAGGAAGGTGTTGGAAACTTTACTCTTGTAATAAAACAGAAAAAAGATAAAATGGCAGGTCTGGTAGTGGAAGGCGGTTATGCAGCCGAATAACAGATAATCAGCCGTTAGAAATGTAGGCTGTATGACTTGTCATGCAGCCTTGTTTTTTATAGTGTTGGCGTCAGGGAATTATCGCCTTGCGACAAGTACCGCCATGCTGACGAGTAGGGAGAATAAATCACCCCCTACTTGAATAAAAGTAGGGGAGAGATATATGAATAAAAAATGTTTAATTGATATTTTAGGTATAACTATGGCCATATTGTGCGCCATAATTACAGGGATCTTTGGAAGGGCATGGAATGGCGGATATATATTTTATATGTTTTCTTTTTTAGTTTCAGGTTCTTTGATCTATTTTCTGATAAAGGATTTTTCTTTAAAAAGAGAAAAGATACAAGATACATTTCTATCAGAACTTGTACTCTTAAGTGAGGAAAATACAGTTATAAGAAGTTGGAGTATATTAGGGAAAAATTCGGTTGTAATAGGAAAGAAAAACAGCGAGGAAGATATAGATATAGACCTATGCGATACTGCTTTTGGTGGAACAGTAAGTGATATTCATGCAGTACTTAACTATGTGGAGGGGCTCTGGTATATAGAAGACATGCAGAGTAAAAACGGAACACAGATAAAAGGGTTTTTAGAAGATAAACTTTATAACATACGAGATGGACAAAGTAGACTTGTAAAAAACGACTATATTTTTATTGGACTGAATAAATTACAGATAAGGTAAGAGCTATGGGGAATTTAATACGATGCAAAAACGGTCATATGTTTTCAAAGAGAAGATATGGGAATATATGCCCATACTGTAATATGGATATGACTGAAAGAAGAGAGCTTGAGGAATCTTTTGATGATGCTGAACTTGAAGAAAGCTTGATTAGAATAAAAACCAAGCCGGTGTGTGCATGGTTGGTATGCATTAAAGGACCGAGGTACGGAAAGGATTATAGAGTAGTATTTGGGAAAAACTATATTGGAAGAACAGATGCTATGGATATTCAAATTATAGGTGATAATGCAATAAAACAGGAGAATCATGCAATTTTATCATTTGATGAAAGAGATATGGAAGGCACCTTGATTTGTACAGAAGGAGGAGGAATTACATACCTAAATGGTAAGGCTGTGTATACACCTCAGGTTTTGGAAACATATGATGTAATTACCATGGGGGAGAGTGAGTTTTTATATATTGCCTTATGTGGTAAGCAGTTTTCATGGTAAAAATAATTATGAGGTAAATAATATGGAAATTGCTTTATGGGCAAATGTAATTTGCATAATAATTGCTTTTGGAATTTTAATTCTAAGGATATCTATACAAGTAAAAAAAGGAAAAAACGGTATATTTGATGTAGAAGCTGTACTTGATATAGGAAAAAGACAGATTCAGACAAATGCATATGGTATTAAAAGATTAAATGGCGGCATGATGGCGGTTCTTACAGCAGGGGAAGGAAGAGATTATGCAGGAAAAGTTGCGGCACTGACTACAGTAAGAACTTTTACTAAATTATATGACCAATATGACAGTACACAAAGTCCTGACAGCTTCTTTGAAAAGGTATTTAAACTGGCTAATACAAATGTACTAAATATACCGGATATGGGAAAGGCTTATGCAGGATGTATTGTACTAAATGGAAATACATTGAAATACGCCATAGTCGGGCATATGAATATTTATATTTTAAGAGGAAAAGAACTTATACTCCTTAGTAAGGGGCAGATTATGGAGGAGCTTATAAAAGAAAAAGTAAGTAAAGGGCTTTTAAGTAAAGAGGCGGCACTTAGAATTTCCGATATAAACAGGGCATACAATTTTGTAGGAAGAGATGATTATATGCCTCCTCTTGTAAGTAGGAATGATATAAGATTAAAGAAAAAAGATATGCTTGTAATGCTAACTGAAAGTGTGCAAAACAGTATTTCAGTTAGGGAAATGGAAGAAGTTCTTGTAAAAAAGAACTCATGTAAAGAAAAAGCAAGAGAGATTATAGAAGTTATAAAAGGTAAAAATAAAGAAACGGCTAATCTGGGACTGATAATTATTGGAATGTAGGAGGAGAAAATGCGTAAGCAAAACAGCAGATTTAATACAAACTTTATTTCAGAAGAGGGCAGTGCACTTAAAAACAGTGATTATTTTGCTTATGCGGAGCTTGATAATTTTGCCTGCTATGTATTGGCAGACGGTATTGAGGATATAGCAGATACCGAGTCTGCAAAGGAAGCGGTGGAAAGTGTAATTTTAAAATTTCAGGAAAAACCGTCAATGTCAAAGGCAAGTATACATAAGTATCTAAAATATGCAAATGAAGTACTGTTAAAGTCTGAAAAGTACATGAGACTAAAGGCATCAATAGTAGTTGCAGTAACCGATTATGAGAATTTGCGTTTAGCATATGCCGGAAATACAAGAATAAGATTATATAGAAATAATAAAGTTTTTTATAAAAGTACTGATACATCTTTAAGCAGTGAGATGGTGTCAAATGAACTGCTTAGTGAAGATGCCTTATCAAGACATGAACAAAGAAGCAATTTATATTCATACTTGGGCCAGAAGGATTTTTCTCCCGTAATATCAGGAAAAATAAAACTTTTTGATACAGATATTTTAATTCTCTATACAAAGGGCATTTGGGAGAATGTGTCCGAGGGAGAAATTGATAAGATTTTTGAAAACAGTGGAAAAGATCCGAGCGAATGTCTTGGAGAAGTGGAAACTGCCATACTCGATAAAAACAGAAAATATATTGATAATTATACAATTGCAGGGATTTATATTGATAAAGTATTTATTGAGTCGGATACGAAGAAGAAAAGAAGAAGGAAGCTCATTTTAATCGGTTCGATTGTTGCTGTAGTTTTAATATTAGCTACAGTTATTGCTATATATTTTTATACTCGATATAGAAAAGAGTTAAAAGAAGATATGGATACACATTATGATAAGATGCTTAAATTTATTGAAATGGAAAATTATAAAAAAGCGGATACAGAATGTGAAGAGTCAATAAAGAAGGCTGAAGGCCTCAGAGATAAGGATATGAAAGAGTTGCTTTATCACTATGAACAAGTTATTGAAGGAATACTTGAGGCAGATGAAAAATACAATACAGAAAGTTACAGTGAAGCAAAATCTTTATATAAACTTGTATTGGATGAAATTCCATATGCAGATAATGCCGGGCTTTCTTATGTAAAAGGAAAACTTGATTTTATATCGGGATATGAAAGCGTAAATCTAAGTTTGGATAATGGAGATATACTTTTTGACTCTGAAATATACGAAAGGGCAAGAGAACGATACAATGACGCAAAAAATGAGTCAAGAAAGATAGGTTATGAAGAGGGAAAGTTAAAGGCGGAGGCCAAACTCCTAGCAGTAGATCAAGCTATTGCAAAAGATCAGGAAGGAAAACAGGCTGAAGCGGACAAACAGTCAAAAAACTTTCAATCGGCAAATGATATGTTAAGTGCGGGAGATGAGGCATTAAGTAAAGGTGATTTTTTGTCTGCAAGGGCAAACTATAATACGGCAAAAGATTTGTTGGAAAAATCAGGTGAAAGTGCCGGGCTTGCTGAGATAGAGGAGAAAATCTCTACAGCAGATAAGAAAATCAGTGAAAGTGAAGAGGAAAAAAATACTGCAAGCGGCTATGCGATTATAGGAGATGAAGCCTTTTTAAGGGGTGATTTTGAAACAGCCAGAGAAAATTATGAGTATGCAAGAAGACTTTATGTAAAGCTTAATGATGAGATAAATACAATACAGATGGATAAAAAGCTTAATGATGTACAAAAAAGGATTGACGAAATAAAGCAGAAAGAAGCAGTATCTTCTACAGCAACTAATGAATCCACAGTACAGCAAACAAGCGAGTCGGAGTCTTCGTCAAACTGATATTGGAGGAGTTTATAAGGGTATGGGATATTTAGATGAATTTGACGTAAAAAAATACGTTAAGGACAGACTTTCCGAGATAAAAGATAAAGATGAATATGCTCTTGCAAAAAGTGTTTTATACGAAGGCCTATATAAGATGAGTGAAGTATTTGAAGAAAGATTCAAAACATTATATCAGAAAGTATATGATGAACTGGAAGATAGGAAAGAAAGTTATGAAATTGCGATAATGTTGCTATCAAAAAAAGAAAAGGTATTTTTAAAACGATTTTATCCTATATCTAATGAAGATGTATTAGAGGAGAAGGATGCAATAGAAGAAAAACAAAGAGAAAACAATGTGAAAGCTGTATATTTAGATGCAACAGACAGTATTTGCAAAAAATTTTCAAAGGACAAATTGAGAGTTACGTTCACAAAAGAAAGAGAACAAGTGGAGATTTTTGTAAAGCCTAAGAAAGCTTTTCGATACAGGAGAGAAGTGGCCGATTTACATGAAACATTCTCACACAACGGGCTTATATGGGATACTGTAAATACAGTATATATTGATCGTTTTTTTGATATTGACTTGTCAGATGTACCGGATGATGCAAGAGGAGTGGAAGTGGACTATGGGAAATACTCAGATATGATTAAAGAAGATATATATCCGGTATGGAATATAGAGAAAACTTTATTTAAAAGTAGCACTTTTTTGAGTCCATGTAACGACGGATTGTACTATGAGAGGGAGATGGTATTATCAAAAGATAAAGAAGTAGCATTAAGACTGATAGCAAAAACAGAAGGTATGGTCAGCATAAGACATGAAGATGAAAGAATTTTTATAAAGTCATATGAGGAAAGCTACAGTGACCTTACCGGCTATAATATCTTTGATATTCGTTATACAAAAGAAGAATTACCCATAGATTTAATAAGTAATAAAAGAAAAGAGAACATGATTGGCAGGTGGGAGAAAAATAGAAAAGTAAAAATACATACCAAGGCAGAAATAGAAAGGATAATTGAAGAACTTGATATATCTGATTATATATCTCTAAAGTCTTGCGAAAGGTTTGAAGCCGTAGAGGAACAATTTTTAAAAGAAGAAGATAAAATCTTACCTGACATGAATGGTTTTTTTGAGGGAGAGATTGTGATAAAGAAAGATAGCCCTAAATTAATTTTGAAATTCCTAAGAAACAGTGACAGCAATCTTTGTGAGGGAATGGTAAGGTACGCTGTTTCTCAGGTTGATCTTGGCTTTGATGAGTATAGTTGTGTAGGTGTTTTGGAAAATAGTTATATAAAGTAGGTGTAGGAAGCGAGAGCAAAGTATGAACTGCATATGGGAAATTGTATTAAAAGCAAAGAGAAACGGATACAAATTGGAAGAACTTAGATTTATAAACAGTAAAAGTCCCAGCCCGTATACGGAAAGTTCTTTTGATTTTTTAAATTATGATACAGTTGAAGATACGGAATTGGAAGTGAATCCTTTGTATCGTTTTTCAAATGAACTGGGTGATATATTTTTGCCGGACATAGTAGGATATGAACATATACGGGAACTATTTCTGGATGTGATGATGCATTATATAGCAGTATGGGATCTTAGGAGCGGAACGGATAAAAAGGATCTTAGGGCGATGTATATATTAAAAGAAATAGAGTCAGAAGTATTTCTGAAGAGGTTTAGGGAGACACTATTTCAACTGGGATTTGAAAAGGCGAAAAGAATTATATTTTGCCTGCTTGATTTATATAGCTGTGGTGATTATATCACCATTTTCAAAAAAGCATTGAGAGAGCTTTATCCAAACTCTAATCTTTACATTCATAGTGAGAATGTTAAAAAACTTATTCTTTTTACGGGGGTGGATAAGACAAAAAAAGATATTGAAATAATAGAAATGCTTAAAGATATGTTCTTGTCATTGTCTTATGAAATGGATGTCTTTTGGAAACATCATTTTGGTATCATAGGAGTAGGTGAGAGTATGAGAATCGGAGAGATAGCAATATATTAGGCTATTATAAAAATAAAGGTATAGGACGGTAGAAATGCTATGGGCTATAAGCTTAACAGAGAAATAAAAGTGGAACAGGCTGCACTGTATTCAAGAAGCGAGCTTGAGTTAATGAGTGAATACAGACTAAGGGAGGTTTGTCGTAGGGAGCATATAGTAAAGGGACTTGATAAGAACCTGACAAATGAAGAGCTTATAGAGATGATTCTTTCATATTGCCAAAGTTTTGAAGACGAGTTGATAAGAAAAGAGATACCCGGTGGAAGGGAGCGTATAGAGCAAATCCTTGATAAGTTCATTATAAGAGAGCCTGAGAAAGAAGAACTTCGAATATCAGGGAAAATCAGTATTTATGAAGGTGCTGCGTTAAACTTTTTAGATGATTATAAAATTGAGTACAAAGATAAATTCTTAAATACAAATGCCCTGATTGTAAGTGGGGATAAAAAGGTGTGTGCCGTATTTAATGTTGTAGCAATGGGAGATAAAAAGGATTCTTTATATTTGGTAAAAGAGGCTGATCTTTCATGCATTGTTACTGAAACAAAGGATTACAGCCTTTATCTTATGGAAAGGGATGTTTCAGAGTTTATATATCATACATATATAGGAGATAAAGAAGTAAATGCGTCACTTCTAAAATATAAAGCCTATAAACTTCCTATAATGGACTTTGAAGTACTTCCACTTATTGAGTTACACATGCCGATAGCTGTAGATTTGGGTTCTACCAATACAACTGTTGCTATGTATGCTGACAGCAGCTATTACAGGCAGATAAATACGGCGAAGCAAAGAGGCATAAAGGAGAATACCATCTGTCATACTGTTTTTTTTGAATCTGTCGGTGGAGAAAACTTTATGGAGATGATGATTCCGACAGTAGTTGCTGTAACAGAGGTTAAAGAGAATTGTATAGAGTACGCTTTTGGAAGAAAAGCTTTGTGGTATGCCAATCTAAGCTATACGGATAAAGGTTTTTCAGTCTTTTATGATATTAAAAGATGGGTAGGAGATTTTGAGAGGAAGGAAGAACTCACAGACTCAAAGGGAAGGTACAGATATGTACAAAGAATAGAGATTATAGGGGCATACCTAAGGCATGTACTGGACATTACCAGAGACAGTTTTAAATGCTGTATAAAAGAGGTGTATATTACAGTACCCGTAAAGCAAAAACATGTTTATGAGCAAATGCTCGTTATTTTGTCGGAAATGCTTTCGTTAGAAATAAAGGTTACTTTGGATGAAAGCACAGCAGTACTTTATAGTTTTATAAGTAAGATGAGGGAGAAAAATCGTTTGAAAGACGGTGAAAGCTATAAGGCACTGATAATGGACTGTGGAGGAGGAACCACGGATCTTAGTGCATGTAAGTTTAAGGTACATGCAAAGGGTGATATACAGACCTATATCATGGAAAACAGCTACAAAAACGGTAATACTGATTTTGGAGGTAATAATATTACCTACAGAATAATGCAACTTCTAAAATTGAAAATTGTGTCAAAACTTCTTGGACTTGAGAAAGACCTCGGTAGTGAAGTGATTGATGAACTTTCAGGAGATCCTTACAGATATATTGATGAGGAAAGTGTGGAAAGCTTCTATGAGGGTTTGCAAAAAGCTTATGAAAGTGTGGAAGAAATTTTACCTACTGCTTTTAAGAACTTTGAGACCTATGGAAAGGAAGGATATTACAGAGTAAGAAATAATTACTTCTTTTTATTCACCCTGGCAGATGAAATAAAACAAGGACTTTTTTCAGGAAATGATATTGTTATAGAGGTACCTGAGGATAAGAATATAAAGTCGGGACTTCTAAGGCTTGAGGCGGATCGTTATAAGCTTTCTATATTTAAAGAAGATAAACTTGATATATTGGAAGAAATGCCAAAGATAAATTTTAACCGTTATGAAGTGGAAAAGCTTATTGCCGGTGAAATATATGCGGTTATGAAAGCATTTATGGAAAGACTTTATATAAATGGGGAACTTTATAACTTTGATATGATAAGGCTTACAGGGCAGTCCTGCAAGATCGGTCTTTTTAGAGATGCACTGAAAGAATTTGTACCCGGTAATATGATGCAAAGTGGAGGAAGTGTTAAAAAAGAAGAACTTAAACTTGCATGTGTCGATGGACTTATGAGATATCTGTATGATAAGCGTACAGGATATGCAGGTTTTGATATTCGAGAAGAAGAGGCACTGATACCATATAAGATTAAGGCATTGTCCTATTCAGGCAAAGAGGAAGTGCTCATTGACGGTTTTGAATGTAATAAAATGACCGGTAGTTTGTTAAGAAGTTTGGAGGATATATTACTTAGAATGTATCTGTATGATGCTTCGGAGAATATAAGATATGAATATCTGTTTCACTTTAAAAAAGATGAGGCAAGAGAGACTGACAGAATGGAACTTGCCGGAAGATATAGCGGATATATTAAGCAGGAAGACACTGATGATATACAAAATGGAGAACTGAAGATATTTGCCTTTGTAGACTATAAAAAATGGGGATTTCAGATAGTACCGGTATATAGGTTGAAAGATATATTATATGCAGGAGAGGGGCAGGAGTATAAGTTTGAAACCGACGAGTGGATTTGTGACTTTTTTGATGGAGAACACTAAATATAGAAGGAGAAGCTAATGGAAAACAGATACCCTGTGTTTGAGAACGGAAGAATCTTAAAAAAAGAGGCGCTTGAAATAATAAGAGACTACCCAAGGGATCTGCTCTCAATTCTTTATGATGGATATACAAACGGAGTTATAAGAGGCCTAAGATTAAGCTCAGACCATGAAAATAAATGTATTATCATAGGAAAGGGAATTGTAAAGCTAAAAGGAGAGGTATATCAGATACATAAAGAAATAAAAGTAGCCTACACCAATACCGAACAAAGGGAGTATTTAAAGTTAAAGCGTAAAGAGGTAAGGGATAAAGACTTTATAATAAGCGAAATAGAGGCTTTTCTTTCTGAGGAGGAAGAAAATAGTGATGGAGAGATTTTACTTTGCGACTTTTTGCTTAAGTCGGGGTTTATATTAAGGGATACTTATCTTGACTTTGCCGATATGAGATCTGAGTATGACACTATACATCTGATGAATGCAGATTATGCAGGTTATGGTGAGAAGTCATTTAATATAGATGTATTAAAAGCATATGCTAAAGAATACCTTAATACAAAAAAATGTGAAGAAACTGACAGAACCTTTTGTTATATGGTTATAAACAGTATGGAAGGAATAGAAAGAAGTATTATAGAAAACTATATTGCAGTTAAGGAAGGAAAGCTAAAAGGAGCACACCTAAGCAATAAAGAAATTTATACCGGACTTTTGGATATATTAAACAGTGCAAAAAATCCTGACGGACATAGGACTACAGGCTTTATGCAAAGAAAGATCTTGGTAGATTAGCAGCAGTTAGGAGGAAAAGATGTCAAACATAATGGACTGCCCTTACGGACACAGGTTTTCAAAAACAAGATATGGGACAATATGTCCACACTGTGGTTTTGATCTGGACACTCCTGAAAAGGTCTATGTAAATTTAAGAAAAGAATGTGGGCTTTCCCTAAAGGAAGAACGACCGGTATGTGCGTGGCTTGTATGTATAGAGGGTGCAAGACGAGGGAAGAGTTATGTAATAAGCTTCGGAGAAAACTTTATAGGTACTGACAGAGACAATGAAATACAGATACTTGGGGATGAGAAGATGCTTGGTAAGTTTGCCTTAGTATTTTTTGATAAAGAGACAAGAGAAGCAAACATGATTCCTGCAAGAGCTGATGGAATTGTATATATGGATAATAAGCCTGTATATGATAAATATGTTCTTAAAAATAAAGATATCTTGGAAATAGGTGAGAGTAAGTTCATGTATGTGGAGCTTTTATCCGCAATCATCAAATATTTTCCGGGATTTGAATATGAAGAGATAGATAATGAGGATAAAGAAAAACTGATAAAAAAAGAGAGAAAGTATAGGAAGCTTAAAAGAGAAAAACCAACGGAGGAAGAAAAATACAGAGATAAAAGGGTAGGTAAAAATCTTTCTTTTGAAGAAGAAAAGCCGACTTATGCATGGCTTGTATGTATAGAAGGAAAGCGTCAAGGAAAGTCTTATAATGTAACGGAAGGAAAAAACTATATAGGAAGTCATGATATTATGAGCATACAGATTATAGGAGATGAAGATATAAGAGATAAGAATCATGCTGTTATAGCCTATGATACAAGAAATTTGCAAGGAACACTTCTTGGAGAAGAGTCCATGGGATTTGTAAGGCTAAATGAATCGGCAACATATACATCGAAAGATTTAAAAGAAGGAGACATCTTGGAGGTTGGCAAGAGTAAGTTTTTCTACTTTGACTTTGCAAAAGAATACCATCAGTGGTAGAAAACATGAAACGATAAATATAAAGAGAATAATTATGGAGAAACTATGAAAGGAAACTTGCCATATTTTTATATAAAAGAAAATCTTGAAAATATGAGGGGAATACGAATATATACATCGGAGAATATTCCAAGTAATATAGATACTCTTAATGAAAGATTTTATGAAATACCAAGAGAACTTGTTCTTGAAATAGAAAAAACAAAGAATTTTATATTTCCTGATTTGATGATGAATGTATATCCCCTTATTTCAGAAAGATTTAGAGAAGTATTGCTTCTTTTTGATGTAGAAATCTTTGTAAAAAGAGTTATGCTGATAGATAAAGAGAGTAGAGAGATGCAAAGCTATTATTTGCTTTTTACAAAAAATTTGCTAAACACTGATTTCAATAATTTCTTTAAAGCTGTCAGGGAAGAGAACAAAAAGATAAGATTTATTGTAAATCTTGATTTTGCAGAAAGCTTAATAAGAAGAGGCGTTAAGGGAATAGAGTTTGTGGAAGTGGAGGAGGATGTATGAGAGAAAACCTTATAAAACTTGATATTTTTGATGTACTTGCGGTAACGGGATATGAAGCAAAACATGAGGTGGGCAAGCATGGTATGGCAATAATAAGAGCCATAATAGAAGAAAAAAGAGAAGACGAGTATGTAAATATCGCTAAAAATACAAGATGGGTAAGGGTGGATGCCCTTGATGAAGCGGATAAGGAGAGTACGATATTTTACGGACTGTTGGAAAGGATATGTTTTTTTAAGGAAAGCGGAAGTTTCCTTGTTGAATTGGAATTGATCACAGGAAGTTCTTTAATGGAAGAAAAAGTACATACAAGAGGATTTTCTAAGGGTACCGGAGAATATGCTGATATACTTAATGCATTAAAAGAAGGATATGAAGAGTCATACTATATAACAGGAGAAGATGGAAAGGGAGTATTGCCCGGATTTTTGGTACAGTATGAAGAAAACGACTGGAACTTTATAAAAAGGATTGCTGCTTTAAAGAACACAGTAATAATGGCAGATTATCAGAGTGAAGGAGTGAAGTATTTTTTCGGTATGCCAAAAAGAGAAAGCAAGGTTTTAACCTCTGGTGATGTGCGTATTGTTGTAAATAAAGCATATACAGTTTATGAAGTCAAATCAAGGGAAATCCATTGTTTAGGAGACAGAGTAAGCTTTAACAGAAGGGACTACCGTATAGTAAAAATTTTATCTAAAACAGAGGGAAGTGAACTTTACCATACATATTATTTAACACAGGATATAGACTATGTAGTAAAAAAAGAAAGCAAGTATGATTTAAAAATAATAGGAGCATCACTTTACGCTAAAGTTACAAATGTAGAAAAAGAAAAGGTTAAGATAGCAATAGAGGATATAGAAAATAAGGATGAAGAAATAGAAAGATGGTTTGATTTTTCCACTGTATATTCTTCAAGTGACGGAGCGGGGTGGTATTGCATGCCGGAAGAGGGAGACAGCGTAAGACTGTATTTTCCCACAGAAAATGAAGAAAAAGCCTATGTTTGCAGTGCGGTACATGAAAATGAGGGCGATGGAATACGAACCGATCCTGAAAATAAGATTTGGCGAAATAAATACGGAAAAGAAATAAGGCTGACACCGGACGGTATAACCATAAAAAGCGATACGGGAGATTATATTGAACTAAATGACAGTACAGGAGTCAAGATAGTAAGCAGTGGAAGTATTTTGATAAAAGCAAAAGACACTGTTGAGATAAGCAGTGAGGATTCAAATATATCCATGGTGGCAGGTAAAAGGATTATGCTTTTACAAGATGATACACAAATAATATTAAAAGACGGAATAACTGTGAGTGGTGAAGGTATTCATATAAGCTGAAAAAATGTGCTTTTGATGTGAGCAGAAAGGGATTTTTTATGCTGATTATAGAAAATTTAGAAATAGAAATAGCACTACCTATTTATCTGGTTGAAAATTTTGTTATAAAAACTGTTCCAAACATGCATACCTGCTGTAATATTAACGGGGTGTTGGAGGGAAAACTCGGAGAAACAATTTTTACAGACAAAAAGGATATGGATATCCATATAAAATACAAAGGAAACACTGTATTTAGAGGATTTGTGGAAGAAATAAGCATTCATTCATCCGCCGATGTACATTATTTTGACCTTAAAGCATATTCATACAGTAAAAAATTAGACGATAAAGAGCATACAGAATCATTTCAAAATATAGAAAAAACTTATAGTGACCTCGCATGTGAAGTAGTTAGAAGATACTCAGGAGATATCGGCAACTACAATATAAAGGATAAGGAAATTGAAAGGCCTGTACTTTGCTATAAGGAGAGTGCCTGGGCCTTTGCAGTTAGGATGGCATCCTGCATAAAAACATTTCTGTATCCGGGTATGGAATATGATAAGCCATATATTCATATGGGCATACATACAGGACACATGATTGAGCCGGGAGGTATTATAAGTGAGAGCAGAGATCTGATCAAGAAAAAGGAGAATACAAGTCGGATAGAGTATAGGCTAAGGACATATAACTCTTATGATATAGGTGACAGCATAGCGTTAGATAATAAGATTTTAACTTTATATAAAAAAGAGGTGGAGTTTACAAAAGGTGAGCTTATATTTAATTTTCAAGGAGTTGAAAGGTCATATATAGACGATATGATATATCCGCTTGGAAATGAAAATATAATAGGTTTGAGCCTTATGGGGAAAATTAAGAAATATAAGGATGGAAAAGTATACTTAAGACTTGATATAGACAAAAAAGAGCCGGATTATGGATTTGATTGGTATCCTGAGACCGGAAATATATTATATGCGGTACCGGATGTAGGAGAGAGAGCACAACTTTATATATCAGGTATGGGTACAGGGGATATGTATGTATTACGAACCTTCGGTAGTAATGGTAATGATGAAAATAAAAAGCAATTGGAAGTGGGAAAGAAAAGTCTTAATTTCTCAAAGGAAGGAATAAGCTTCATTTCAAATGATATACTTACCATAAATGACAGAAGATTCAAGCTTACAGGTAATGGAGATGTGAACATAAGTGCAGCAGATAAATTGACCATAAAGGCAAGAAATATAAAATTAAACAGCAAAGAAGAGATCGTGTATATAAGTGATTAAAGATATGTTGTAGTAATGGAGTACAAATCCAATGAAAGGGGTGCAAAGTGGCGAACGATATACAGAAAATGTATGAGCATCAGGAAATGAAGGGGTATGGTGGATATGAATATGTGGTAAGAGGTGCAGAGGTTTCCTGTAGCTATGGAAGCAAAACATGCGTATTAAATTTGCCAAAGGATCATGGAATTGTATTAGCAGATGGAAGGCCTATGATAATAACAAGTGATTGTACGGCTCAAAATATAAGAGGATTTGGAATGTGTTATAAGAATAGAAGAAATCCATGTAAATGCAATCATGAACTTAGCGAATGGTCTGTTGAAAGAAAGCAAACTATGCAGATAGAAGACTCTATAACCAAAAAAATGAAGTATGTAGTTACAAAGGACTCTACTACGATATGTAAAATAGGAGGAGTAGTTTCATTCAAAACATCAGGTCAAACATCACCAAGCTATGAGAATATAAATGTTAAAGGTGCTGTGGAGATAGTGGAAGATGTAAAGGGGAGTTGGGAAAGAGGATCTGATGGGAGTGATTTTTTAGGACATGTAAAGGTTAAAAACTCAGGTGCGTATAAATTTGGGATAGGACTATATTATGATAAAACTTGTGGTACGCCGGGAGATGTATTTATCTATGAAAGTAAAATGGGAAAGTTAGAATGCATAGGTGAATATATGATACAAAAACATGTGAAAAAAGAAGAAAAATTTCGAGAAAGTATGTTAGAAATTCGTGAGGACAATTATAAATATGTACCAAGCCCATATTACTGGTACTATTGGATAAATGTAATTCTTTTTGCAGATACAGATTACTATTTTGAAGTTGATTGTCCGGGAGAAAATACATTTGATTATAAACTTATTGGTAATCAGGAAAAAGAAAAATTAGATAGCAATTATACAGCGGGAGTGTGGATTTTAAATCCCGGATTAAAAAAAAGTAATCCTGATGTATATGGCTATTTAAGGTTATTAAATTACCTTTATAAAAATAATAAAGGTAATGAGGTTGTAATTATGTATTTAGCACCGGAATATAATTGGTTAGTTAGAGATTTTATGTCAGTGAGAGTAGCACAGGGAAAAAGTATAGCAAGTGACGGCTCCAATTTTTTGAGTGCAGTATCATTGTCATTTACAGGATTGACATATATCAAAGTGATTCCTGATGCAGTAAAAGCTATAATGGGAAATGCCAGTGCTGCTTTGTCAGGAATAGCACTAATAATTGCACTTCTTCCCAATTCAGTATTGGAAAGAGTAAAAGAAAAAATGTACCAAAATCCAAATGATTGTTTGAAAATCACATTATATGATGTCAGTGATGGAACTAGTATAAATGGTGATTCTAATATAACGAGCTACAAAGTTGAAATCTGTTCAGAATATTCGGAAAATATAAGCATGGAAATCTGTGGTGAAAAATATTTACCGGGGAAATTCCATATGCTTAAAACTCAAGAAATAACTTTACAAAAAATGCAAACGATTAGTGACAATATAGAAGAAATTTTTAAAAATATAGATGAAACTTTTTGAATAAGTATTTATATTATAGGAGCATATTATATGGCTAAAATTTTTAAAAAACATAAATATATATTTATAATATTTTTACTTTGCCTTATCCTTTATGCTATATTATCAAATTTGAAGTGTAGGGTAATAATTAAAAATAATGTCTTTATAGGAATAAAAAGCGGAATTATAGAAAAAAAAGAAGATTTGAAAGTGATAGAGATACCTGATAATGTGACGGGAATTGGGATTTTTGCTTTGGAACACTGTACAAAATTGGAGAGGGTTATATTACCCGACAGCATTAAAGAGATTAGAATGGGAGCTTTTTATGATTGCCCAAATTTAAAAAATATTAATTTGCCTGAAAGATTGGAGGTAATAAGAAAAGCTGCTTTTTCAAATTGCAAATCATTGACTGATGTTAAAATTCCAAATGGAGTCAAAATAATAGAGAAAGGTACATTTGGAGAATGTATTTCTTTAGAAAATATACAATTATCAAATAATACAACGGAAATAGAAGAAATAGCATTTTATAATTGTATAAGTTTAAAAAGTATATATTTGCCGGACAGCTTAAAAAAAATTGGGAGTGCTGCCTTTTTTAATTGCAGCAGCTTATCTACAGTGAATATGCCTGAAGGGATTGAAAGTGTAGGGGGAAATGTATTTGATGGCACTGAAGTCTTTGAAAACAGTGTAGCTGACGAATATGGATCTGTATACCTTGGAAAAGTTCTTTTATATAATAAAGGTTCAAAGGATACAGTTGTAGTTAAAGATTCAACAAAGATAATTGCAAATGCCGCATTTATAAACAACTACAGATTGAAAGAGATCAAACTGCCTGAAGGAATAATTGAAATTGGAGATAACTGCTTTGAGAATTGTGAGGCATTGAAAAAGATAAATATTAAAGAAGGTTTGAAAAAAATAGGAGAAAATTCATTTGTGGGGTCCGGCGTAGAGGAGGTTAAATTGCCTGAAAGTATAACTGAAATTGGATACGGAGCATTTAATAATTGTAAGGACTTGTCAGATATTAATTTACCATCAGGAATAGAGAGGATTGCCGGTTACAGTTTTGAAAATACAAAGTACTTAAACAATATAGAACAGGATGAATATGGATGTAAGTATGTAGAGAATATACTTTTGTCTTCTGAAGATAACGGAAGTTCAATAATCCATATTAAAGCAGGAACCCGGGTGATTGGTGCACAAGCTTTTGAAAACAGAAACGATATTGAAGAGGTATATATTCCTAAAAGTGTAGAAACAATCGATTTTAAGGCATTTTTTCTATGTTCAAATTTAAAAAAAGTGGATTTTGAAGAAGGTATCAAATTGAAAGAAATTAATTATTTTACATTTGTCGGATGTGAAAAAATAGAAAATATTGATTTACCTAACAGCTTAGAAGCAATAAATGCATATTCTTTTGGGGGGTGTTCTTTTACTAAAATAAAAATACCGGAAAATGTAGAATATCTGGATTCATACGCTATCAGGGAATGTTATTCATTAAAGGAAATAGAGTTGCCTGAGAGATTAAGGGGGGAATATCACTGGATTGAGACGGATGGGATTAAGACTCCTAAACTTGTGTTTTATTAAGGAGCTTCCTGTATAATTTAAATGGTAGATGTTGAAAATTGAAAATACCTCAGAGTAAAATAAGACTACTGACTGGCAGGTTGGTAAATCTTATCAAACAGAGAGGTATCTACAATGAAGTCTAACACACAAAATACAAAAATTGAAGCAATTACAGAAACTACTTTGGTGCTCGGAATCGATGTCGGAAGTGAAACGCATTATGCAAGAGCTTTTGATTACCGAGGAATCGAGTATTCTAAGAAACCGTTTAAGTTTAGTAATGATGAGGCCGGATTCGTGACGTTTAAGGCATGGATTCTGGACATCAAAGAAAAGCATGGTAAGGACAAGGTGGTTCCGGGAATGGAGCCTACCGGCCACTACTGGTTCAATCTTGGTAAGTTCCTTCAGGACAACGAGATGAAGCCGGTTCTTGTGAATCCTCATCATGTAAAGAAATCAAAAGAACTCGACGATAACAATCCGACAAAGAACGATCGTAAGGATCCGAAAGTCATAGCAGGACTAGTTAGAGAGGGACGTTACATGATCCCATACCTGCCTGAGGGTGTTTATGCAGATCTTAGAACTGCATCTAACATGAGATTTCAGCTACAAGCGGAGCTTACAAGAATTCAGAATAGGATCAGTCGTTGGTTCAATATATATTTTCCTGAATACAAAACAGTGTACGGGCAGCCGGATGCTAAAAGTGGAATGCTGATTCTTAAGGTGGTGCCACTTCCGGAAGATATCCTGACGTTGGGTATCGATGGTGTGAACCAAATCTGGCGAGATGCGAAGGTGAGAGCAGTTGGGAAAGCTAGGGCAAAGACCCTGATAGAAGCTGCTGAGCACAGTGTTGGAAGCAAAGAAGGTGAAATATCTGCAAGGATGGAAATCCGTATGCTGCTGGAGGATTATGAGTCCAGAAATACTCGTCTTCAGGAAGTAGTAGCTCTGATTGAAGAGCTGGTAAAAAAGATTCCAATGGCTGAAAAGCTGTTGGAAATTAAGGGGGTAGGAATCAAGACGGTGTCGGGATTCCTGGCTGAAGTAGGCGATATAAGCCGCTTCAATAACCCAAAAGAACTGCAGAAACTTGCAGGTTTAGCATTGGTTGAGAATAGTTCGGGTAAACATAAGGGTGAGACAACAATAAGCAGACGAGGTCGAAAGAGACTAAGATATCTGCTCTTCGAGGTTGCAATGTCCCTTGTGTCAAAGAATCCGGAGTTCAGGGAACTCCACTCATACTATATAACCAGAAAGCTGAATCCATTAAAGAAGATGCAGTCGCTGATGGCTGTGGCGGCAAAGCTGCTCCGTGTCTTCTTTGCAATGCTGACCAAGGGCATGGACTATGATCCCAAAAAGCTGGTTGGTGATACAAAGAGACCGGCAGTATATCTGCAGGTAGCATAAGCGTACAATGTAATCAATACAGCGGCCGTCCTATGGGAGGTCACTAAACAAAGCAGAATGTAGCAGATAACGTCCACTGATCACAGTGCTGGTACAGGAAGCGAGTCAGTAATCAACAATACAAAGAATGATCCGGTAGTCGGCGGGAATTGTAACCATGGGGCATGACCCCGTAAAGGAGCATAGCTGACACCCTGGTTATGGGCAGGCAGGACGAAGGAAGTTAGGACCTCTGGAGACAGAGATGATCCTGGTGGATATAGGAGGTTAGCTGCCATAGAGGGATGGGTATACACAAGGCCAGTAAAGCGAAAATCAATGACGTTTTATTTCGTGTACCCTTTTACCGCTATTTTAGTACCAGATACACCGAAATGTTCATAACTCTGGCTTATTTACTGAGACAGACAAGGTCAAAAAACCTTGAATTTTCAACAAAAAACACTTGATTATATATAAGTCAAGAATATAAAGGGGTTAAGGTTATATCTACAAGCTGAATTGAGGGATGTATATATGAAATCAAAATATAAAATTTTGGGGATAATTATAGTTGGAATAATTGCTGTTTTTATATTATATATAGCTTTAAATTTTAGAGGGCATTTAGTTTTAAGGGATAATAAAGTTACTGAATATAAAGCAGGGTTATTAGATAAAAATATAAGAAACTTGGCTGTATACATACCTGAAGGTACAACGGAAATTATGGAGGATGCTTTTTCAGATTGTAAGAGTATAGAGAAAGTATATATTCCGGAAAGTGTAAAAATAATACATAGAAGATCATTCATAGGCTGCAAAAATTTAAAAGAAATAAATTTGCCGGAAAGTTTAGAAAAAATAGACAGAGATGCATTTAATGGGTGTACAAGTTTGGAAGTAATAAGAATTCCTAAAAATGTAGAATATATTGGGGAATCAGCATTTAGCGGATGTACTAATTTAAAAGAAATATCATTGCCACAATCACTTAAAAAGATAAAAGAGATGACATTTTCCGGATGTGAAAACTTAAATAATATAGAATTCCCACAAAATATTACCGATATTGAAATGGGTGCATTTATGGGATGTGAAAATTTGGAGGTCGTAAAACTTCCCGATACTTTAAGTCATATGGAAGATTCTGTATTTTCCGGTTGTAAAGCGTTGAGAGAAGTGGTTTTACCAAATAATTTAAAGTATATAGATGATGCAACATTTAATGGATGCACAAGTCTCTCATCTATATACTTAAGCGATTCTGTTGAAGGACTTGGGTATAATGTTTTTGGAGAGTGTACTAAACTTAGCGAAATAAATATACCTGACAGTATCAGCCGGGTAGGAGCATATTGCTTTGAAGGTACAGAATGGTATAAAAAACTTCCTGTAGATTCAGAGGGATTAAAATATTATAAACATATATTATTTCAGGCAACTTACAATATGGAAGAGGTTTTGATACCAACAGAGACTACTGTAATTGCAGGTGGTGCATTTATGGGTAATGATGAATTAAAAAGTGTTGTTTTATCAGATAGATTAAAGAGTATAGGAGCGTATGCTTTTTCAGGGTGTAGTAACCTTTATAATATAGCAATACCGGAAACTGTGAGCTATATCGGTTCATCAGCATTTTCCAATTGTAAAAGTTTGGAAAATATATCAATACCTGAAAGTATCACTCACATATATGATAATACTTTTGAAAATTGTGAGAAATTTCAGCATATAGAACTGCCTCAAGGACTTGAATATATCGGTAAAGAAGCCTTTAAAGGTTGTACCTTGATAAAAAACACTGTTATTCCAAAGAATGTAAAGCAAATAGATGATGGTGCATTTAGTATGTGTATAAACCTAGAAAATGTAGAGTTTGAGGGGGAACCGCTCTATATCGGCAATTCTTTTTATGATACAAAGTACTATAATAGCATAAAAGAGGATGAGTATAGTTGCAAATATATAGGGAATCATCTTATAGAACTTGTGGATAAAAAAAGAGGAAAGGTTATCATAAAAGACGGAACAATTAGTATAGCAAATAAAGCATTTTCTCAATCCAAGATAAGAAAAATAGTTTTTTCAAAAGAACTGAAAATGATTGGAGAGTCCGCTCTAGGTCATTGCTATAGATTAGAAGATGTAGAGTTTCCGGAAGGGCTGATATATATATCTAAGCTGTGCCTTATGGATTGCAGAAATTTAAAGAGAGTATATATACCTAAGTCGGTGGAAGATCTAGGTAGAAGTATACTCTTAGGCTCAGGCAATGTAAAAGAAGTAATTGTGAGCAAAGAAATAGCGGAAAAGATTGATTTTTATGAAAATGTGAAAGTGAGATATATAGATTAAATGGCAGAAAATTATTATGATAAGCAAATCATCCCTCTAAAAGTAAGGAGCTCCGAAGCTGAAGCTATGTCTTTGGATACGGGGTACTATATAGAAGGCAGACTTGAAACTTTTAGAAAAGAACATTACTTTGATAATTTGTTAAGCATATATATTCCCGAATCTTTTATAGATATGCCGGATGAAATAAAAGAAATAAAATATCCTAACAATTTTAGACCTGAGATAATAAAAACAAATCTTGCCGGAGATGTAAATCTAAGTATTAGCCTTATTAAAGTCAGTGAAGATACAGAAGTAAAAACGTTGGTAACTGATTTTAAAAATCTGCTTTCAAAAGCACATAATGGGATAAAGTTTTTAACATATGATGAATTGGAGAAAGAAGGCTGTGTAAAAATGTATTGCTTTGATTTTATTATACCCGGAATAGATGAGAGAATATATCATAAAACGGGTTTGGGAAAGATAGGTAGAGAAACAGTACAGGTTATGTTTAATTGTAGGGAGCCATTGGCATGGACATGGAAAAAAGCTGTGAATGACATACTTCAAAATATAAAACTGGTAAGAAAGTAGACAGATGGATAGGGAAAAGCAAAAAAAGGAATATTTTAAAAGTTTCAGATACAGATGGCTCAGCGAAAAAATTCGGGAATATGAAGATTATAATATACAGGATTTATCTGAAGAAATAAAAAACATACTGTCAGATGTGATAGAGGAAAAGCGGATATATAAGCTTAAGTATCTTATATTATTTTTCCTTAATACTAGTCTTTATACAAAAAGCTATAAACTTATGATATATGCCTCAGATGAGGGCTTGTATATAGATAAACCTCTAGGTATCGGATATTGGAATCCGGATTTTATGAAAAAAGATTCCTGTAAAATTCGTGAAGAAATGATGAAAGGGATAGGAAAACTTTTATTAAGTGAGTCGGAGATAGAGGAAGGAATAAGGTTTGTTTTAAAGGGATATGATGATATTATTGCAATTCTTTGGAAAAAAGCCTTAGAGTCGATAATGGATACGGATATCTTTAAAGATACATCTAAAGAGTTATTATTTCTCTTTGGTGAATATATGGGAGAACTAAAGCAGGTAAATCTAGATATGTACTAAGTAAAGCGCTAAAAAGGGAGCATACATAGTTGGAAGGGGTGTCTAATGAAGAGAGTAAAGGGAAGTTCTATAAAGTTAAACAGTGATGTAAATATATCAGCTGATAGAGTATTGCTTAAGGGAAAAAAATCAAAGACATATGAAGAATTAAAAGAGCCTTATAAGGATATGTCAAAGGACTTTGAAAGGCTGATTCCAAGGATACTTGGTGCAATGCCTGTTATGTCAGGAGTGCCAAGTGAGAAAGATAAGCTTATGCTAAAACTTATGGGAAGTTTGGCAGCCTGTGCAGGAGTAAAGATAATCAAAAATCAGGATGGAAGTTACAGTGCGGTTTATACAGGTGCGTTAAATCGTGTAAGAAATAATGCAGTGCCGGCAGCTTTAGAACTTAGTGATGTACAGCTAAAGGAAGAAATCTATAAAATTATTTCAAAGATGCTTGAAAAGAACGGTCCTGCCTTTGCTTCATGGAATGAGCTTTTAAAAGATCTTATGAAAAACAACAGTATGGAAGATTTTTTAAAGGGAGCAAGAGGTGCATTATGTGCCATGACGGGAGATCCGGTAAATGCAAATACCGGAAACTTTACATATAGTAAAGAAGATATTATGCTCCGCTCAAAATTTCCCATAGGTTTTATAAGGTCTTATAACAGCAGTGAAAAAAGAACGGGAGTACTTGGAAAAGGTTGGAGACATAGCTATGAAATATCTGTAAGTCGTGAAGAAAACGGATATATATTACATTTATCCGACGGACAGGATGAAGCATACTTTGTGGATGAAGAAGGAAGAATACATTCTGTTTTTGATGATTTAAATCGTTTAAAGCAAACGCAAACAGGATTTATTTACAATGCTGAGAGCGGACTGATATACCTTTTTGATAAAGACGGGAAGCTTTTGCGTATAGAAAGAAAGAATGGTGAGGTAGTTTCTCTTTCTTATGATTCAAAAGACAGACTGCTAGAAGTATCCGGCGAAAGTGGAAGCAAAATAGCTCTTTACTACAATGACTTCGGGAAATTAAGTGAGATAAAAGATCATACCGGAAGAAAAGTAGAGTACAGTTATGAAGGAAATCAGCTTGGCAGAGTATATATTGAGGGAAAACTTACATACAGCTATTACTATAAAGATGAACTTTTGGAAAAGATAAAAAATCCAAGGGGAATCTATGTACTTAAAAACCTATATGACGGTGAAAACAGAGTAAAGATACAAAAATTCGCCGATGGAGGAATAATAAGATATGAGTATAAAAGTGATGAAAGTAAAACCTTTGTCATAAATCAGAATGGAAATGCAGAGGTACATGTACATGATGAGAATTTCAGAAATATAAAAAGTGAGTACGCAGGTGAGTCGGAAAGCTTTACTTATGATACAAGAAATCTGTTGACCTCATATAAGGATAAAAAGGGAAATATAACATCCTATGAGTATGATAAGGAAGGAAAACTTACAAAAGTTACTTTCCCTGATAATCAAAGTGAAGGTATAGACTATGACAGAAAAGGCAATGTAGCAGTCCATTATATAAACGGTGAAGAGATTGAAAAGTATTTCTATGATGATAAAGGAAGAATCATAGAAAGTAAAAATACTTTAGGAGAAAGCACAAAGTTTGATTACAGCAAAGGAAGCCTTATAATAACTTTGCCTGACAATTCCAAAAGAAAAGCTTACTATGATAACAGAGGGAATATATCCGGTATCGAAGAAGAAAACGGTAAAGTAACCACTTATGAGTATGATAACCTTAATCGTGTGATTGCAAGCATTGACGGAGAAGGTAATAAAACAGGGTTTTCCTATGATGAGAGAGACTTATTGACCGCTGTAAAGGATGCTTTAGGAAACACATGTAGATATAACTATACAGAGAATGGGAAGCTGTCTTTATTTGAAGACTTTAGAGGCGGTATAACAAAGATAAACTATAATGAGTTAAATAATATAAATGATTTTACCCTGCCTGACGGTGAGACTTATAGGATGGAGTATGATCTTTGCCAAAATCTTATAAAGGAAGTATATCCTGATGGAGGAGAGGTAGAGTATACTTATAATGCAATAAATCTGGTAGAAAAAAAGACTTTGCAAAATAAGGGTGAGTATAAGTATCACTATGATGCAAACGGAAATCTGATAAAGATAATCGATCCTTTGGGAAATATGGAAGAGTATTCATATGATGAAAGAAACAGACTTATATCCTACAGAGATAAATCCGGAGAGGAAACAGAGTATGAGTATGGAAAACATAGCCTGAATATAACAAATAATCTTGGAACACATAAAATAAAGTATGATATTTTGGGAAGGATAATACTTGAAACAGATGTGTACGGTTTCACAAGAGAATATGAATACAATGAACTTGGAAAAATAAAAAAGATAAAGTCAGGGGAATTTGAAACTCTATACGATTACTATAAAGGTGGTCTTCTACAAAGAAAAACATACCCTGATAAAAGATATGAAATATTCACATATGATAAAAATTTGAATGTAGTAAAAAGGGAGAATGAAAAGGGAGATTATGTTTTATTTACTTATGACAAGCTGAACAGACTTATAGAGGCAAAGAATAACTTTTCACAAAAACAAAGCTTTGAATATGATGCCATGGGAAATGTAATAAAAGAAACGGATGCCATGGGACATATGACAAAATACAATTATTCTCTTGGAGGAAAACTGATATCAGTAATAGATGCCATGGGAAACAGAACGGAATACAATTATGATAAGGTGGGCAGGTTAATTACCGTATATAGACATGAAGGTGATAAAGAACTTATATCAGGTGTTGAATCGGCAAATACTTCCCTAAAAGAACCTATAGATGCAGTAAGTATCCCAAGGGTTACAAGATACAAAAGAGATCTTATGGGAAATATAGTGTCTGTTATAAATGCACTTGGATATGAAGAGACATTTTCATATGATCTTTTAGGAAGAGTGACAGAAAAGAAAGACAGAGAAGGTTATAATACCGCCTATTCCTACACGGAATCCGGAGATATCAAAAGTATTATATACAATGACGGAAAAAGTGTAGAGTACACCTACAACAGCTTAAGACAGTTAAGTCAAGTGAAGGATGCACTCGGTACTATAAATATAGAAGGTGATAAGTTTGGCAGAACCACAAAGGTAGTGGATTATAACGGTGAAGAAGTCAGCTATAGATACGGAAAGTATGGTGAGAGATTAAAGACAGAATATCCTGACGGAAGTAGTGTATCATATGAATACGATAAATATTTAAGACTGACAAGCCTTACATCAGGAAATAAAAGAGTGGATTACACTTATGACAAAGAAGGAAGACTTATCAAAAAAGGTATGTCTGATGAAGTAAGCAGTATCTACGAATATAATGAAAGAGGACTCTTAAGCGGTCTTTGTCATTTAAAGAATAATGTAAAGCTTGAAGAGTATGCCTATGATTATGACCTTTTAGGGAATAAAACAAAGATCGTAAGACATAGGGATGTAAACCCGAATGGAATAAAGGAAAATGATAATAAAGAAAAGATAATACATAAACTATGGGATGATTCATCCACCTTTTATTACAGTTATGATGCCCTAAGCAGACTTATAGAAGTAAAAAGAGGAGACAGACTTGTAAGTAAGTATACCTATGATGCCTATGGAAACAGGGAATCACTAAAAAGTGGTAATGATTTAGAGATAAGATATACTTATGACGCCTTGGACAGACTTATAAAAGAGGGAGGATTACAGGGAAATAAGACATACGAATACGATAAAAGAGGAAATCTTATCGGAATAACAGATAGAGGGAAGAGAGTAAGAGCCTACGAATACGACATCACAGGTAGGCTTGGTTTAAGTTACTCGAAATCAGGAAAAGCAAGAAGCTACAGCTATGACGGTTTAGGAAACAGGATAGGTTTTAAAGAATATGAAAAACAGATAGGCTATGGAGAAGACGGGCTTAAGAGCATCCTGGAAGAAAACTTGTCAGAATTGACACCGTCATATGAAGAAAGCTATATACTTGACAGAACAAAGGCATATCACAACCTTTTGCAAAATAAAACCATAAAAAGAGGTAGTCAGGCAATACAAAGCTACATATGGGACTTTAATGTTGCATATATGGAAGAAGGTGAAAAAGAGTTTACCTATCTACAGGATGAGCTTGGAAGTACAATTCGCCTTATTGAACAGGGAGGAGAAAGTCAAGCTGTATATGGTTATGATGAGTTTGGAGAAGATGCTTATAACACACAGGGACAGATACAGCCATTCGGCTATACAGGTTACAGATATGATAATGTAGCTGATACCTACTTTGCACAGGCGAGAGAGTATATGCCGGGAGTGGGCAGATTTGCAGGAGAGGATTGGATAAAGGGAAGTATAGAGCAGCCATTTAGCCTGAATCAGTATGGGTATTGTTTTGAGAATCCGTTTGGATTGGTGGATTATGATGGAAAGAAGCCTAGAGTTCCATTGGCTAATCCGTCAAATGCTGAACGCCATAGAAAACCTCTGGGAGTAATAAATTATAAACCCAGAGCTCCAATAGCTCCTTTGGCCAATCCATCAAATGCAAAGACACCAAGAGAATATGCAGAAAATGATGTTCTACAAAATAAAAATGGGGCTCCATATGTAGGAGTATTTTATTTAAATATCGAATCAGGTGCTAATGGATTTGGACATGCAGCAATGATGTTGCTTAGAAGTGATGATACAGGGGATTTATACAGCTATGTAGGAGATAATAGCAATAAATTTACAGCAGTATTGTGGGGATATAATAATGCAAATGTAAATTATGCATATGGGATAGATGTGGGAAGTGTATTAAAAGAGAAAAAAGATAAATATACCTTTTACACAGTTACTACAGAGGAAATCAGAGAAGATAATTATAATAGAGCAATATATTTCCCTATAAATAACGAATCCGGCAAGGCAATGGCTCAGTCAGCAAAGGATACCATTTTAGATATTAATGGAATAGGACGTGATGAAAAGGACTATCATGTGTTATTAAATAATTGTGATATGAATGCAAGGACATGGATGCAAGCAGGAGGTATACCAATAGAAACAGGGGGACATATAGCACCAAATAATATATACAAGCACATGGTAGATGAAATAGATAAATGGGGAGATTACTATGCAAATGTAAAATATGGAGATTTAAAAGAAATTTGGGATGAGATTCATAAGAGCAAAAACTGTACTACAGTAGATTAAGATGGAGTATTTATGAAGAAAAGAATAATGAAATTATTTCTTTTTATTATGTTCATAATATGTGTAGTTTGTCTATACAAGATATATATCAACTATAAGATTATAAAAGAAATAATAAAACAGCCATCTATAGTGTTTTCAGCACGATTTAAAGATGGAGATAAAGGCACTTTTAAATATGATATACAGACCGGAAAAGCTGAAAAAATTTCGGATTATGCTTTTCAAGATTTATCTTATAGTAATGATTATGAAAAGATTGTTGGAGTGGTATGGGAAGACAAGTTTCAAGGATTGGCGGAGTTGGATATGAAACACTATACATTCAAGCCGATTATAGATTTAGAAGAATTAAATAAATGTGCTAAAGAAATAGGATTAGATGAGATTAAATACAATATGCCTGGAATTTCCAATATACATATGCCACAATTTTATAAAGACGGATATACATTTTTTTGGGAAAATACAAATGATATAATTTGTTATGCTAACAAACAAAATAATGTTTGTAAAATGAGTGTGTTATATAAATCTGAGCATGGAAATTATAGTTATCATATTAAAGAAAAAGACGATAAAGACATACTATTTTTAGAATCACGATATGAAGTTTATAGTCAAAAGATTGATAGACTATATATTAATAAAAATAATTTAGAAACATTTGGAAAAGAAGAATTATTAATTACTTCAAGAAAGAGTTTCAGCAGTTCAACCGGGAACATGGATATATCTAATGATATAAATAGGCTTTCCTATTATGAGGAACCCAATATATATATTTACGATCTTGATACAAAGAATAGGAACTATGTTAACAGTCAGCATTTATTATGGCAGGATGTTGTATATATTAAGTTTTCACCGGATGAGAGATATATATTTTATGCAGTAGGAGATATTCCTTTTTTTTGGACAGATGGATATAGATTGATTTTTTACATAGTAGATATCAAGACAGGAAATAAAATACGATTGGATAAGTGGGAAAATGGTGATATGTTTTACGGTATTGATTGGTAGTTGGAAGGTAAATAAAAATTTTCTTGATATAGTAAATAAAAGGAGTGTTTAATGAAGAGAGTAAAGGGAAGTTCCATAAAGTTAAAAAGTGATGTAAATATATCAGCTGATAAAGTATTGTTTAAGGGAAAAAATCAAAGACATATGAAGAATTAAAAGAGCCTTATAAGGATATGTCAAAGTACTTTGAAAGACTGCTTCCAATGATGCTTGGTGCAATGCCTGTCATGGCAGGAGTGCCAAGTGAAAAAGATAAGCTTATGCTAAAACTTATGGGAAGTTTGGCAGCCTGTGCAGGAGTAAAGATAATCAAAAATCAGGCCGAAAGTTACAGTGCGGTTTATACAGGTGCATTAAACCGTGTAAGAAATAATGCAGTACCGGCGGTTTTAGAACTTAGTGATGTACAGCTAAAGGAAGAAATCTATAAAATTATTTCAAAGATGGAAGATAGGCTATGGAGAAGACGGGCTTAAGATTATCTTGGAAGAAAACTTGTCAGAACTGACACCGTCATATGAAGAAAGCTATATACTTGACAGAACAAAGGCATATCACAACCTTTTGCAAAATAAAACCATAAAAAGAGGCAGTCAGGCAATACAAAGCTATGTTTGGGACTTTAATGTTGCATATGTGGAAGAAGGGGAAAAAGAGTTTACCTATCTACAGGATGAGCTGGGAAGTACAATTCGCCTTCTTGAGCAGGGAGGAGAAAGTCAAGCTGTATATGGTTATGATGAGTTTGGAGAAGATGCTTATAACACACAGGGACGTTTGCAGCCATTCGGTTATACAGGCTATAGATATGATAAGGTAGCCGATACCTACTTTGCACAGGCAAGAGAGTATGTGCCGGGAGTTGGAAGGTTTGCCGGGGAGGATTGGATAAAGGGAAACATAGAGCATCCGTTTAGCTTGAATTCGTACAACTATTGTGGAAATAATTCTTTGATATACATTGATTTGAATGGAAAAGAAAGGCTTTTGGTATCAGGCGGAGTATATAGTGCCGAGAAACAAAAAAAGGTAAATATTACTATGAATTTATTGATCCCGCAATCGCTCAGATAACTGAATGGAAAAAGGAAGGTGCGAAAGATATAACATGGCTTGTATCAAATGCAGGTTGGACAAATGGGGATATAAATGCAATTCAAAGAGTAGCAAGCTCGGAAAATGTAAATTTATATTTTATTAACAACAAATCGGATTTAATAAATTATATTAATAATAAGACTACCCCAAAAGAACTGCCTAGAATTGCTGATCTAAGCAATGCTATAAGAGCTAACGACATAAAATATCCAAGAAATGAAGATTTGATTACTGAAGTTAGTGTATTTTCTCATGGATTTGTAAGAGACTGAGGAATCGTATCTTTAGGGTATAATTATGAGGATGAAAATTACAATAAATCACTAAATTTAACAATAAATGATATAGTCGGCATTAATAGTGGAGCTTTTAATACACCTAAAACTAATTTTTATTCTTGTAATACCGGAACAGCAGGAAAAGATAGTTTTGCTCAATTTTGGGCTAACAGAGTAGGTGGATTAACTTATGCTTTTAATGGTAAAACTTTATACCGAAATGTATCTGATAATAGTTTACTAAAAAAAATATCACGAGGATTAGGTGTAGATATTTTTGGAGGGAATACCAAATTCCCAGAGGGAAGTGATGGTGCTGAGAGGGTTTTATTTATGACAAATTGTTCTGAATAAATAAAAAAGGAATATTATATTAATGGAAGGAAATTTATTAAAAAAAGGATTAATAAGAGTGATTAGAGGTTTGATTGTACTATTTTTATTAGTAATTGTAATCATAATAATTTATCTCATTCCTGCTTGGATACCTGTTAAATATGCAAAAATGGAAGCAGATTTTTACAAGTATGAGAATGCTATATTAATTAAAAGAACATTTTATGCAACAGGTGCAAGTTGGAAAATTGTAGGAGATAGTAATAGTTTTTATGATAAAGAAAATATCTGTGATATTTGGCTTGAGAAAGATGATAAGCCAATAATAGAAATGCCACTTTCAGAATATGATAATACTTATTTGTGTATTGTAAAAAAAATAGAAGGAGGTAAATACTGGGAGGAGGGCGGTGAATATTTTGAAGCGTATAAATTAATAGATTGGTACCCTATATATCCTATAAAACGAGAAAAAATTATTTTACCGGAGTGTATGTACCCGTCAGGCTTTCTTAATAAATATGATTTTGAATAAGGCATACCATGATAAATAAATGTTGAAGAATTACTTTCCAAAAAATAAAGAAATTGAAAGTGGGTACAATAGAGCAATATATTCTCCAATAATAGATGAATCCGGAAAAGTAACAGCAGATGCCGCAAGGGAGACTATCTTAAAAACAAATGGAATAGGATTTGATGAAAATGATTATAAATTATTAACGAATAATTGTGATCAAAATGCAAGAAGGTGGATGATTGTAAGACATAGGGATGTAAACTCGAAGGGAATAAAGGAAAATGATAATAAAGAAAAGATAATACATAAACTATGGAATGATTCAGCTACCTTTTATTACAGTTATGATGCCCTAAGCAGACTTATAGAAGTAAAAAGAGGAGACAGACTTGCAAGTAAGTATACTTACGATGCCTATGGAAACAGGGAATCACTAAAAAGGTCTAATGATTTAGAGATAAGATATACTTATGATGCACTTGACAGACTTATAGAAGAGGGAGGATTGCAGGGAAATAAGACATACGAATACGATAAAAGAGGAAATCTTATCGGAATAACAGATAGAGGGAAGAGAGTAAGAGCCTACGAATACGACACTACAGGTAGGCTTGGTTTAAGTTACTCAAATGTGGGAAAAGCAAGAAGCTACAGCTATGACGGGCTTGGAAACAGGATAGGTTTTAAAGAATATGAAAAACAGATAGGCTATGGAGAAGATGGGCTTAAGACCATCATGGAAGAAAACTTGTCAGAGCTGACACCGTCATATGAAGAAAGCTATATACTGGACAGAACAAAGGCATATCACAACCTTTTGCAAAATAAAACCGGAAAAAGAGGCAGTCAGGCAATACAAAGCTATATATGGGACTTTAATGTTGCATATATGGAAGAAGGGGAAAAAGAGTTTACCTATCTACAGGATGAGCTGGGAAGTACAATTCGCCTTCTTGAGCAGGGAGGAGAAAGCCAAGCTGTATATGGTTATGATGAGTTTGGAGAAGATACATATTGTACACAGGGACAGATACAGCCATTCGGTTATACAGGCTACAGATATGATAAGGTAGCTGATACCTACTTTGCCCAGGCGAGAGAGTATGTGGCAGGAGTTGGCAGGTTTGCAGGAGAGGACAAAGATTGGTTTATAAAATTTCAAAGTCCGGAGTCCATTAACTTGTATACTTATTGTGTTTCTAACCCTCTGATATATGTTGATAAAACCGGGTTTGATTTTAGAAGTACTGTTGGTGATTATTTTGGAAAAGAAAAAGATATATTTGGCTTAATGATAGGCAAACATTGGATGGTGGGAACAGGAAAGGATATTGTGGAATTTCCAACAATGTATACAGGTGAAAATGGACCCTGGGGACAATATATGATGAAAAATCCAATACTGACCGGCAAAGTGGGTGATCTAGTTATTCCAATAGGTAACAAAGTTAAGCCGGGTGGTAGCATAGATGTAACACTTGAAATACCACATATGGTGATTGAAAATGGTGAAAATGCAGTGGGTTATCAGTTTTTACATGGAACCAATGAAAAAGTAGGTGGCTTCAAAATATCAGGTAATATTAGCAAAAGTAAGAAAGGTGACATAACATATATGATGACATATGCATGGAATGATATTATAGATCCAAATTTTATGTATGCTACAGATATTGAAAAATCGAATGCTGCGAAAGAAAATGGTTTTTTAACACCTAAAGATTACGAGATACATTTAACTTGGTATGATACTACGATAATTAGAGAAAGAGAATGTGAGATGTTTTGGCAGAAAAATTCAGGATGGCTAAGAAATTGGAATAAAGACTGGGATAGTAAATTACCGGGGAAATATCCTAGAAAATATATAGATTCAGAAAATGAGCAGGTGGCTATGGGAGCTGGATGGGAATACATAAGAAACCAAATTTATTCATCATATCCTATGTATTATTGCAATACAATAGATTGAGGGCGAAAAATGAAAGTAAAGATTAAACTTTTTTTAAGTACAATTGTAATGTTAACTGTAACACTTATATTTTTTTGTATAATAAGTTCAATATCTCGTCCTAAAGTAGAATTTATAGAAGATAATAATAAATTGACTAATAAAATAGAATCATCGATTGGACATATATATTATGACGGTACATCAAAAGATGTTGAAGCTAGGATATATGTAATTATAATTAATAATGACAGCAAGATGCACAGGGTTACATTTATTTTAGACTCAAATGAATATAAACAATATAATTTTATAAATTCAGACTTTATATTATCAGGTATATATGAATGGAGTCCGGAAGATTTATCAAATGTTGCAGAAACAGATGGTAGGTTTATAGGCGAAAAGGAAATAATACTTCAAGCAAATGAAAAGAAATACTTAACGATAAGAGCTACAGCAAACTTTGGAGGAGTAAAGGATTACAGAAGAGCAGGCCCTCCCATTGAGCTAAAGATATTGGAGTAGATTGAAAAAGTTAGAGTGAGGAGGATTTTATGTCGAATTTCTGTATTACAGCAATAGTGCCTTTTTTAGAATATATACTACTTTATGGTGCCTGTTGTGGAATAGATAAAACTGATATGGAAAAACAAAAGAGGGTTATTAAGCGCACTTTGCCATTTAAAGGAAGGTGTAAAGCTTGAGGAGTATGTGTATCGTCTTTTGGAAATAAGACATACGAATACGATAAAAGAGGAAATCTTATCGGAATAACAGATAGAGGGAAGAGAGTAAGAGCCTACGAATACGACACTGCAGGTAGGCTTGCTTTAAGTTACTCAAATTTGGGAAAAGCAAGAAGCTATAGCTATGACGGGCTTGGAAACAGGATGGGAATAAAAGAGTATGAAAGGAAGATAGGCTATGGAGAAGACGGGCTTAAGACCATCCTGGAAGAAAACTTGTCAGAGCTGACACCGTCATATGAAGAAAACTATATCCTTGACAGAACAAGAGCATATCACAACCTTTTGCAAAATAAAACCATAAAAAGAGGCAGTCAGGCAATACAAAGCTATGTTTGGGACTTTAATGTTGCATATATGGAAGAAGGGGAAAAAGAATTTACCTATCTACAGGATGAGCTTGGAAGTACAATTCGCCTTCTTGATCAGGGAGGAGAAAGCCAAGCTGTATATGGTTATGATGAGTTTGGAGAAGATACTTATAACACACAGGGACAGATACAGCCATTCGGCTATACAGGTTACAGATATGATAATGTAGCTGATACCTACTTTGCACAGGCAAGAGAGTATGTACCGAAAATAGGAAGATTTGTAGGAGAAGATTGGATAAAGGGAAATATAGAAAAGCCTTTTAGCCTTAATCAGTATGGGTACTGTTGGGGAAATCCTATTGGATTAGTTGATAGGGACGGAAAAACACCGGAAATGGCTAGTAACTATTCACAAGTATTTGATATACTGAAAACAGGAAATGAAATGGCAGGAGCAGCTGCCTTAGCTGATAGTCCTGCACCTGAACCAATGGATTTAGTTGCATTAGGTATACTAGGTATAACATTATTTGTATCTGGAGGAGTAGCAGTTGGTACATATATAAATAGTACAGCAAAGTAGAAAGAAAAGTCTAGGGTAATTGCATTAGAACAAGTAACAACAAAAAGACATAATGAAACAGTTATATATAGACGTGGAAATAGAAATGCAACTAATTTAACTCCTAGACCCATAGATTTACATACAGGATTATCTTATGAGTTGAAAGTTCCAGCAGCAACGGATTATACTATTACAACTATGGAGGCAATAAATGCAACAGGAGTATTAACGGCAGTTATAGATAAACCAAATCATGTTTCTGTAAGACCTGTAAATCCTTTGGAGATGATGGAGGACCATGTAATGTCAAAATTGATTGATAACTTAATTAAAAAATATGAATATAATATTTACATTAACGAGAATATATCTGGGGAAAAACTAGACAAATTAGCATTATTATTAGAAAAAGAAGAAAATAATACAGAAACTTATTTTAATCCTTTGAGATACAAAAGTAAGTTTTCATGGTTCAATATTCTATATATTATAGAAAGGATAAGTTACACTAGAAAATTAGAGTATATACCATTTTTAATAGAGCTATTACAAGATGCAAATTGGCCTACATTTGAGTATACTGTTTCATTATTGGTGTCTTACAATAAAAATGATTTGTTGTCCTATGTAGAAAGACTACTGTGGAGAGCATATGAAGATGATGATGAAATGTGGATATCTGGAATAGCTATACTTATTGAGGATAAGAATATTAAAAAAAGCGATTTTGAAAATCCAAAAACTTATGATTTGTTAAAGTATAGAGATTTTTATAGAACTTGATTGGTAGAGGGATGGTAAATGAAAACTTTTTGATATAGTAAATAAAATGTCTGTAAGAGCATGTAGTTGGTAAATTTGATTAATATCTTTGTTAAAAATAAAAATTTAAGTTACTCAAATTTGGGGAAAGCAAGAAGCCATAGCTATGACGGGCTTGGAAACAGGATGGGAATAAAATAGTATGAATGGAAGATAGGCTATGGAGAAGACGGGCTTAAGAGCATCTTGAAAGTACAATTCGCCTTCTTGAGCAGGGTGGAGAAAATCAAACTATATATGGATATGGTGAGTTTGGAGAGGATACCTATGGCATACAGTGACATGTGCAGCCATTCGGGTATACAGGCTATAGATATGATAATGTAGCCGATACATACTTTGCACAGGCGAGAGAGTATGTACAGAGAGTGGGTAGGTTTGCAGGAGAGGATTGGATAAAGGGAGATATAGAGCAGCCATTTAGCCTGAATCAGTATGGGTATTGCTTGATAAAGATAAGTATTGTATTTATGATTATGGGGGATTTGCAGCTAATATTAGCTATGGAATTCCGGTAGTTGATACGACTATATCACTTGGGGTTGTACGTAATGTTTATGAACCTGTAGATTTTAAAGGAGAATTCGATGCACTATATACATATAATATATTAAAAGGTGGAAAAATTACAGCAACTGGAGTTAGTGCAAGAACAGGAGAAAAGGTTATATCTGTTTCGAAGTTAGCTATTTCAAAGTTTCAGATGAGTTTGGGATATAGCAAAACTTATTATGTGTCAGATACTCAAGATTGGATTCATGGTAGTTATTTCCATGATACAGGAGATGTTCCGCAAAAAAGTAATCCTTATTGTACACAGGTATATTAGGTATATTAAGTAAGGCTATAATATTTTTTGTAGGTGTTTTATAATGAAAGAAGATATAAATTTTTTAATAGAGAGAAATAGTATATTAAATACAAATTTTTTTTGTGATATTGTTGTAGTTATTGCATTGATAATAGTGGCATGTATTTGTGTGGTTAGAAGACAAAAATTGAAAGAAAGAGAATATATAAGGAAAATCAGGTTGACAATGTCCTTTTTATTTTCTATAGGTATTTCTGCTATTATATGTCTATCAATTATTATGCCGATGATAAAGCACTTAAAACGGACAGTTGATTTAAAAAAAGATTTGAAAGAAATGTCAGTAATAAAATCTATAGGTATTGTAGATAAAATGTATTCATATGAAAAAGGTGTTAATGCGGTTGTAATAGGAAATAAACATTACTACGTTGCACCAAATATTGGGAATATGAAAGAAAATATGGAGTTTGAATATGAATATTTAAAAAATTCACATTATATAATTTCTTTTGAGGTGCTAAGTGACGAACCTATTGGAAAAGATGCCTTTGTTAAAGACAGTACATTATGTAAGTTTGGATATAGTGGAATACAGCATGTTAGATATGATACAGTAGATGATCTGGCGTACAGATACGTTATGAGTTATTTAAAAAACACAAGTGATGAACAAGATTACTTAGATAAAGAAAGTTGGGAAATCTACTCATATTATATTAGTGAAAAGGGGTGGTATAGAAGTAACATATATTCATTACATGGTAATAAAAGGGCATATATCATAGTAGATAAGAATGGAAAACCACTGTATTTTTGGACATCAAATATGAAGGTGAAGTAGAGCATTTAAGAATATTTGAATTGATGTGAGTCTTCATTATATTTTCATATAAACTTTTAGGAAGAGTGACAGAAAAGAAAGATAGAGAAGGTTATAATACTGACTATTCCTAAAAAAGAGGCAGTCAGGCAATACAAAGCTATATATGGGACTTTAATGTTGCATATATGGAAGAAGGGGAAAAAGAGTTTACATATCTACAGGATGAGCTTGGAAGTACAATTCGCCTTCTTGAGCAGGGTGGAGAAAGTCAAGCTGTATATGGCTATGATGAGTTTGGAGAAGATACTTATAACACACAGGGACAGATACAGCCATTCGGTTATACAGGTTACAGATATGATAATGTAGCTGATACCTACTTTGCACAGGCAAGAGAGTATGTGCCGGGAGTTGGCAGGTTTGCAGGAGAGGACTGGATAAAGGGAAATATAGAAAAGCCTTTTAGCCTGAATTAGTATGGGTATTGTTTTGGGAATCCGTTTGGATTGGTGGATTATGATGGAAAGAAGCCTAGAGTTCCATTGGCTAATCCGTCAAATGCAGAACGCACTAGAAAATCTCTGGGAGTAATAAATTATAAGCCCAAAACTCCAAAAGCTCTTTTGGCCAATCCATCAAATGCCAAGACACTGAGAGAATATGCAGAAAATGATGTTCTACAAAATAAAAATGGAGCTCCATATGTAGGGGTATTTTATTTAAACATTGAATCAGGTGCGTTTGGTAACGGACACGCTGCAATGATGTTGCTTAGAAGTGATGACACCGGGGATTTATATAGTTTTGTAGGTGATGCTAACAGTCCATTAACTATTCTGTGTGGATATAATGATGCTAATGTAAATTATGCATAGGGGATAGATGTGGGAGAATCACTAAAGAAGAAAAGTGATAAGTATAGCTTTAGTATTAATACCGGGGATGGGAATAAAGATCAAAAAGATGTATATAATAGGGCAATAGATTTTCCTATAACAAATGAATCCGGAAAAGCAATGGCTCAGTCAGTACAGGATACTATTTTAGATATTAATGGAATAGGGCGTGATGAAAAGGATTATCATGTGTTATTAAATAATTGTGATATAAATGCAAGGATGTGGATGCAGACCGGAGGTATACCAATAGAGACCGGAGGACATATAGTGCCAAACAATATATACAATTATATGATAGGTGAAATAGATAAATATGGAGATTACTATGCAAATGTAAAATATGGAGATTTAAAAGAAATTTGGGATGAGATTCATAAGAGCAAAAACTGTACAACCGTAGATTAAGAGGTATAGTATATGAAGAAAATAGCAATAACAATATTTATATGTTTAATATTTCTTGGTAGTATATGGTTCCTGTATAAAAGATATACTGATTATCATATGATACAAACAGTAGAAAAACAACCTGATATAGTATTTTCTGCAGAATTTCATAGTGGAGATAAGGGAACATATAAATATAGTGTTGGAAAGAAAGACCTTGAAAAAATTTCAGAGGATATTTTGCAAGAACTGTCATATAGTGAGAATTATGAAACTATTATTGCTGTAAAATGGGAGGATGACTTTCAAGGCTTGGTAGAACTTAATATGAAAGATTATACATATAATCCTATTATAGATTTGAAAACTTTAAATAACTGTGCCAAGGATATAGGCTTAGATGAGATTAAATATAGGTCCTTTGATACAGCTAATCTACATATGCCAAAATACTTTAAGGATGGGTATACTTTCTTCTGGGGAGATTGGAGAGATGAACTTTGCTATCTTGTAAAAGAAGATGGTGTTTGGAATATGCATATATTATACAGTTCTGATGGTAGGAATTATTGTTATTTTATTGAAGGTAGAGATTCGGAAGATTTATTGTTTGTGGAATCAGAAAAAAGCATTTCAAAATATAAAATTGAAAGCACTGATGATAAAAAATGTAAAGTGGTTGATGTAGAGAATATATTGCCTACCGAGAATGTGGGAGTACTTGACTTTGATGGGAATATGGATATGACATATAATAAGGCTAAAATAGTCTATTATGATGCTCCGGAAATATGCATATATGATTGGAATATGAAGGAAAGGATGCCTGTTGTTAATCAAAATCTGTTAGGAAAAGAACTTTTGGATATTAAGTTTTCGCAGGATGAGAAGTATGTATTATATACGGTAGGAGATATTCCAATTTTTTGGTCAAGCGGATATAGAATGAGTTTTTTTATAGTTGATTTAAATACAGGAAATAAAATAAGACCGGTTAAGTGGGAAAGTGGAGACAGATTTTATGGAATAGATTGGTAGGTATGGTTGATACAGTAGTTAAAATATCATTATTAGCTAAACTGACTTATGCAAATTTAATTGAAAAAGAGATATAATAAGACAAATTCAGAATGCTTAGAATTATATTGTCAGAGGAAAGAGCAAAAATATTGGTATATGAAATACCCCTAGGGTTACAAGATACAAAAGAGATCTTATGGGAAATATAGTGTCTGTTATAAATGCACTTGGATATGAAGAGATATTTTCATATGATCTTTTAGGAAGAGTTACAGGAAAGAAAGACAGAGAAGGTTATAATACCGCCTATTCCTACACGGAAGCCGGAGATATCAAAAATTAATACAATAATTAGTAATGGTGCAAATAATATTGCTTTGGCAAAAGCTGTACAGGGGAATGCATATATGTGTGATGCACCCGGAGAGAATATGATGGATGTAGGAAGGTGGAAGTATCAAGAATTTGTTCGGGAAATGACTGCTGCAAGTATAAGAATGAATTTGTCAACTACAATACTATCATGGTTTTCAGATATATAAGCCATATATGATAAAGTCCTAGTATACCACAAATAAAAATGTCCCACTTATGGTAGAATACTATTTTGTATATTCTAACACTAGGAGGAACTGACTTATCAGAAAGGTTATTTTATCAATGGATGAACAAAGAAAGTATGAAGTTATCAAAGGTCTGGTAGATCACCCCGATACAGCTAACAAGGATAGAGCTGCTCTTATCCTAGGATGCACCAAGAGGCATATAAACCGTATGATACAAGGTTATGTTAAAGATGGTAAGGCATTCTTTATTCATGGTAACAGAGGTAAGAAGCCGGCTACCACTATCTGCCCTGATGTCAGAAGTCAAGTTCTTGATCTATATAGAACTAAATACTACGAGGCTAACTTTGAACACTATACAGAGCTTCTAAAAAAGCATGAAGGCATAAGTATCTCCTCTTCCTCTGTAATGAGTATTTTGGAGTCAGAGTACATTCTATCTCCAAAGGCTACAAAAGCTAAGCGTAGACGCATTAAGCAAACTCTCAGAGCTAAGAAGGAAGCTACAACATCAAAAAAGGAATTATCACAGATACAAGCTAACTTAGTAGCAGTTGAAGATGCTCACAGTCGTCGTCCAAGATGTGCTTATTTTGGCGAATTGCTTCAGATGGATGCTACCCCTTATGAATGGGTACCGGGACAGATATGGCATCTACATTTGGCTATTGATGATGCCTCAGGTGTTGTCACAGGTGCCTGGTTTGATACTCAGGAGACTCTTAATGGATACTACCATGTATTTGAGCAGATTCTTACTGATTATGGTATTCCCTATAAGTTTCTTACTGATAAACGAACTGTATTTACTTACAAGAAAAAAGGTGCCTTATCTGACGACAAAGACACCTATACACAGTTTGCATACGCCTGTAAGCAACTTGGCACACAGCTTGAATCAAGCAGCGTACCACAGGCTAAAGGACGTATAGAACGATTGAATCAGACTTTACAGTCACGCCTGCCTATTGAGCTAAGGCTCGCAGGCGTAACCGATATCCATAAAGCCAATGAATTCATTTACCACTACATAAAAGAATTCAATGAGAAGTTCGCACTTCCACTTTATGGTATCAAATCTGTCTTTGAAACGCAACCATCTAAAGAAAAAATAAATCTTACTTTGGCGGTTTTAACTGAGAGAACTGTTGATGCCGGACATGCGATTCAATTCGAGAAGAAATTTTATAAGATGATAGATCACAAAGGAGTGCAGACCCATTATCGAAAAGGTACCAAGGTTATGCTTATCAAGGCATTTGATAGGTCTATGTTTGCGTGCGTAAATGACAAAGATATTTATGCACTGGAAGAAATACCGGCTCATGAGCATAAATCTAAGGATTTGGATGCTGACTACAAACAGCCAAAGCCTAGAAAGCCTTATATACCGCCTATGAACCATCCTTGGAGATTGGATGCCTTTAATAAATTCGCACACTCACAGCCACACAGAATTGAAGAAGACATAAAAAGTGCATAATAAAAGCCCCTTTGTGGGGGCTTATAAATTAATTATTTTGGGACATAATCATTTATGCTTGACACTACAATACTATCATGGTTTTCAGATACAGCATTGAAAGAAATAAAAAATAAAATATATAAAAAACAAAACAGTAATATTTCAGATGAAGAACTGAAAGATAAGTTTAAAAAACATATAAATTCATCCACTAAAAAGGGCAAATGTTTTACAGAATAGGAGAAATTTATGCCGGATATATTAACGTTATTATTAATATCTTTTGCATCGTATATATTACTTTATGGAGGTTGTTGGAGTATAGATAAAACAGATATAGAAAAACATAATAGAAAGATAAAGCTTAATAAGTATACAAATATATTGTTTTTTTTGTGGTCAAGGAATGAAAAAGTATATTGGTTAGTATATGTACTTATAATTAGTGAAAGTATAGTATTTATATTATTGTGGATATCATATAAAACTAATGTTGAGTATATTTTTAAAATATTGTTTAGAATGTATATATATTTTTTTTTAATAGGAGGATTTATTCTTGTAATAAAGGTTTTAAAGAAAAGAGTGAAGGATTTTATAAGTGGTGAGAGCAGATAAACCCAATTAGAATTCGGTAAAGTACTGTATATATATATATGAGGAATATCTATCTTATGTGCGACGGAATAGATTAGGAATAGTTTACAGGGAGGTGCAAGATTTTAATGAAATGGTATATAGGGTTAGGTGTTATATGTATTGCATTAGTTATATGTGCTTATAATATGTATAATGGATATGAACAGAAAGATATAGAAATAGAAACCAGGCTACTTAAGGTTTTTAACGAAAGTGAGTTAGGACGAGAAAAGCAGGATTATGATTACATAGAAATACTAATGAGAACAGAAGAGGAACTTATGAAATATAAGAACTCATTTGGTTTTCCGGAAGATTTAGGCTATATAGACTGGGAAAAGGAGTGTATTATTTTAACTTCATACCCTATTGAAAGATGCACATATAAGAGAAAAAATAAACATAATAAATACTATTTATTAGATATACTATATAAAAACAAAGATAGGGATATATATGTTTATATAATTACCGGGAAAAAATACATTAGTTATGAAACAGCCGGGATGTATAAAGAAATGAAATTTAAATAATTGTAATTGACAGGTGGTGTGTCAGTCTGAATGTGTTCCCATAGGAAACAGGATATGATGTTTGGAAGAGCCACAAAGGCAATGATTATATCGGTGATGAAGTTAGCTTTAGATATGGAAAGTGCAGAGAAGATTAAAGACAGGTACGGTGGCAGAATATAGTAGGATAAAAAGAGTTCACATATCTACAGGATGAACTTGGAAGTACAATTAGCCTTCTTGAGCAGGGAGGAGAAAGTCAAGCTGTATATGGTTATGATTAGTTTGGAGAAGATACCTATAATACACAAGGGAAAATGCAGCCATTCGGTTATACGGGCTATAGATATGATAATGTAGCTGATACCTACTTTGCCCAGGCAAGAGAGTATGTGCCGGGAGTAGGTAGGTTTGCATGAGAAGATTAGATAAAGGGAAACATAGAGCAGCCATTCAGTTTGAATTGGTATGGGTACTGCTTTGGTAATCCGTTGAGGCTTGTGGATAGAGATGGAAAGTTAGCAGGTGAGGTAAGCATAAGAAATTTACCAAGGGGGCTTAATGAGAAAAATATAAGAATGTTTCTAGGTTTATCAGAAAATGAGGCAATACCCAAGTTAAAAGAAAGCCAAATGTATGTATTGGAAAATACAAATAGTGTTGGATTGGCAATAGTTGGTAGAGGAATTGTTATGGATAATGATAAGTATTGTGAGTATTCTTTTGGTGGTTTTGGAAAAAGTATGGAATTATCCAGTATTATAGATTGCACAGAAACAAAAGGATATGTCTATAATGTTAAAATCCGGAGGATTATGCGGGATTATTTATTGGAGGTTCAATTAATTTAGTAGTAGGTGTTGAAGGTGGAGCAATTGCACCTGCATATTAAATCCTGTTTATAGTGAAATCATTTCTAGAGAGGGACTTGGAGGTGGTGAAGGAGTGGGAATTACATGGTATAAGCAGTTATCAGAAGGATGGGTATATGGGGAAGCCCCAATTAATTGGCATAATCCGAAATTATCATATCCTTTTGGATCTGGATCGTTGATAGCAAATTCTAATAATTTCTGCCAAAGCAGTGTTTAGCATAGGGAGATTAAATGTTTATGATAAGCTTTACAATAAATGGTTCATGTATAACAAATAGAACGACAACAGAAATATGGAAAATGTTTGACAAGTTATCTTTCATGAAATCATTAAAAGGTAAAAAATTTCAAATGATATTACAAGGTAAAAAAAGTGGATTTAAGCATATTGGGTTGTGCTATGTAAAAGGTAGCATAGAAGAACAAGGTAATGTATGTAAGATAGAATATACAATATTTCCGGAAATTATATGTATAATTTTATTTATACTCTACATTTCTATTTTTGTATACAAATTATATGTAGATATAGTGAGAGGGGCTAGTGGCTCTTTAAGTTGTGGAGTAATAATTAGTGTTATACTTATGATCTTACCGGCAATTTTAATTGTACTTGAGAGCAGAATTCAGCAAAATGTATGTAAAGAAAGGCTACAATATTTGTTATCAGAAGGAAAGACGATAATACTGCTATAGGTCAAGTATGAAGACTTAAAAGAGCCTTATAAGGATATGTCAAAGGACTTTAAAGACTGCTTCCAATGATGCTTGGTGCCCTGCCTGTCATGGCAGGGGTACCGGGTGAAATAAAGAAACTTATGCTGAAACTTATTGGAAGTTTGGCAGCTTGTGCAGGAGTAAAGATAATCAAAATTAAGCGTTCTTTGTCATTTAAAGAATAATGTAAAGCTTGAAGAGTATGCCTATGAATATGATATCACAGGTGGGCTTGGCTTAAGTTACTTAAAATCAGGAAAAGCAAGAAGCTATAGCTATGACGGGCTTGGAAATAGGATAGGTTTTAAAGAATATGAAAAACTGATAGACTATGGAGAAGATGGGCTTAAGACTATCTTGGGAGGAGATAAGAATGCCAAGTTTAACTATTGTAATTTTGACTACATTTTTATGTTATATAATGCAGTATATTTTTTGCTTTGTAGTAGATAAGAGAGAAATAGAAAAACATGAAAAAAATATAAAACTTAATAAGTATACTAAAAAATTGTTTTTTCTATGGAATAGGAATGAAAAATTATATTGGTTGGTATATATTATAATTATAAGTGAAAGTATACTTTTTATTGTGATCTGGGTTCTTTATTTCCTAGGTGATATAAATATTTTTAGAAAATTTTTAAATATATATGTAGAAATATGTTCAATATTTGATACGATACTTGCAATAAAGATTTTGATAAAAAGAGTAAAAGATTATATTACGAGTAAAAATAGATAAATATATTTTACTATATTGGCTCAGTTATGGAGAGATTATGCAGAAGTGGTAGGAGCAGTGTTTGGGTTTGCTGATGGTACAATGCAATAAGGGGGTAAAAAAACAGTAAGAAATTTAAAAGAAAAATAAATCGACTAAAGTTGGCAAATGCTTTACAGAATAGGAGAAATTTATGCCGGATATATTGACTTTATTATTAGGGACTTTTTTAGGATATATACTACTTTATGGTGTCTGTTGGGGAACAGATAAAACTGATATAGAAAAATATAAGAAAAAAATAAAGCTTAATAAGTATACAAACATATTATTTTTTTGTGGCCAAGGAATGAAAAAGTATATTGGCTAATATATATAATAATAATTACCGAAAGTGTAGCATTTATATTAGTGTGGATATCGTATCTCTTAAATGTAATATTCTTATATAAAATATTAATTGGTTTGTACATACGAATATATTTATCCGGAATGGTTATTCTTGGTATAATAATTTTAAAAAAGAGAATAAAAGATTTTATAAGTGGGAAGAGTAGATAAACCTAAAAAAGTAGTAAAATGCAGTAAATATCAATGAGGTATATAAATAATATGGTTCTTTGGCAAAGGCTGTGTATGGAGTTACATATATGGGTGATGAGTAGCTGATAAAAAATTTAGGGAGTGTGAGACTAAAACGAGCCTCACACTCCCTATTTTGAAGTTATCTATTTCCGGACAACTCCTTTTTAGATTTATAATTTATTTTTTTAGATTTGTTTTATCTTTTGGAAGCACTACATTCAATAGTACAGCCATGATAGTTGCAACAACTACAGGGCTCTTTCCGAAGATAGTAGTAAATATTTGTGGGAAAGCGGCAAGTGAATCTTGTGCCTGTGAAATACCTACACCGAGAGCTACTGAAAGTCCGACAATAGATGTGTTTCTAAAGTCCATCTTCTCTGTGAAGATAAGCTTGATACCTGTCATTGCTATTGAAGCAAATACTGATATTGTAGCACCACCGAGTACACATACCGGAATAGTGGTAAGGAGTGCAGAGAACTTAGGTATAAGACCTGCTATAAGGATTATAATACCTGCAAGTCCAAGTACTGCTCTGTTTATAACCTTTGTTGTTGTTACAATACCTACATTCTGTGAGAATGTAGCTGTAGGAAGTCCGCCAAGTGCGGCACCGACTATATTTGAGATACCGTATCCTATGATACCGCTTCTAAGCTCATCACCTGTAGGAAGTCTGTCCATAGAACCGCTTGTAGTAGCTGATAAATCTCCGATAGCCTGAATAGAGTTTATAGCAAACAAAAGTCCGATTGCTATACAAGCTCCCAGGTCAAACTTTACACCGAAGTGAAGTATCTGAGGCAGTGAGAATACACCTGCACTTGCTACTGATGAGAAGTTGACCATACCAAGCACCAATGCAAGAATATAACCGCAAATCATTGCCACCAATATGGAAGCAAGCTTTAAGATACCTGTAGCAAAGTTGTTAAGTACTATAACAATAATAAGTGTAAAAATTGCCACACCCCAGTTCTTTATAGAGCCGTAGTCAGGTTTTTTAACACCGCCTGCCATATAGTTTACAGCAACTGAGTAAAGTGAAAGACCTATAGTAAATACTACAGTACCTGTTACAAGCGGTGGGAAAAGCTTCTGAATTTTCTTAACAAAGAGACCTACAAGTATTGCAACAACACCGCCGACTATCTGAGCTCCAAGTATAGAAGCTACACCTGAAGTTCCTGCAATATCCTGCATAGTAGGAACGTATGCAAAGCTTATACCCATAATAACAGGAAGTTTTGCACCGATTCTGAATGTCTTTGTACCTATACCGAACAGCTGTAAAAGTGTAGATAATGCGGCAACTACTAAAGCTGCCTGAATCATAAGTACTCTGTCAGGATCTGAAAGCTTTGCAACATTTGCTACGATAATAGCAGGTGTGATACAGCCTACAATCATTGCAACCACGTGTTGAAGTGCAAGTGGAAGAGCATCTGAAAACTTTGGGAAACCGTCCAATTCAAATATAGAAGCATACTGCTTCTGGCCTGCATTTGCTGAATTACTCATATTATCAATACCTCCATGATCAATCTACAATTCTTGTACCTGTTTTGCCGTTAATCGCATCTTTAGCTTTTTCAAGCAATGTTATCATTGCTGTTTTGTTCTCGCCTGAAGCAGCAAAATCTACTGCAGCAAGTACTTTTGGAAGCATTGATCCCGGAGCGAACTCTCCGTCATCAGCATACTTTAAAGCTTCAGCTGTGCTGAGCTTATCTAACCATTTTTCATTTTCTGTGCCATATCCGATGGCAACCTTTTCAACAGCGGTAAGGATGATAAGTGTATCTGCACCTACATTCTTTGCAAGAAGAGCGGCAGCCGCATCCTTATCGATTACTGCAGGAGCACCTGAGAGATGCTTTCCGTTTGATACTACAGGGATTCCACCACCACCGCAGCAGATTACAACCTGTCCGTTGTCAGCCATTGACTTAATAGCAGACAATTCAATAATTTCCTGTGGAGCAGGAGAAGCAACAACTCTTCTGTAACCTCTTCCGGCATCCTCTTTTACAATCCAGCCTCTGTTTCCTGCAGCTTCAAGAGCTTCATCCTTGCCCATGAACTTACCGATAGGCTTTGTAGGATTTTCAAATGCTTTATCATTCTCATCTACTCTGATCTGAGTAACAACTGTAGCTATCGGAGGAACTTCAAGATTTCTGTTTAAGAATTCCTCACGAAGAGCGTTCTGTATATCATATCCGATATAAGCCTGGCTCATTGCCACACACACTGAAAGCGGTGTCGAATCAGAGTTGGTATTATGCGCATACTCTGTCATGGCATTGTTTATTACACCAACCTGTGGACCGTTTCCATGAACGATAAGAACCTCATGACCATCTTCGATCAAATCTACGATAGCCTTTGCAGTAGTTTTTACAGCTACCATCTGCTCTTTTAAATTATTACCTAGGGCATTACCACCAAGAGCTATAACAATCTTGCTTTTGAATTTCATATAAATTTCCCCTTAATGTTAGGATATAGTTTATAAAGACAAAGGGGCAGCCATACATAGCCGCCCCCCTTTTGTATAGGCGATAGATTATCTACCGCCGAATTTACTAAGACTCACTGGCCTCTTTATTTTTCTGAAAAGATTCTGTCCTGTCCACGTGCCTCAAGCTGCTCTAAAACCTTAGCAGGATCTTTGAACTTCTCAAGTAAGATCATAGCAGCGATAACATATGGCTTGAAGCTTGCTTCTTTGTAAAGCGGATCTCTGTATCTGTCAAATACTGAACCGTCAACCTCGCCTTCCTTGCAAGAAACGCCTGTGATATCAGCAGGTAAGCAGTGAAGATAAAGAGCCTTACCGTCCTTTGTAAGCTTCATCATCTCTTCTGTACATGCCCAATCCTTGTGGTTAGCATTCTGAGCTAAAAGCTCCTTCTCTAAAGCCTTGATTCCTTCTGAATCACCCTCTGCATAAAGATTTGTTCTCTTCTCCATTGCAGCAAATGGTGCCCATGACTTAGGATAAACGATATCTGCATCTTTGAATGCTTCCTTCATGTCGTTTGTGATAGTGAACTTACCGCCGCACTCAGCTGCCTGCTTCTTAGCAACCTCAGCAACCTCAGGCATTACCTCATAACCTTCCGGATGAGCTAAAACAACATCCATACCAAGTCTTGTGAAAAGACCGATAACACCCTGTGGAACTGAAAGAGGCTTACCGTAAGATGGTGAATAAGCCCAGCTCATAGCGATCTTCTTACCCTTAAGGTTCTCAATACCGCCGAACTCATGGATTACATGAAGAGCGTCAGCCATACACTGTGTAGGGTGATCGATATCACACTGAAGGTTTACAAGAGTAGGTCTCTGCTCAAGAACGCCGTCCTTGTATCCTGCCTCAACAGAGTCTGCAACTTCGTGCATATATGCATTACCCTTACCGATGTACATATCATCTCTGATACCGATGATATCAGCCATGAATGAGATCATGTTAGCTGTCTCACGAACTGTCTCACCGTGAGCAATCTGTGACTTACCTTCGTCAAGATCCTGAACCTCAAGACCTAAAAGGTTACAAGCTGAAGCGAAAGAGAATCTTGTTCTTGTAGAATTATCACGGAAAAGTGATATTCCAAGGCCGGAATCAAATACCTTTGTAGAGATATTTCTCTGTCTTAAATCACGAAGTGCATCTGCAACTGTCCATACAGCATTAAGCTCATCATCTGTCTTTTCCCATGTAAGGAAGAAATCGTTCATGAACATATCCTGTGTTTTGAGGTTCTTTAACTTTTCAACTAAATTCTTGAAATCTGACATTTTTATTACTCCTTATTTTTAAAGCGCTTTGCGCTTAAAGTTTATATATTTATTTTATAGCTTGTATATAAGTTTAACCCTCCGGGCAAAAGCCCGGAATGCTAAACACAAATATTATTTATAATTAGTCACAGTAGTAAGCAGGAAGAGCTGCATAGAATGCTGCACAAGTTACTAAGTCTTTCTTCCATGTAATCTCATTTGGAGCATGAGCCTGAGCCTCTGCACCCGGTCCGAATCCAATTACAGGGATACCGTTTCTACCCATGATAGAAACACCGTTTGTAGAGAATGTCCACTTGTCAAGAAGCGGTCTTACCTCACGCTCAGGTGTAGTCTTGGCATTACCGATTCTCTTATCGCCGAAGAGATCCTTGTATGCTGCAACTGCACTTGTACAAACTTTGTGATCCTCAGGTAATACCCAAGTAGGGAAGTAGCACTCGATAGGATATACAACACCTGTAAATGAAGGTCTGTCATAGTTGTACATGCTTACAACTACATCCTCACCGTACTTCTTAACTGAAGGAAGCTGTCTGATTTCCTCAAGACATGACTCCCAAGTCTCACCTACAGTCATTCTTCTGTCAAGAGATACTGCACAAGAGTCAGCAACTGCACAACGAGAAGGAGATGTGAAGAAGATCTGTGAAGCTGTAACAGTTCCTCTACCAAGGAATCTTGCTTCTTTCCACTGATCATTGTACTTAGGGTTAAGCATCTTTACAAGACCTCTGATGTCTGTAGACTCTGCATCACCATTGTTGTTAAGAGCACGAACATCTCTTAAGATATCAGCCATCTTGTAGAGAGCATTGTCACCTCTGTCAGGAGCGGAACCGTGGCAAGAAACACCCTTAACATCGATTCTGATCTCCATACGTCCTCTTTGACCTCTGTAAAGGCCACCGTCTGTAGGCTCTGATGATACAACAAACTCAGGTCTGATCTTATCCTCATGGTAGATATATTCCCAGCAAAGACCGTCACAGTCCTCTTCCTGAACTGTACCTACAACCATTACACGATATTTGTCATTAAGAAGACCGAGATCCTTCATAATTTTTGCAGCATATACTGCAGAAACTGTACCGCCAAGCTGATCTGAAACACCACGACCGCCGATTTCTTCATCATCCTCGAATCCCTCATAAGGATCGAAGTTCCAGTTGTCGATGTTTCCGATACCTACTGTATCAATATGTCCGTCAAAAGCGATGAGAGTCTTTCCGCTTCCCATGAATCCCATAACATTACCCTGCGGATCCACCTTAACCTCGTCAAAGCCTACCTTCTCCATCTCAGCCTTAATTGTAGCAACGTGAGCAGCCTCGTCAGATGACTCGCCCGGATTGGCAACTATAGCACGAAGGAAAGCTGTCATATCAGCCTTATAGCCTTCAGCTAAAGCTTTGATCTTCTCTAACTCTTCTTTTGATAATTTACCCATTGTATTGTTCCTCCTTCAATATATATAAACAACTATTCTTATCTTTCCTTAGCTTCCCAGATAATATTTCTCCAACGCTGTGGATCTGTGTCACCCTCAGTTGAGAAAAGTAATACCTTAGAATCTTTAGTTAAGTTTAGTTTCTCTCTAAGCTCCTTGTACTCATCATCCATCATAATAGTAGCAAGAGCACCGAATGGAGCAGCTCCTGACTCACCTGAAAGCACCTGAGTATCTCCCTTTAATGGAGCATTAAGCATACGCATACCTCTAGCAGCTACAATATCCTCAGCTGCGATAAAGCATGTAACATGATTTTTTAAGATATCCCAAGATGTGATATTTGGCTCACCACAAGCAAGACCTGCCATGATTGTGTCCATATCTCCATCTACAATCCTTATATCGCCATCAGCTGCAACAGCACCCTTGTAAAGACAAGCAGCAGCCTCAGCCTCAACAACTACCATTATTGGTGGGTTATCCTTATACTTATTTGCAAAGTAACCAACCATTGCACCTGCTAGTGAACCAACACCTGCCTGAACAAATACATGAGTAGGTCTCTCAGCAAACTGTGCATCAGCTTCAAGTGCCATAGTACCATAACCTTGCATAATCCATGCAGGAATCTTCTCATAGCCTTCCCAAGCTGTATCCTGAACTACAACACCATGCTCAACATCTGCAGAAAGCTTTGCAGCCTCACGAACGCACTCATCATAGTTTACATCAGAAATCCAAGCATCAGCACCTTCAGCTTTGATATTGTTAAGTCTTGTTTCTGTAGAACCCTTTGGCATTATGATTACTGATTTTTGATGTAACTTATTTGCTGCCCAAGCCACTCCACGACCATGGTTACCATCTGTAGCAGAGAAGAATGTAGCAGGTTTGAATTTCTTTGCAAACTCGTCGGATGTAAGAACTGAATAAGGTAGCTCTGATACATCTACATTCATCTCATCAGCTATGTACTTAGCGATTGCGAAAGAACCACCAAGAACTTTAAATGCATTCAACCCGAATCTGTAAGACTCATCCTTTACCTTTACCTCTCCTAGTCCTAGGAATTTAGCCATTTCCTTTAAGTCTGCTAAAGGTGTCTGAGTATACTGTGGAAAGCTCTCATGGAATGCTTTCGCCTTTGTCACCTCTTCAACAGACATTATTGGAAGATTAGCATCTCCTGTTTTGGGCATATTATTCAACACCCATTTTAGTTGTGACATGAAATTTAACCTCCTAAAATTAATCGTCCACTGTTTTTGCTTGTTCAATGTAGCTATACAGCGTAAATTTACTGATTCCGAAAAATTGAGAAATCTTATCCCCTGACCTGGTTATCAGAAAAGCTCCTGCATCCTGCAAAAACTTTATTGCTCTGATTTTTTCATCCTTAGTCATAAGGGTTGGTGTTTTTCCCACAAGCTTTACACTCTGTTCAATCAGATTTTCAAGCAAATCATTTACACTAAGTGGGATTTGTCCATAAACATCTTCGTCCTTGGCATCAAAATTTTCTAATATGTTATTGAGCGTGGACTGAACATTAATGAAACTTGTCATATCATGGTTTATACCAAGCACAAATCTATATTTTCCGCTTTCATCCTTTAAGAAGACAGTGGAAGATTTTAGAATCCTGCCATCGGAAGTATGGGTTCGATAGCCTAGGTGATCACTGACATTCTCACCTTTGTTCAGAGCTTCAAGAGTTTCAAGAACTATTTTAGAAGCACCGTCCCCAAGTTTTCTTCCTGATACATGACCATTAATGATGTAGCAAATAGTGTGTTCCAGATCGTCAGCTTGTAAATCATGAATACAGACCTCACAGTCATTGCCGAAATGTCTGGCTATACCGTGAGCAATCATTACTAAAGACTCTAAAGTCAAATCATCTCTATTCATAAAATCACTATTGCCATTCCTTTGTTTTCTACCTAAAAATTTTTTAGATACCTATAATATAGCACCTTTGGCATGGCAAATCAATAGTAATCTAAAAAAAAATTAGGTAAACAAAAACATTGTATGAATAGACAAAAAAGAATGCTTTTAGGTCAATTTATACAATAAAAAAATATATTGAATAAGTCGATAAACAATATATAACAAATATTGAAAAATATTGATATTAAAATTTAACTGTACATATTGAAGCGAAAAAAATATAATAATAGACGAAGTAAATTGTAAAGGAGATTATTATGAAGAAGGTTATAATATTGTTATCCTGTATTTTTTTGACCGGATGTAATACATCAGCTAAGAATGAAGTTGCAAATTCTAATAATATAGAAAGTAGTGCTGTAAGTGAGGAGGAGACCGAAAGCATATCTGAAGGTGAATTGGACTATGATTTAAGCATAATGACTCCGGATATGGTATATGCTACAGTGTATCAACTGATGGTTGATCCGAAAACATATATCGGAAAAAGCTTTAAGATAACAGGAAATTACTATACATCATATAGTAAAGAAAAAGATATATACTATCACTTTTGTATGATAAAGGATGCGGCTGCCTGTTGTGCACAGGGTATAGAAATACTTTGGGCAGATGAAAAAATGAACAGGCATGAAAATTGTCCTGAGGAAGATGCAAGAGTTACTATTGAAGGAGTATTTGAGACATATGAAGAAGGTCCAAATACCTATGGAAGACTTAAAGATGCAAGAATAGTACAAGAGTAGGCTACCCTAGGGTAGCCTTTTTTCTTAGTGATTTAAAAAAAGATGTTAGAAGATTTGAGCATTCATTGTGATAGGGTTCAGATATAAGTTCTATATCTGTTTTATGATTGAAACCATCAGTTTGTAATATATTCAATATTGAACCTGCACATCCGGCTTTGGGATTCATAGCGCCCAGAACAACTCTTTTTATTCTGGACTGTATTATAGCACCGGCGCACATAGGACAGGGTTCAAGAGTAATATACATGGTACAGTCTTCAAGTCGCCAGTCCCCCAGTTTTTTACAAGCTTTTTTTATTGCAATCATTTCAGCATGTGCCAGAGTGCTTTTATCTTTATTTCTTTTATTGTAGCCCCTTGCTATTATTTTATCTTCAAATACAATGACACAACCTATAGGAACATCCCCAACATCACCGGCTTTTTTTGCAAGCTTAATAGCTTCCTTCAAAAAATATTCATCTTTATTCATAAAATTCCTCACAGGACATAAAAAATTAACAGTTTTGGTGTATAATAGTATGGTGTAAAACTGTTAGAAAATATTCATTTTTTTATATTAAAACAAATGGTATAATATAAACAGTTATGTTTAAAACTAAAACAAAATAAAAAATATGTCAAGATATATAAGGGTGGAACTATGGAAATAATATTAGTATGTGATGATGATAGAGAGATAGTAGATGCGATAAAAATCTATCTTTCAGGAGAAGGATTTGAAGTGCTGACAGCATATGATGGTGAAGAAGCAATAAGTTTAATGTCAAAAAATAGAGTTGACTTATTGATAATAGATATAATGATGCCTGTACTAGATGGTATAAGAGCTACGATGAAGATCAGAGAGAGCAGTACTGTACCTATTATAATGCTTTCAGCAAAGTCAGAAGATGCTGACAAGATACTTGGATTAAATATAGGTGCGGATGACTATTTGACAAAGCCTTTCAATCCGTTAGAGCTAGTAGCAAGAGTAAAGAGTCAGTTAAGAAGATATAAAAAACTTGGAAACATGTCATTACCTGAGTCACAAAAGGTAGTAGTAGGTGATTTGGAGATAGATGATGAGACAAAGGAAGTGACTATAGCAGGAGAACTTATAAAACTTACACCTATAGAGTATAATATACTTTTGCTTCTTGCAAAGAATGCCGGTAAAGTATTTTCTATTGATGAAATATATGAACAGATCTGGAATGAAGAGGCTATTGGAGCAGACAATACAGTGGCAGTACATATAAGACATATAAGAGAGAAGATAGAGATAAACCCTAAGGAGCCAAGATATTTGAAAGTGGTTTGGGGAGTAGGTTATAAGATCGAAAAGCAAAACTGATATGAATAAGAATGTATTTTTGTCAAAGCTTAAAATAAAAATCTGGGCTTGTATACTGCATTTTATAGCTTTTATACTCTTTATTGTGGGTATTTCTATTATTTATTGCAATGACAATTTCAAGAAGGGTCTTTTATGGATGAATGCAGAAAGCTATGATGAATCACCGGCATTCATGTCACAGGTCGATTCTGATATTTCATTGCTTTTCACGTATGCAAATCTAAGAGAGGTCTTTGAAACTGATGGTAGGTTTGATCTAAATAAGGACATATTCGGGCTAAATATGGGACCAAGTAATGATGTAAACTTTTCAGTGGGTTCCATTATAGAGTATGCAAAAAGACATGGTTATTATATTGATGAGCATTACCAGGTAAGTGTGGTGGACCAAAAGCTTGTAGATCAAATAGAAGATACTTCATATTTTATAAATTATAGGATTTATGCAAATAGTTTGGACATGGTAGAGCCAAGTGATGCATATATAAGTATGAAGACAGTCATAACCGAGAGCTTAGGTTTGCTGGCAAAATATTATAATGCCTATGAGAGATTTGTTTTAATTCCGTCAAACTTTAGGTATCGACTTGAATATGGTGATACAGTATATACCAATGACAGGTCATTGAATATAAAAAGTGTATATGAATATGGAAAATATGCACTAACATTTTCAGATAGCATGATAGTGGAGACAAATCTTAGAAATATTCCAAAGGAATTGGCCTTTCAATCTGAAAAGCTTTCAGATAAATTACCAAAGCCATACAGAGTGTACATTGCAGTGAATACTGTCTATACTGCAACAGATATATATGCTATTGAAAATGTGAACTATTTGAGTCAAAGAAGAGCATATTCAATAGGTTTGGTTTCTGTCACAGTAGGTATTATTTTGATGATAATAAGCCTTGGATATTTGTTGATTTTTTCCGGTCATAGTGATAAGAAGCAGGGGATTCAACTAAATGATCTTTTTGATGTGATACCTTTTGAAGTAAAGATATTGCTTTTGATTTTCTTCATTGTGGTACTTTTTGCTATAAATAATTTCATAGGACAAAAAGTATTGCATATATATATTGAAAAGGAAAACTGGGATTTTGCAAATCAAATGCTTGATTATGCTTCTATTTATTTGGCTGCATTACCTATTGCATTTTCTATACTAAGGGAATATAAGGCTGGACTGCTTTGGAAGAATTCCTATATAAAGGTTATAAAAGAAAGTTTTTCAATTTATATGTTGAAAAGAACTTTTAAGAAGAAACTTGTTTCAGATTTTTTACTGCTGATTATTGTTGATATTGTAATCATGGCGTTCTTTTTGCTTACAACAATAAATGAAAAGAGTCTTTTGGGGCGTTTGATGATATTTATAGCCTTTATTGTTTTCTTGATTATAAACTTTATTATTTTCAATAAGGTATATAAAACAGCTATTGCATTTGATAAGATTGCTGATGCGATAAAGGAAATAGCAAATGGAGACACCAGATACAGATTAAATGAGAGTGAATTTAATGGTAGAGTGAGTGAAGTAGTAAAGGACCTCAACAATATTAGTATGGGATTTCAGGGTGCTATTAATGATCAGGTTAAGAGTGAAAGATTGAAAGCAGATCTGATTACTAATGTTTCACATGATATAAAGACGCCTTTGACTTCAATTATAAACTATGTTGATCTTATAAAAAGAGAGAAGCCTGAGAATGCAAAGATACAGGAGTATTTGGATATATTATCAGTAAAATCACAGCATTTGAAAAATCTTACAGAGGATTTGGTGGAGGCCAGCAAGGTATCAAGTGGAAATATATCGGTAGATTTGAGAGATATTGATTTGGTTGAGATGATAAATCAGACTAATGGTGAGTTTGAGGATAAGTTTGCTGAAAAAGGACTTAATATTATTTCCAATCTTCCTCCTGCAGGGGTAATTATAAAGGCTGACGGCAGACATTTGTGGAGAGTATTGGAGAATCTATATAATAATGCCTTTAAATATGCTGCAAGGGATTCAAGAATATATATTGATGTAGTTATGGAAGACAGTATTGCAAAATTTGTTATTAAGAATATTTCTGAAAATCCTTTGAATATTAGACCGGATGAACTTACAGAGAGATTTGTAAGAGGAGATGTATCAAGGACAACTGAAGGTAGTGGACTGGGACTATCAATAGCTAAGTCTTTGACAATGCTACAGGGTGGAAAGTTCGAGATAATCATAGATGGTGATCTTTTCAAAGTACAGTTAAGATTTGTAGCAGTTTTAAATTGATATGATTTGAAGTTTTTTTGCTTTAAGAATATTATATGCCTGATATAGTAGATAAGAAAACTATTGTATCAGGTTATATTTGTTTTAAAAGAATTGTATAATGCTATTTTGCTTGATTTTTAGCACTCAGTATGATATAGTGCTAACAACCGATTTTATTAGTGGTTATTATAAGAGCTGAATAGTTTTAAGCAGTATAAAGTATAGGAGGTAATATGGTAGAAGACCCAAGGAGCAGGAAACCTTTCATATATTATTATGTTATAGTATTGATAATAATGACGGCAATAAACTTTATGGTACTTCCATTTATAAAGGAAGGGCAGATAAAGCAAGTGGACTATGGTACATTTATGACCATGACGGAGAATAAAGAGATATCAAAAGTTGATATACAGACAAATCAAATTCTTTTTGCAGGAACTAACGATAAGACTGTATATAAGACAGGACTTATGTATGATCCGGGGCTTACAGACAGATTACATGATGCAGGAGTACAGTTTTCAAGTGAGATAGTGAGAAAAGACTCACCATTGATGGATGCAATTCTTAGCTGGATTATTCCTATGGCAATATTTTATTTTATTTGGAATAGAATTACAAAGAGAATGACTGACAAGAGCAGCGCAAACTCTTTGATGTTTGGAAATATGGGTAAATCAGGTGCCAAGGTATATGTTAAATCTTCTGAGGGAATTAAGTTTGAGGATGTGGCAGGTGAGGATGAGGCGAAGGAGAATCTTACTGAGATTGTAGATTATTTGCATAATCCAAATAAATACAAGGATATAGGTGCTTCTATGCCAAAGGGTATACTCCTTGTAGGACCTCCGGGAACCGGTAAGACTATGCTTGCAAAGGCTGTAGCAGGTGAGGCGAACGTTCCTTTTTTCTCAATGTCGGGTTCAGAGTTTGTTGAAATGTTTGTAGGTATGGGTGCTTCCAAGGTAAGAGACCTTTTCAAACAGGCAAAGGAAAAAGCACCATGTATAGTGTTTATTGATGAGATAGATGCAATAGGTAAAAAAAGAGACGGTCAGATAGGTGGAAATGATGAGAGAGAGCAGACTCTCAACCAGCTTTTGACAGAGATGGACGGTTTTGAGGGTAATTCAGGTGTTATTATCCTTGCAGCAACCAATAGACCGGATGCTTTGGATCCGGCACTTACAAGACCGGGAAGATTTGACAGAAGAGTGCCTGTAGAACTTCCTGATCTTAAGGGAAGAGAGGAAATACTCAAAGTTCATGCAAAGAAAATAAAAATTTCAGATGATGTGGATTTTAAGATTATTGCAAGAATGGCTTCAGGTGCCTCAGGTGCAGAACTCGCCAATATAATAAATGAATCTGCACTTAGAGCAGTTAGAGATAATAGAAAGTTTGTAAATCAGTCTGATTTGGAAGAGAGCATTGAGGTAGTTATTGCGGGATATCAAAAGAAAAATTCTATTTTGACGGATGCTGAGAAGTGGAGAGTATCATACCATGAGGTTGGACATGCACTTGTGGCTGCAAAGCAGACTAATTCGGCACCTGTTACCAAGATAACGATTATTCCAAGAACTTCCGGAGCACTGGGGTATACAATGCAAGTGGATGAGGGTAATCACTATCTTATGACAAAAACTGAACTTGAGAATAAAATAGCTACACTTACAGGTGGAAGAGCGGCAGAGGAAGTTGTATTCGGTGATGTTTCCACAGGAGCTTCAAATGATATAGAGCAGGCTACCAAACTGGCAAGAGCTATGATTACCAGATATGGAATGAGTAGGGACTTTGATATGGTAGCACTTGAGACCGTTACAAACAGATACCTTGGAGGCGATACTTCTTTGGCGGCTTCAGCTGAGACAGCTGCTGCTATAGATAAGCAGGTTGTAGAACTTGTTAAATCTCAACATGAGAAAGCTGCACAGATACTTATGGAAAACAGAGAGAAACTTGAAGAAATATCTCATTTTCTGTATGAGAAGGAAACTATCACAGGTGATGAGTTTATGGAGATACTAAATAGATAAGATAAACTGCTGCCACATATATTTATTTAAGTGGTGGCAGTTTTTATTTTGTATAAAATATATCAGCATATATACTTGCTGTTTACATAATCTTAAAATTTTAATATAATGTCGTTGATATTCATTTGGATATTTAGAATAATATGAAAGTGGGTGAGCAAATGGTAGAATTAGATGGTTTTAAAACCACATTACAATCCTACGAAAAAATATTGCTGGAAGTGAGGGATTCACTTTGACTTAGACGGTAAGGAGAAAAAGATAATTGAGCTTGATCGTGCTATGGAGGAGCCTACATTTTGGGACGATCCAAAGGAGAGTACCAAGATAGTAAAAGAGGCAAAACAGCTCAAGGATACTGTCGAAAAATATAATAAGTTAAAGTCTGAATACGAAGATATAGGGGTCCTTATAGAGATGGGATATGAGGAAAATGATGAGAGTCTTATACCTGAGATAGAAGGTATGCTTGAAGCGTTTACAAAAGAAATAGACGAATTGAAGATAGCTACACTTCTTACAGGTGAATATGACTCTTCAAATGCCATCATGAAACTTAATGCAGGTGCAGGCGGAACTGAGTCTTGTGACTGGTGTTCAATGCTTTACAGAATGTATACAAGATGGGCTGTCCAAGAAGGCTACAGTGTAGAGGTTTTAGATATGTTGGAGGGTGATGAGGCAGGAATAAAGTCTGTAACATTACAGATAAATGGTATGAATGCATATGGTTATCTTAGAAGTGAGCATGGTGTACACAGACTTGTGCGTATTTCACCTTTTAATGCGGCAGGAAAGCGCCAGACCTCATTTGTGTCCTGTGATATTATGCCGGATATAGAAGAAGACCTTGATGTGGATATCAATCCGGATGATTTGAGGATAGATACTTATCGTTCATCAGGTGCTGGTGGTCAGCATATCAACAAGACTTCTTCAGCTATAAGAATTACACATATACCGACAGGTGTGGTAGTACAATGTCAGAACGAAAGAAGTCAGTTCCAAAATAAGGACAAGGCTATGCAGATGCTTAAAGCTAAGCTCTTTATGTTAAAGCAGCAGGCAAATGTTGAGAAGCTTTCAGATATTAGAGGCGATGTAAAGGACATAGGCTGGGGAAATCAGATTCGTTCCTATGTAATGCAACCGTATACAATGGTAAAGGATCACAGAACCGGAGCGGAAAGTGGAAATGTAACTGCGGTAATGGACGGAGATATTGATAAGTTTATTATTGCATACCTTACTTGGCAAAGTCTTGGATGCCCTGCAAGGAATGCGGGGGATGAATAATGTAGAAAATAAAGAAACCGTCTGTGAAAAGAGTTTGTTTTCACAGGCGGTTTTAGGTTTTATCTTTTAGAGCCTAACTTAATAAAAACATATTGTTGAGATAATGTTTATATTCAGGTCCTTTTTTATTAAAGTCGTCCTCGTTTATTCCTCTATAAACATAAATTGCTGTTTCAAAAAAGGATGAATTGGACATAATATAATCTTTATCCAGTATATAAACCAATATAATCTTAGGAGAATCTCCGATTTTTACAAATCTCTCATAAAAATCTTTATAAAAGCGAATAGTGTGTAAACAATGAAAAGACACTTGCAATACCAAATTATATATGATATTATTAAGTACTGTGACACATAATCCTTGCTTTTGATATTGATATCAAAGGCCAGAGACCAAGAGGAGGTAAGAAATGACAAGTACATATGAATTAGCATTAGTGCTTAATGGTAAGCTTGAAGATGATGCCAGAGCTGAAGCTCTAGAGAAAGTTCAAAATTACATCACAAGATTTGGTGGAAGCATTGAAAATGTTGATGACTGGGGTAAGAAGAGATTTGCCTATGACATTAACAAACAAAAAGAAGGATTCTACTATTTCATTAAGTTCCAGTCAGAGGATAATAATTGCCCTAATGAAATTGAGGCAAATATCCGCATTATGGAATCAGTTGTGAGATACCTAGTCGTTAAGCAGTAAGCTTAATATAAAGGAGAGATTGTATGAACAGAGCCATATTAATGGGACGACTAACAAGAGACCCGGAAGTAAGATATTCCAGTGGAGAAAGATCAATGGCTATCGCAAGATATACACTTGCTGTAGACAGAGTATTTAAGCGTGGCGGAGATTCGTCAGAACAGACCGCAGACTTTATACCATGTGTTGCATTTGATAAAGCAGGCGAGTTCGCAGAGAGGTATTTTAGACAGGGTATGAGAGTGTTAATTTCAGGTCGTATTCAGACAGGAAGTTATACCAATAAAGAAGGTCAAAAGGTTTATACAACTGAGGTTATTATAGACACTCAGGAATTTGCAGATAGTAAGGGAGCAAGTGATAGCGGTAGTGGCTATCAGGCTTCTACAAGACCATCACCATCATCAGCAAGTACAGATGGATTTATGAATATACCGGATGGAGTTGATGACGAGGGTCTACCATTTAACTAGGTTAAAATAAAGAAAGGGGACTTTATCATGGCATTTAACAAGGCTGATAGAGCAGAAGGCTCTAGAAGAAGACCTGCTAACGGATTACGCAGGAGAAAGAAAGTTTGTGCATTCTGTGGTGATAAGGAAAAGGCTATTGATTATAAAGATGTGGCAACTCTTAGAAAATATATTTCAGAGAGAGGAAAAATCCTTCCAAGAAGAATTTCAGGAAGCTGTGCTAAGCATCAGAGAGAAATTACAGTAGCTATCAAGAAAGCTAGACATATAGCTCTTCTTCCTTATGTTGTAGAATAAGATTTACAAAAAATATAACAAAACCCGTTTTTGTCTTAGACAGAAACGGGTTTTTATGTTAGTTAATGTAATCGTAAGAAAAAAACCATGCCTGTAGTGTATAATATATTGTAATGTGACTTAATAATAATTTTAGCTAAACATAAAATATAATGGAGTAAATATGAAAAAGAAGATACTTTTATCACTTTTTGCTTTCGGCTTTGTTTTGGCGATGCCAAACAATACTTATGCAGAAGGCTGGTCAAAATCAGGCTCAGATTGGGTCTATCTGGATAAAAACAATTATAAATTGTCAAATGAGTGGAAAAAAGGCGCTGATGATAAATGGCGTTATCTAAGTGACAACGGAGTTATGGCTACCAACAGTTGGGTAGATGATGACAAATATTATGTGGATGAACAGGGACTTATAGTAGAAGGCTGGAAAAAACTGAAAGATAGAAATGGTGAGTATTGGGCTTACTTCCAGAGTGGTGGCAAGGCAGTTAAGGGAAACTGGAAGATTATTAATGACAAATACTATTACTTTGATGATGAAGGGAAGATGCTTACAGGCTGGATACTGGATAATGACTATTATATAAATAGTGATGGAACTATGGTGACAGGATGGTGTAAGCTTATGCCACCGGACAGTGAGGAAGTGAGAGTTACTCCAAATTCATCCTCTTTGGAAAAATGGTTTTATTTTACAAATACCGGAAAGAAGTTTAAGCCGGTATTGTCAAAGGGAGCTAAATATGGTGAGAAAAAGATAGATGGAGTAAGATATGCCTTTGACGAAAATGGAGAGCTTGTTACAGGGTGGATACAGATAACCGGTAAATCAAATCCCTCTATAAAAGACTTTAAATATATGAATGAGGACGGCACTGTAAGAACCGGATGGTATTCCATACAACCGCCTGATGAACTATTGGGTAATTATAATAATCTGGTTGAATGGTTCTACTTCTCATCAACAGGAGAACCTTATGCTTCAAAAACTGATAATTTGAATGTGAGTGATTTGGTGAAAATTGATGGTAAGCAGTATTTATTTGATAAAAACGGAACACCGGTATATGGAATTCAAAAAGTTTATCAAGGAAACAGTTATGCGGCATATTACTTTGGCGAAAGTTCACAGTGCTATTTGATAAAGGGTAAGCAAACTGTAAAGAATGATTTAGGAAAGTCGGAGGAATACTTCTTTCAAACTTCAACAGGAAAGGGTATAACGGGAACAAAGGATCACAAGCTTTATTATAAGGGAAGACTTGTGAGAGCAAATGAGTATATGAAGTATCAAGTTTTTTCAGTACCTAATGATAATGGAAGTAGTATAACAAATTACGTAGTAAATGCTTCAGGGAAAATTGTTTCAAATGGAAAGGTTAAGGATGCTGACAAGGTGGAATATAAGACTAATTCAGCAGGTATATTGGTGGCGATAGATGGTGATACCAATATAAGGGGCAGCTTTGAAACACCGCTGGAGCCTGAATGGGTAAATAATGATTGATGTGAGGTAGAAATGGATTGTATTTTTTGTAAAATAGCTGATGGACAGATTCCATCAAATACAGTTTTTGAAGATGAGAATTTTAGAGTAATACTGGATTTATCACCGGCAAGTAAGGGACATATGCTTATTTTACCGAAGTCTCATGCTAGAGATATCACTGAATTAAATGAAGATATAGCAGGAAAGGCTCTTGCTTTAGCAGCAAAACTTGGAAAGGCTACAATGACTGCTTTAGGTGCCACCGGATTTAATACATTGGCAAATACAGGAGAGAGTGCAGGTCAGACTGTTTTTCACTGCCATATTCATGTTATACCAAGATATGATGATGCATCAAGGATAGTAAGTTGGACTCCGAGAGAGGCTGACAATGAAGCACAAAAAGAAACTGCGAAGAAAATATCAGAGAATATTAGATAATGGGTATTAGTAAAAGAAATTACATTACTATAAGTATTATAGTTATTAATGTTATATATTTTTTGTTTCTTGAAACACATGGTGGCTCAACAGATACAATGGTGATGCTCAAATATGGAGCTGCATTTACGACAAATATTAGAAGTGGAGAGTACTATAGACTTGTTACCTCCATGTTTATGCATTTTGGAATAGAGCATATAGTCAATAATATGATGATATTAGTTATCCTTGGAAGCAAGTTAGAGGATATAGTAGGACATATCAGATTTTTTATTATTTATATGCTTGCAGGAGTTTTTGCAAATATAGCCTCTGACTGGGTACAATCTGTTAGTGGAGATGTGGCTGTCAGTGCTGGGGCTTCAGGAGCCATATTTGGTATAGTTGGAGCTTTGTTATATGCATTGCTTGTAAATAGAGGTAGAATAAGAGATTTGAGTCTTTATCAAATTGTAGTTTCACTTGCGTTGATGTTATATGCAGGTTTTAGAACTACAGGTGTGGATAATATTGCACATGTAGCAGGTGCAATAAGTGGATTTTTATTATGTTTGGTATTGTACCTGGGCGGTGAAAAAGAAGAGTGTCAAGCATAAATGATTATGTCCCAAAATAATTAATTTATAAGCCCCCACAAAGGGGCTTTTATTATGCACTTTTTATGTCTTCTTCAATTCTGTGTGGCTGTGAGTGTGCGAATTTATTAAAGGCATCCAATCTCCAAGGATGGTTCATTGGAGGTATATAAGGCTTTCTAGGTTTTGGCTGTTTGTAGTCAGCGTCCAAGTCCTTAGATTTATGCTCATGAGCCGGTATTTCTTCCAGTGCATAAATATCTTTGTCATTTACGCACACAAACATAGACCTATCAAATGCCTTGATAAGCATAACCTTGGTACCTTTTCGATAATGGGTCTGCAATCCTTTATTATCTATCATCTTATAAAATTTCTTCTCGAATTGAATCGCATGTCCGGCATCAACAGTTCTCTCAGTTAAAACCGCCAAAGTAAGATTTATTTTTTCTTTAGATGGTTGCGTTTCAAAGACAGATTTGATACCATAAAGTGGAAGTGCGAACTTCTCATTGAATTCTTTTATGTAGTGGTAAATGAATTCATTGGCTTTATGGATATCGGTTACGCCTGCGAGTCTAAACTCAATAGGCAGGCGTGACTGTAAAGTCTGATTCAATCGTTCTATACGTCCTTTAGCCTGTGGTACGCTGCTTGATTCAAGCTGTGTGCCAAGTTGCTTACAGGCGTATGCAAACTGTGTATAGGTGTCTTTGTCGTCAGATAAGGCACCTTTTTTCTTGTAAGTAAATACAGTTCGTTTATCAGTAAGAAACTTATAAGGAATACCATAATCAGTAAGAATCTGCTCAAATACATGGTAGTATCCATTAAGAGTTTCCTGAGTATCAAACCAGGCACCTGTGACAACACCTGAGGCATCATCAATAGCCAAATGTAGATGCCATATCTGTCCCGGTACCCATTCATAAGGGGTAGCATCCATCTGAAGCAATTCGCCAAAATAAGCACATCTTGGACGACGACTGTGAGCATCTTCAACTGCTACTAAGTTAGCTTGTATCTGTGATAATTCCTTTTTTGATGTTGTAGCTTCCTTCTTAGCTCTGAGAGTTTGCTTAATGCGTCTACGCTTAGCTTTTGTAGCCTTTGGAGATAGAATGTACTCTGACTCCAAAATACTCATTACAGAGGAAGAGGAGATACTTATGCCTTCATGCTTTTTTAGAAGCTCTGTATAGTGTTCAAAGTTAGCCTCGTAGTATTTAGTTCTATATAGATCAAGAACTTGACTTCTGACATCAGGGCAGATAGTGGTAGCCGGCTTCTTACCTCTGTTACCATGAATAAAGAATGCCTTACCATCTTTAACATAACCTTGTATCATACGGTTTATATGCCTCTTGGTGCATCCTAGGATAAGAGCAGCTCTATCCTTGTTAGCTGTATCGGGGTGATCTACCAGACCTTTGATAACTTCATACTTTCTTTGTTCATCCATTGATAAAATAACCTTTCTGATAAGTCAGTTCCTCCTAGTGTTAGAATATACAAAATAGTATTCTACCATAAGTGGGACATTTTTATTTGTGGTATACTAGGACTTTATCATTTATGGCTTATATGTACCTGGGCGGTGAAAAAGAAGAGTTGCAATCAGACGAATATTATGATAGAATTTTATAGCTAAATGAGCACATCAGGTGAATAAGGAAGGTGGTGCCATAGGTCCTTTTCTTAAGCCTGATGGAAGAAAAACCAAAGGAGAAAAACAATGAGTGTTATTTCAATGAAGCAGTTACTTGAGGCAGGTGTTCACTTTGGACATCAAACAAGAAGATGGAACCCTAAGATGGCTCCATATATCTACACAGAGAGAAATGGTATCCATATTATAGATCTTCAGCAGAGTGTAGGTATGGTTGATACAGCATACAATGCTATGTCAGACATAGCTAAGGATGGTGGAAAAATTCTTTTCGTAGGAACAAAGAAGCAGGCACAGGATGCTATCAAGGAAGAGGCAGAGCGTTGTGGAATGTACTATGTTAACGAGAGATGGCTTGGTGGAATGCTTACAAACTTTAAGACAATCCAGTCAAGAATCAAGAGACTTCGTCAGTTAGAAGAGATGAGCGAAGATGGTACATTTGATTTACTTCCAAAGAAGGAAGTTATCCAGTTAAAGAAGGAATGGGAAAAGCTTGAGAGAAACCTTGGTGGTATCAAGGATATGAAGAACATTCCTGACGCTATATTTATTATAGATCCAAAGAAGGAGAGAATATGTGTTCAGGAGGCTCATACTTTAGGTATTCCACTTATCGGTATCTGTGATACGAACTGTGATCCAGATGAGCTTGATTATCTTATTCCTGGAAATGATGATGCAATCCGTGCTGTAAAACTTATAGTAGCTAAGATGGCAGATGCAGTTATCGAGGCAAATCAGGGTGAGATTCTTTCAACATCAGATGATGTTGCTGAGGATGCTCTTGAGGGCGAGATATTCGCACCTGAGAAGGAAGCTTTGGACGACAGACAGTTCTAATTTTAAAGAGATTTGAGTTATAGGCAGGTTGCAAAGAGGATTTTTACCGCTTTGCAACTTGTCATATTTATAAAAGTTTAGGAGGTTTTACAATGGCAGCAGTAACAGCAGCAATGGTAAAAGAATTGAGAGAGATGACAGGTGCAGGAATGATGGACTGTAAGAAGGCCCTCGCTGCAACTGATGGAGATATGGATGCAGCAGTTGATTTCCTTCGTGAGAAGGGACTTGCAGGAGCACAGAAGAAGGCAGGTCGTATAGCAGCTGAAGGTATCGTAGATGTTTGCGTTAGTGATGATGCAAAGAAGGCTGTTGTACTTGAAGTAAATGCTGAGACAGACTTTGTTGCAAAGAATGAGAAGTTCAGAACTTATGTTGCAGAGGTTGCAGCACAGGCATTAAAGACAAGTGCAAATGATGTAGAGGCATTCCTTAATGAGAAGTGGGAGCTTGATCCTAGCCTTACAGTAGCTGAGAAGCTTTCAAGTATGATTTCAATCATCGGTGAGAATATGTCAATCAGAAGATTCGAGAAAGTAGAAGAGAATGACGGTTGCGTAGTTTCATACATCCATGGTGGTGGAAAGATAGGTGTTCTTGTAGATGTTATAACTGATGTTGTAAACGATGACATTAAGGAGATGGCAAAGAATGTGGCAATGCAGGTTGCAGCACTTCATCCAAAGTATACTTCAGACAAGGAAGTTGATGCAGAGTACCTTGCAAAGGAGAGAGAAATTCTCTTAGCTCAGATTCAGAACGATCCTAAAGAAGCTTCAAAGCCTGAGAAGGTTATAATGGGTATGATCGAGGGAAGAATCAAGAAAGAGCTGAAGGAAATTTGCCTTCTTGACCAGGCTTATGTAAAAGCAGCAGATGGAAAGCAGTCTGTAGCAGCTTACATTGATGAGGTTGCAAAGGCAAACAATGCTAAGATTTCTATTAAGAGATTCGTTAGATTCGAGACAGGTGAGGGTCTTGAGAAGAAGAGCGAGAACTTTGCTGAGGAAGTTGCAAAGCAGATGTCAGGTAACTAATACATACTGATAATATAGTTTATTCACTAGAGCCAAGATAGCATATAGTCTTGGCTTTAGTTGTACAAAAAGGAGAAAATATGGATATAGCAAAAATTGTAACAGATATAGTAAATAAGGCAAAGGCAGATCCTGCACTTTTAACAAATATTACAAAGGATCCTGAAAAGACAATAGAGAGTATTACAGGTATTGATATACCTGATGGACAGTTGGATTCTGTGGTAGCAGGAGTAAAGGAACAGATTACAAAGATTGGCATTTCAAATGCTATGGATAAGTTGGGAGATATGTTTAAGAAATAATATGAAATTTTTATTTGATTTGCATACGCATACTATAGCTAGTGGACATGCATACTCTACATTAAAGGAAAATATGGATGAAGCCGTGGCAAAGGGGCTTTTGGCATATGGATTTTCAGATCATAGTGAGGCTGTACCTGGAGCTTTTAAAAATATATATTTCATGAATTTTAAAGTAATTCCAAGAAGATATAAGGATATGCTGATACTTAGAGGAGTAGAAGCAAATATAATGGATTTTAAGGGCAACTTGGATATTGAAGATGATATTCTAAAGAGACTCGATTATGCTATAGCAAGTTTACATACCATTTGCAGAGATCCCGGAACATTACAGGAAAATATGGATGCATACTTTGGTGTAATGTCAAATCCATATGTAAAAATAATAGGACATCCGGATGACGGTAGATATCCGATAGATCATGATGAGTTGGCTAAAGAAGCTAAGAAGAGGGGTATTGTCCTTGAACTTAATAATTCATCATTAAATCCCAATTCTGCAAGATTAAATGGCAGAGAAAATGCCATAAAGTTGATTGAAGCTGCAAAGAAGCATGGTACATCTATAATATGTAATACAGATAGTCATTTTGCAGATTATGTAGGGGGATTTGAAAACTGTGATCTGTTATTAAATCAGATGGATTTTCCAGAAGAACTGGTTTTAAACAACAGTATGGAAAAGCTGAAGATGGTTTTGAACAAAAATATTGATGATATGTAAGTATTATTTTGCTTGAGGTAGTTATGGAAAAGGATATACAAAAGAAGACACAGGGAATCACAGATATGACCTGTGGTAATCCACTAAAACTTATACTGGCATTTACTATACCTATGCTTATCGGAACATTATTTCAACAATTCTACAGCATGGTTGATACTGTAATGGTAGGTAAGTATTTGGGTGTTAATTCATTGGCAGCTGTGGGTTCCACAGGTGCCATATTTTTCATGGTAAATGGTTTTGTTATTGGAAACACAGCAGGATTTGCAATACCTATAGCACAGAAATTCGGTGCAAAAGATTATAGTGAGATGAGAAAGTTTACTATGAATGCAGTTTATATGGGGATATTTTTCTCTGTATTTATTACCGCCATAGTATGCCTGCTCACCAGAACAATATTGATATTGACAAATACACCTTTGGAAATTTTAGATGAAGCCTATATTTATATTATTATTGTATTTATAGGTATACCGGTAATGTATCTTTACAACTTGACAGCGGGGATTATAAGGGCATTGGGAGATTCTAAAACACCACTGTATTTTCTTATATTGGCTGCAATACTAAATATAATTTTAGATGTTGTTTCTATAAAATATATAGGACTGGGTGTGGCAGGACCGGCATATGCGACAGTTATATCACAGCTTGTTTCAGGTATACTATGTGTAATATATATGGTTAAAAAATTCCGTATATTAAAATTAGAAGTAGGAGAAGCCGCAGTTTCAGGCAGACATATACAGATTTTATTAGCTATGGGAGTACCTATGGGATTGCAGTACTCTATAACTGCCATAGGTTCAGTTATCTTGCAGGCAGCAGTTAATGGTTTGGGTGCGGTGACAGTAGCGGCAGTTACAGCCGGAAGTAAGATAAGCAGCTTCTGTGTAGCTGTAACAGATGCTCTTGGTATGGCTATGGCTACCTACTGCGGTCAAAATGTAGGAGCCGGAAAGCTTGACAGAGTAAAAGAAGGCGTAAGGGTGGCTACAATAATAGGTATAATATATGCAGTTGCTGTATTTGTTTTTATGATATTCGTTGGAGGAGAATTACCAAAGCTCTTTGTAGATGCAGCAAAGACTGATGTAGTAGATAAGGCGAGAATATTCCTTTTGTGGAATTCGGGATTTTATTTTGCACTTATTTTTGTAAATGTATGGAGAAATTCTATTCAGGGAATGGGATTTCCGATGTTTGCAATACTCTCAGGAGTATGTGAGATGTTTGCAAGAGGTCTAGTGGGTTTTGTAGGAGTTAAAAGCTTTGGTTTTGTTGCAGCATGTATGGGATCTCCACTTGCATGGGTGGTGGCGGATATGTTCCTTATTCCGGGATTTTTACACTGTATAAATAAGTTGAAAAAGGTGTTTGAATATAGACAGATAAGAGAAAAATTTCGTTATGAATAAATATAATAAAAAAATAGGAATATTGTATATACTTGGAGCTGCATTCGGCTTTGCCCTTATGGGACTTTTTGTAAGACTGGCAGGAGATTTGCCCACATTTGAAAAGGTGTTTTTTAGAAATCTGATTGCTGCATTCGTGGCATTCTTTATGCTTATGAAAAGTGGAGGATCCAAGTCGATAGATAGTAAGAATCTGGGGATATTATTACTTAGATCTACTTGTGGTATGGCAGGAATTATTTGCAATTTCTATGCTATAGACCATATGAATATAGCAGATGCATCAATACTTAGCAAAATGAGTCCATTTTTTGCAATATTAGCAGGATTTATAATACTAAAGGAAAAGGCGGGAATAGTAGATATTATAGCTACCGCCATAGCCTTTATTGGAATGATATTTGTAGCTAAGCCCGGAGCAAGCTTTACATTTTTTCCGGCTTTGATAGGTATTACAGGTGGAATGATGGCAGGTATTGCTTATACTTTGGTGAGAAAGCTTACAGGTAATGGAGTAAATGGAGTATTTATAGTATTCTTCTTTTCAAGTTTCTCTACGATTGCTATTATTCCTATTATGCTTATGAACTATGTAACACCTACACCCATGCAGCTTTCAATGCTTATTTTAGCCGGATGTGGTGCTATGATAGGTCAGATATGCGTAACAAAGGCATATAGCTATGCTCCGGCAAAGGAAATAGCGGTATATGACTATACACAGGTTATATATTCAGCACTTTTAGGATTTATATTTGTAGGTCAGATTCCGGACAGATTAAGCTTTATAGGATATACAATAATCATTGCCATGGCTGTAGTGAAATGGATGTATAATAATAAAAAAGTCCCCTAAGGGACTTTTTTATTTTACTCAAGTATATTTCCTAGATTTTGCGGTTCAATATTATGTTTTTTTGCATATCCGGTAAGTATAAGTGTCAAGGCACCGTCTCCGGTTACATTACAAGCTGTACCAAATGAATCCTGTAGAGCAAAGATGGTAAGCATGAGTGCAGTTCCAGTCTCATCGAACATAAGAACTCCGGTTATAAGACCTAGAGAAGCCATTACTGTACCTCCCGGAACTCCAGGTGCACCTATAGCGAATACACCAAGAAGAATGCAGAATAGAATCATTTTTGCCGGAGAAGGGAATTCTCCATAAAGCATTTTTGAAACTACCATTACAAAAAATGTTTCAGTCATAACAGAGCCGCAAAGATGAATATTTGCAAATAGTGGAATACCGAAATTTACCATATCATCACGAAGCGGTGGCTCTGATTTCTTAGCACATTCCAGAGCAACTGAAAGTGTAGCGGCACTTGACATTGTACCTACTGCAGTCATATATGCAGGTCCATAGTTCTTTATTATATCCAGAGGATTTGCACCTGCATAAGCACCTGCGATAAGATAAAGTAGTGCCAGCCATATATAGTGACCTATCATTACCATAATGATAATAACAAGGAAAACAGGTAATTGCTTTGTGATACTTCCTTCATATGCGAGAGTAGCAAAGGTAGTACCGATAAGAACAGGAAGAACAGGAATAACAAACTTTGTTACTATACTTAGTACAACCTTTTGAAATTCTTCCAAAACTCCGGTAATTAGTTCACTTCTATTCCATGCCGCTGCAAGTCCTACCATTATTGAGAAGAAAAGAGCACTCATAACAGGCATTATAGCAGGTATGGAAAGCTGGAATACAAGTTGTGGCAATTCCTTAAGCCCCTCAACATCAGGGGTGATACTCATATGTGGAAGTATTATAAAACCTGAGGCTGTAGCAAAAAATGCTGCACCGATTGAAGAAATATAGGCTATTATCAGAGCTACTACAAGTATTTTTGAAGCATTGCTACCAAGCCTTGTAATAGACGGAGCAATAAAACCTATGATAATAAGCGGAATACAAAAACCTATAAACTGTCCTACAATGTATTTTACAGTCACTATAATATTAAGCAGTGCAACTGAGATAGCACTTGTATCACTCTTGTTAAGGAAAAGCCCTACAACAATACCTATTACAAGTGCAAGTAACAGTCGAAATGGAAGACTGTTCAAAATACCATTCTTTTTCATAAAAAATCCTCCTAAGATTTAATTGTTTTCTACCATGAGTTTTATTATTTCATTATTGGTTTCCCTCATGCCATCTTTACCTATCTTTGAAATACCTTTGATAGTTTCTTCGATATTGTTCATTACAATACCGTCACCGCCATGGAATGCCTGACCATCTTTGTACATACTAAGGCCCATAATAGCGGCATCTACAGAAGAAGTTATTTTGGCGGCACATGATGCCTTAGCACCATCGCATACTATACCGGATACGATTGCAAGAGTATTAACTACAGTATGTTCGACAGATTCAAGACTGCCCTCTGTAAGATAGGCAATACCTGCACCTGCACCTGCACCCGCACTTACTGCACCACAATAGGCTGAAAGAGTGCCTATACCATGCTTTTGGTGGATAGAAGTGAGATTTGAAAGTGCCAAAGCACGATAGAGCTTGTCTTTAGATACTTTGAGCTCCTTGGCATATTCTATAACCGGAATAGAACAAGTAATGCCTTGATTTCCACTGCCTGAGTTGATAATGACTGGAAGCTCACATCCATTCATTCTGGCATCAGAACCTGCAGCTGCCTTTGCCTTTGCTCTAACCTTTATATCATTGCCATAGGTATTTAATAAAACTGAGCCGATATTTGCACCATAATTTCCTAATAGTCCTTCTTCAGATATGGATGTATTATAAAATATCTGTCTGTCCAGAGTATCTTTTACATCCGAAACATCCATTGAATTGATAAAATCCCATATTCCTTCCATAGTGAGCAGATCTCTGTCAGCACTACCTGATACGGAATTATTTTCTATTTCTGTTTCTAGAATTATATCATTATTTTTCTCAATAAGCACTATATTTGTGTGCTGATTTACTATACGAACCTTTACACAATCACAATCATAAAAAAGTGTAATGATAAGATCAAATATATACCCCATATCCAAGGGTAGTACATCAATCTCTATATTTTTTAGAAAGCTTGCAATCTCACTTTTTTTACTATCATCTACATCTGAGATAACTTCCAGCTTCCTATTTGCATCACCTGCCACTATGCCTGCCGCCACTGCTGCCGGTATACCCTTTAAATGTCCGGTGTTAGGAACAATAACGCTCTTTACATTCTTGATAATACTGCCACTGGCTTCAACAAGCACTTTTTGTGGATATTTACCTAATACTTCTCTTGCTTTTGCTGCCGCATAAGCCAATGCTATAGGTTCAGTACAACCCATAGCAGGTATAAGTTCTTCTTTCAATATTTGAACATAAGTTGTATACCTTATATCGTCTTTATTCATAAAATAAAACGCTCCTATTAGTTTGCCATATTTAATATTGTGATGGCAAAAATTATATATCTATAGTATAGTAGTCCTATATATAAAATGTAAATCTTAAAAAACTAAATGTATAATTCAATAAAAATAAATGCAATTATACGATTATATTTACTATATTTTATGATGATATAGTAGCAAACAAATAATGAGGGAAAATATGGAAAATTTTATTGATTTAAAAAAGCTGAATACCTTTTTAAAAATAGCGGAGTCAGGGAGCTTTTATAAAGCTTCTATGATACTTGGGTATTCGCCGGCAGCTGTCTCCATACAGATACAACAATTAGAACTTGATCTGGGCATAAAACTTTTTGACAGATTAGGTAAGCAGGTTCGTTTGACAGATCAGGGAAAACAATTTTATCCTTATGCTGAAAAAATACTGATGTTAAACGAGGAAGTAAAAGAATCTCTTATAAGAAAGGGCGATCCTCTTACAGGAGAGATAAGAATAGGAACCATTGACTCTATATGTGATACATTATTTCCACAGGTGCTGGCAGAATTTTATGAAAAGAATCCAAATGTATCTGTGGAGGTTAGCGTATGTACTCCGGCAGAATTATTTGAGGGAGTAAGGCATAACAATATTGATATAATGCTTTTATTGGATAAGCCCTGTGTTTCACGAGATTTTATTGCTGATGTACAAATAACAACTGATGTGGTATTTTGTGCCTCAAAAAAGCATCCTATGGTAGGTAAAAATGAAATTGATCTGGAGGAAATTTTAAAGTATCCATGTATACTTACAGAAAAGAATTCCAGTTACAGGTATATATTGGAGAGTAAATTATCAGACCTTGGATTTGGAATAGCACCGATTATAGAATCACAGAATACAAATCTTATTATCAAGCTGCTTTGCAACAATATGGGATATTCAGTGTTACCAAGATTTTTGATAGAGCCAAAATTAAGAGATGATGTTTTGAAGATTTTACCTATAAGAGAATTTGATATAAAGGTAAATTATCAAGTGTTACACAAGAAGGATAAGTTTGTAAATAGACAGATGGAGAGCTTCATAAATCTTTTGAAAAAGCAGGCAAGCATACTTCAGGTTACCAATAAATATCAGGATATAGTATTTAAGGATTTATAAATAAAATAAGATAAGAACATATGTTCTTTGCACTATACTTTTATTTTATCACATGCTATAATTTTTGCAGGTTGGCTGTTTGCCACTAGATAGGAAGGTTAAAATAATGGAATTTAAATTACATTCAGAATTTTTGCCTACAGGAGATCAGCCTCAAGCAATAGAAGCATTGGTAAATGGGTTTAAAGAAGGAAATCAGTTTCAGACATTGCTGGGTGCTACAGGCTCAGGTAAGACTTTTACAATGGCAAATGTAATTCAAAAATTACAAAAGCCTACACTTATAATAGCACATAATAAGACGCTGGCAGCACAGCTCTATGGAGAGTTTAAGGAGTTCTTTCCTGAAAATGCTGTAGAGTACTTTGTTTCTTACTATGATTACTATCAACCCGAGGCATATGTTCCTTCTACAGATACATATATAGAAAAAGATTCTGCAATAAATGATGAAATAGATAAGCTTAGGCATTCTGCTACAGCATCTCTTTCAGAAAGAAAAGATGTTATAATAGTAGCTTCAGTATCTTGCATATATGGACTTGGTAGTCCTATAGACTATCAGGAGATGGTAGTATCTTTGAGACCGGGAATGGAAAGAGATAGAGATGATGTCATAAGAAAGCTGATAGATATGCAATATGACAGAAATGATATGGATTTTCATCGTGGTACTTTTCGTGTGCGTGGAGATGTACTTGAAGTATTTCCGGCAGCCTCAACATCTACAGCACTCAGATTTGAATTCTTTGGAGATGAAGTAGACAGGATACTTGAGATAGATACTTTGACAGGAAATATTTTGGCGGAGCTCTCTCATGCTGTAATTTTTCCGGCTTCTCACTATGTTGTTGCACCTGAGAAGATGAAAATAGCTACAGAACATATACTTGAAGAATGTGAGGAGAGAGTAAAGTTCTTCAAATCAGAGGATAAGCTGATAGAGGCTCAGAGAATAGATGAAAGAACACATTTTGATGTGGAAATGATGAGAGAAACAGGATTTTGTTCGGGAATAGAAAATTATTCCAGACATCTAACAGGTTCAGAACCGGGTGAACCCCCATATACATTGATAGATTACTTCAAAGATGAGTTTCTTATTATTGTGGATGAGTCACATATTACAATTCCACAGGTGAGGGGAATGTATGCAGGTGACAGATCAAGAAAGACGACTTTGGTAAACTATGGTTTCAGACTGCCATCAGCACTGGATAACAGACCTTTGGAGTTTTCAGAGTTTGAGTCAAAGATAGATCAAATGCTTTTTGTATCAGCTACTCCAAGCATATATGAAAAAGAGCATGAGATGTTTAGAACTGAGCAAATTATCAGACCTACCGGACTTTTGGATCCGCCTATAAGTGTGAGACCGGTAGAAGGTCAAATAGATGATTTAATAGGTGAAGTGAATAAAGAAATAGAAAAAAAGAATAAGATCCTTATTACCACCCTTACTAAGAGAATGGCGGAGGATCTAACTGAATATATGAAGGATGTAGGTATCAGGGTAAGATATTTACATTCTGATATTGATACTTTGGAGAGGGCTGAGATTATCAGGGATATGAGACTTGATAAGTTTGATGTACTTGTAGGTATCAATCTTTTACGTGAGGGTTTGGATATACCGGAGATTACTCTGGTGGCTATACTTGATGCAGATAAAGAAGGATTTCTAAGGAGTGAAACCTCTTTGATTCAGACCATAGGTAGAGCGGCAAGAAATGCAGATGGACATGTGATAATGTATGCCGACAATATGACAGACTCTATGAAGGCTGCGATTAATGAGACATATAGAAGAAGAGGTATTCAGGAAGCCTACAATAAGGAGCATGGAATCACCCCTACTACTATAAAGAAAGCAGTCAGAGATTTGATAGCCATATCAAAGGCGGCTGAGAGCGTATCCACTATTGATAAAGATATAGAGTCTATGGATAAAGCTGAGATAAATAAACTTATAAAAGAACTTGAGAAAAAAATGTTTAAGGCGGCAGCAGAGCTGGATTTTGAAAATGCGGCACTATTGCGTGATAAAATAAGTGAGTTACGTGCAAGCTTATAAATACTCTAAAAATAATATAATGGAGAAGAGAAAGTGGTAGAAAAAAAAAATACGTCAAAAAGTCTTGAAAGAGTGGTAGCAGAGACTGCCATGCTTGCAGGAGAAACTATGCTTATAGCCGGAGCAGAAATCAGCAGGGTGGAAGATACTATGAATAGAATTTTAGATTATTCAAAATGTGAATCACATACTGCCTTCGTTCTGGCAACAGGTATTACCTTGACTTTGGACAGTGATGAAGGACTTATCACTATGTCAAAGAGAGTACCTGATAGAACTACAAATATAAATAGAATATATTTAATAAATAATGTATCAAGGGCTCTAAGTGCAGGGAAAATAGATATATACAAGGCGTATGAAGAGATAAAGCAGATAAAGAATGTAAGGCAGTTTACGGGAGTCTTATATGGTCTGTCCTTTGTGGGTGTAGCACTTTTTTTTACTATGATGCTTGGTGGAGATTTTACAGACTGCATGGTTGCCGGTATAGCAGGACTTGCAATGGCAATTACCCAGTGGGCTTTGATACCCTTTGGCTTTAATTCATTCTTTTTAAATATGATTTCAACACTATCTATGGCTCTAACAGCGGTAGGATTTCAAAGATTTCTACTGCCTAATATAAATCTGGATTTAGTGATAATAGGTGGAATAATGCCAATAGTTCCGGGAGTAATATTTACTACTGCTATGAGAGATACTCTAAATGGAGATTATACGGCAGGTGTCAGTAGAGGACTTGAAACTGGAGTGGTAGCTTTTGCAGTGGCTGTAGGTGTGGCACTTGCATATGTGATTTTGTGAGGAAAGTATGCTTTTTAAAATAATTGGTGCATTTATTGCAGTGGTAGCTTTTTGCATTATGATAGAGTTGCCAAAAAAATATATGGTACAGGCAGGACTTACAGGAATGGTAGGTTGGGCTGTATATCTTGTAATGGATATGGTAGCAAATAGGGTAGAAATTGCTGCCTTAGTTTCTGCACTCTGTATTGCTACTATGTCACATATACTTGCTAGAGTTTTGAAGGCACCAGTAAGTAATTTTTTGATTCCTGGAATATTGCCAATAGTACCGGGAGGCTCAATATACAGATGTGCATATGCATTTATAAGAGAGTCCTCAAATTTGAGTTTTTATATGAATGAGGCATTAAAAATTGCAGGCTCTATAGCACTTGCAATATTTTTTGTGGATTCAGTATTTAAGTTGCATTTACCAAAAAAAACATCCCCAAAAATCAAATGAGATATTTGGGGATATACACTATATAAAGCTGATACCATAGAAGTCAAAATTTGACCCGGGAAGGAAAATCAGTTTTATGTCGGCTTTACTGTCCAGTTTTGGAATGGTAAAGCTTTTATTTTTTTTTGCGTTTTCAAAGTATAGCATTTCTCTATAGGTATCCTTGTAGTTACATATTTCAAGTAAAATACCGGTCTTTTGAAGTGGAGTGCTGCCATATATAGTTATACTGTCTGTATTATATTCACTAAAATCAAGATTATTAAATTCTAGAGTTACATTATTTCCGATATTTAGGATTTTTTCACCAGAAATAGTATAACTGTCACCATATATATTATCTATAAAACTTGCATTAAGGAAATATTTTACTTTATTATATATGTCAAATATAAAACCTTTGATATGAACTTTTGCCTTTAGCAAAAAGAAAATAGAGTTTATGCCTGTAAGCGTTTCATCTAGTTTCCAGGTAATTTTTTGATATACATTCCAAATTTTAGGTTTCTGATAAATATATTTTCCTATACAAACACTATTACTTATATCATCACCTCTATAGATTTCAAATTCGTAGGGGTCATCAGTAAGTGCAAAGATATCAAGAGTAATAGTATCAGAACCTATATCTGTAAAATCAATATTTTTGAATCCTACAATGCTTATACCATCTCTAGCTGTAGCTACTCCATTTTCATTTCCGCTTCCCAGTTCTCCACAAGAAAAATCATATATTCCGGCATTGACATATTCAAAAGGATTTATATTTGATGAAAATAAATTTGATAAAATTGATTATCTTGAAGTAGAATCAAAAAAACATCTGAATTTGGCAAGAGAGGTAGCTGAGGAAAGCATTGTTTTACTAAAAAATGATGGTATCTTGCCGTTAAATAAAGAAAAAATAAAAACAATAGGTGTAATAGGACCAAACGCTAATTCAAGAAGATCTTTGGATGGGAACTACCATGGCACAGCTTCAAGATATATTACGGCATTGGAAGGAATACAAGATTATGTAGGAGAAGACATAAGAGTTCTGTATTCTGTAGGATGTGAGTTAAGTAGTGAAAAAAGTGAAGTATTGTCTGCAAAGCCTTATGACAGAATATCAGAGGCTTTAAGCGTAGCTGATTACTGTGATGTAATTGTTCTTTGCCTGGGGCTGGATGAAACACTTGAGGGGGAAGAGGGAGATACGGGAAATGCCTATTTTTCAGGTGATAAGAAAGATCTTTTATTGCCAAAGCCACAGCAAATACTGCTGGATGCACTTTTAAATTTAAACAAGCCAATGATTGTGAGCATTTTTTCCGGAAGTGCTATGGATTTGAGAATAGCACAAAATGCAAATGCTCTTTTACAAACCTGGTATCCAGGTGCTATGGGAGGCAGCACTTGCAAATATAATCTTTGGAGAGGTTTCTCCGAGTGCAAAATTGCCTATAACAATATATAAAGACACAGATTGTCTGCCTGATTTTGAAGATTACTCTATGGAGAATAGGACCTATAGATATTTAAAAGATGAACCTCTCTTCCCATTTGGATTTGGCCTAAACTATGGAGATACATATTTGGAGGCAGTAGATATTTTAGATGAGAGCCCTAATAGGAGTAGGGGATTGAACTTGAGAGTAGAGATTTCAAATAGAGGCAGAGCTACAAAAGATGTAGTTCAAGTATATGTAAAAAATGATTCAAAATATGCGGCCCTAAATCCTACCTTGGTCGAATTTGAAAAGATAGCAATATCATCAGGTGAAAGAGCAATAATTGAATTGAAAATAAACGAAGATGCATTTAAGGTAGTAGATAATGAAGGTCAATTTATCACTGACGGAAAAAGCTCAAAAATATATATAGGACTCAGTGCTCCGGATGTTTTGAGTGAAAGATTGACTAAGAAAAAATGTAAATGTATTGATATGGATTGGCTTATCTAAGAAAAGAGGAAATATGATTAATTTGCCAAAGTTAAAAATAGGTGTAGTAGCTGTAAGTAGAGATTGCTTCCCGGAGAGTCTTTCAGTAAATAGGAGAAAGGCTTTAATGGAGGCTTATAGCAGTAAATATGGAAATGATGATATCTACGAATGTCCTATATGTATAGTTGAAAGTGAAATACATATGGTTCAGGCATTAGAGGATATAAAGAAGAATAGTTGTAATGCATTGGTTGTTTATCTTGGAAACTTCGGACCTGAAATAAGTGAGAGCTTATTGGCAAAACATTTTGATGGACCTAAAATGATAATAGGTGCAGCAGAAGAAAGTGGAGATAATCTTATTCAGGGAAGAGGGGATGCGTATTGTGGTATGCTAAATGCAAGCTACAATTTGGCACTTAGAGGAGTGAAAGCATATATTCCGGAATATCCTATAGGTACAGCTGCAGAATGTGCAGATATGATAGCAGACTTTAGGCCTATTGCAAAAGCTGTTATAGGGCTTGGAAAATTAAAAATAATAGGTTTTGGACCAAGACCAAATAATTTCCTAGCATGTAATGCACCTATTTCACAGCTATATAAGCTCGGCGTGGAGATAGAGGAGAACTCAGAGCTTGATCTGTACGAGAGCTTTTTAAAGCATGAAAATGATGAGAGAATACCACAGGTAGTAGCAGATATGGAAAAAGAACTTGGAGACGGCAATAATAAACCGGAAATACTTCCAAAGCTTGCACAATATGAGTTGACATTGCTTGACTGGTTGGAGGCACATAAGGGTTATAGAGAATATGTTGCAATAGCCGGAAAATGTTGGCCTGCATTCCAGACAATGTTCGGATTTGTACCATGCTATGTAAATTCAAGACTTACAGGAAGAGGTATACCGGTATCATGTGAGGTGGATATATATGGAGCATTGAGCGAATATATAGGTACAGTAGTGAGTGACGATATAGTGACATTACTAGATATCAATAATAATGTACCGGCAGATATGTATGAGACTGATATAAAGGGTAGCTTCCCATATGAGCATAAAGAAACATTTATGGGATTCCACTGTGGAAATACAAATGCAAAAAAAACTTTCATTTAGAGAAATGAAAAATCAGCTAATTATGGCAAGATCTCTACCTGAAGAGGTTACCAATGGTACACTTGAGGGAGACTTGGCTCCGGGAAGTATTACATTCTATCGCTTGCAAAGTACTGCAGATGGTAAGCTTAGAGCATATATTGTAGAGGGAGAGATTTTACCTGTAAGAACAAGATCTTTCGGATCTATAGGTGTTTTTGCAATAAGCCAGATGGGAAGATTTTATCGCCATGTTCTTATTGAGAAAAATTATCCTCACCATGGTGCAGTAGTTTTTGGTAAATTTGGAAAGGCACTCTATGAAGTGTTTAAATATATAGGAGTTCCATTGGAGGATATTGATTATAATCATCCAAAGGGTGTACTATATAAGAGCGAGAATCCGTTTGCATAAAATATATCAGTGAATGATAAGATTGGAGATGAGTATGTATTATATTGGTGTTGATTTGGGAACTTCAGCCTTAAAGCTTGTAATGATGGATAGTAAGGGTGAACTTGTAAAATCTGTGTCTAAAGAATATCCGCTAGATTTTCCACATTCGGGATGGAGTGAGCAAAATCCTACAGACTGGTTTTTGGCAGTAAAGGAAGGTCTAAGGGAGATTTCAGTTGGTGCAGCTGAAAAAATAGCAGGTATCAGCTTTGGTGGACAGATGCATGGACTTGTAATTTTGGATAAGGATGACAATGTATTGAGACCTGCAATACTCTGGAATGATGGTAGAAGTACAGAGGAAACAGATTATTTAAACAATGTTATTGGAAAGGAAAAGCTTTCAGAACTTACAGCAAATATTGCATTTGCCGGTTTTACAGCTCCAAAGATACTTTGGGTAAAAAAGAATGAGCCGGAAATTTTTGAAAAAATTTCAAAAATAATGCTTCCAAAGGATTATATCAGCTATATGCTGAGTGGAAGTTTTTGCACAGATTATTCAGATGCTTCAGGCATGCTTCTCTTGGATGTCAAGAACAAAAAATGGTCATCTGAGATGATTGAAATATGTGGTATTTCAAAAAGTATGCTTCCAAAGCTTTATGAAAGCTATGAGGTTGTGGGAGATATAAAGTCGGAGATTGCAAAAGAACTGGGACTGAATGAAGATATAAAGATAATAGCCGGGGCTGGAGATAATGCGGCAGCAGCTATAGGCACCGGTACAGTGGGAGATGGTGCCTGCAATATTTCGCTTGGAACCTCCGGTACTATATTTATTTCAAGTAAAAACTTTGGAGTGGATAAATATAATGCACTTCATTCATTTGATCACTCAGATGGAAATTATCACCTTATGGGATGTATGCTCAGTGCGGCTTCCTGTAATAAATGGTGGATGGAGGATATCTTAAAGACCAAGGAATTTGCCGCAGAGCAGGAGAATATAGATAATCTTGGAGAAAACAAGGTGTTCTTTTTACCATATCTTATGGGAGAGCGTTCTCCTCACAACGATCCTGCGGCAAGAGGCACATTTGTCGGAATGAGTATGGATACAAGAAGAGAGGATATGACACTTGCAATACTTGAGGGTGTTACCTTTGGCCTTAGAGATTCTTTGGAGGTGGCAAGAAGTCTAGGTATAGAAATAAAGAAAACCATGATATGCGGTGGCGGTGCTAAGAGTCCACTTTGGAAAAGACTTGTAGCAAATATTATGAATGTAGAAGTGGAAGTGCCTGTAAGTGAAGAAGGTCCTGGATTTGGTGCTGCCATACTTGCAGCAGTAGGCTGTGGGGAATATGAAAGTGTAGAAGCAGCTACAAAATCTATAATAAAAATTAAAGAAAAAATAGAACCTGAAGCCGATCTTGTGGTAAAATATGAGGAGAGATACAAAAGGTTTAAAAAGATATATCCTGCATTGAAAGGAATATTTAAAGAGATTTTATAAGGATGGCGATTTATGTTACAGATAGGCACAAAAGCACCGAAGTTTTCACTTCCGGATGAGAATGGAACAATTAGAAACCTTTCAGATTATGAGGGCAAGAAGTTGATACTATATTTTTACCCTAAAGATAATACTCCAGGATGCACAAGTCAAGCATGCGGTTTTGGTGAGCTTTACCCGCAGTTTAGCGAGAAAGGAGTGGAGGTAATAGGTATCAGTAAGGACAGTGTGGCTTCACATAAGAAATTCAAAGATAAGTATTCATTGCCTTTTACACTGCTTTCCAATCCTGAACTTGATGTGATACAGGCTTATGATGTATGGCATGAGAAAAAACTTTACGGAAAAACATCTATGGGAGTAGTGAGAACCACATACCTTATAGATGAAAAGGGAATCATTATAGAGGCGATGGATAAGGTGAAAGCTGCTAAAAATCCTGCTGAGATGTTGGAGATTTTGGGATGAAAATAGTAGTATCACCTGCCAAGACTATGATAGAAAATACGGACAGCTATATTGGCAACAGTATACCTACATATATTGATTACAGTCGGATGCTTTTAGATGAGATAAGACAGAAGTCCTATGAAGAGATGAAAGAAATTTGGAAATGCAATGATAAGATTGCGAACGAAAATTTTGACAGATTTAAAAATATGAATTTGCAGGGGAATCTTTCCCCTGCAATATTTTCATATCAGGGCATACAATATCAATATATGGCTGTAAATGTAATGGAGTCTTCTTCACTTGAATATATAAGAGAGAATCTATATATACTTTCAGGTTTTTTCGGTATACTTAGAACCTTTGATGTGGTGAGTCCATATAGACTTGAAATGCAGGCAAAGCTTGAGATTGGAGATTGCAAAAATCTATATGAGTTTTGGGGAGACAAAATATATAGAAAGCTTTTTGAAACCGGAGAAGTGGTGATAAATCTGGCTTCAAAAGAATATTCAAAAATCATAGAAAGCTATCTTTCAAAAGAAGACAAATTTATCACCTGTGTTTTTGCTGAGAAAAAGGATGGGAAAATAGTACAGAAAGCCACCTTGGCGAAAATGGCAAGGGGAGAGATGGTAAATTTTTTAGCATCCAATGATATTCAAAATGAAGAAGAAATAAAAAAATTTGATAGATTAGGATTTGTATTTGATAAGGGTCTGTCAAATGATAATAGATATGTATTTGTATTAGGGTAAGGTTAGAATATTTTATGTATATTTCAAAGCCATATAAGGGAAGACCTGTTGATGTGGAAAAAAGACAGGACAAAGAAAAAAGATGCTATGAGTTTTTGGACAGTTTAGGTGTGGAATATGAGGTAGTGGACCATGATGAAGCTTCAGATATGGAGAAATGTAAGGAAATAGAGGGGGCACTTGGTGTAAAAATTTGTAAGAATATAGTACTTTGTAATAGGCAGGAAACAAAATTCTTCCTTTTTATGATGCCGGGAGATAAAAAATATGTTACAAAAGATATTTCAAAGAAGCTTGATATGTCCAGACTCTCCTTTGCAAAAGAAAATTATTTGAAAGAATTTTTGGATGTGACACCCGGCTCTGTAAGTGTACTTGGACTTTTAAATGATAAAAACAATAGGGTAGATTTGGTAATAGATAGAGATGTGATAAAGGCTGATTTTATTAGATGCCATCCATGTGAGAATACCTCTACATTGAAAATAAGCACAACAGATTTTTTGAACAGAATAATACCGGCATTGGGAAAAGAAGCCAAAATAATAGATAATTGAAATGAATAATAAGAAAAAGACATTTGTTGCAATAGATTTAAAATCCTTCTATGCCTCAGTGGAGTGTAGAGAAAGAAATCTTGATCCGATGGATGCAAATCTGGTAGTGGCTGATGAGAGTAGAACAACAAAAACTATTTGTTTGGCAGTGAGTCCTGCATTAAAAAACTTTGGGGTACCTGGACGACCGAGACTTTTTGAGGTTATAAAAAGATTACAGGAGATAAACAATAGAAGGCAAAAGCTTGTTGGGAAAATGGAAGGAAAATCCTATTTACTTTCAGAGCTGAAAGCAAATGCAAAGCTTGAAGTGGATATGGTAGTGGCTGTTCCAAGAATGAAAAAGTATATGGAATACAGTGCAAGAATCATTAGTGTTTATCTAAAATATGTTTCTGTAGATGATATATATGTCTATTCAGTGGATGAGGTATTTATAGATATTACAGGTTATATAGGTGATAATTCGGTAGATTTTGTAGAGAAAATGGTAAAAGATGTCTTTGATACCACGGGAATAATAGCAAGTGCAGGCATTGGAGAAAATATGTACTTAGCCAAGATAGCTATGGATATTATGGCAAAGAAAGCCAAACCAAATGAGCATGGAGCTAGGATAGGGGAGTTGACTGTAAAATCTTATAGAGAAAAGCTTTGGAGTCATACGCCTATTACAGATTTTTGGAGAATAGGTCGAGGATATAGCAAGTCTTTGGCAAAGTATGGCATATATACAATGGGAGATATAGCCAGAGAGAGCTTAAAAAAGAATCGTACCAATGAGGGAATGGATCTTTTGTATAAGTTGTTTGGAAAGAATGCCAGTTTCTTGATAGAACATGCTTGGGGAATTGATAGTACAGATATCAAGGATATAAAGTCATATACTCCGGAAAAGAAAAGCATAAGTGAAGGACAGGTACTGCTAAGACCTTACAGTTATGATGAAGTTAGGACAATAGTTATTGAGATGGCTGAGAGACTCTCATTTTCACTGCTTGAAAAAGATCTTGCTACAAGACAAATTACTTTGAGCCTTGGATATGATATTGACAGCCTTTCAGATCCGGATGTAGCAAAAAAATACATGGGAAATATCACAAAAGATTTTTATGGAAGAAGTATACCGGAGGGAGAACATGGTTTAATAAATCTTTTATCATATACAAATTCCTCTAAGGAAATCTGTAAAAAAAGCGAGGAACTGTTTGAGAGATTGGCAAATCCTATATTGTTGTTTAGGAGACTTACAATAGTTGCCAGTGATATAGGCAATAAAAGCAATTCCGGCTATATAGGAAATCTTTTGGAAAGAAATAACCTTGAAAAAGAGAATAGCAGAATGAAAGCTGTTTTAAAGTTAAAAAATAAGTTTGGAAGCAATGCAATATTTAAAGGATTAAACCTGAAAGAAGAAGGTACGATGTTAGATAGAAACAGGCAGATAGGTGGACATAAGGAGTAAGGTTGAAAAATATCAAAAAAATATAACCATAAAGAGCAGTAAGTAAGTTTTTATAGCTCCTATGACAAAGAATCATAGGAGTCCTTTTAATATATAAAAATAATGTTAGACACCAAAGTCTTAATAAAAACATTGAAGTATGTCGTAAATATTTATACAATATACATAGAAAAATAAGAGAATGTATGTGACTTTATACATATAGAGAGACTTGTATTTTTAAAGATGAAGAATTTTTGAGAGTTGTAGGGGATACTATAGAAAAAAAGTATGTCTTTAGACTTGAGCAGAAGAGAACCGTTAAAAAGATAAGATTAATTTAAAGGGAGAAGAATATGGCTGAATATATTATGGCCTTTGATGCCGGAACGACCAGCAACAGATGTATAATTTTTAATCGCAGCGGTGAGATATGTGAGGTGGCACAAAAGGAGTTTACGCAGCATTATCCAAAGCCGGGGTGGGTAGAACATAATGCAGATGCAATATGGTCTACACAGCTCAGTGTAGCTGTAGAAGCTATGGCAAAGCTTGGAATATCAGCTTTGGATATTGCAGGAATAGGTATTACAAATCAAAGAGAAACGACTATAGTTTGGGATAAGGAAACAGGTGCTCCGGTGTACAGGGCAATAGTATGGCAGTGTAGAAGGACTGCAGATTATTGTAATGAATTAAAAAATAGCGGATATTCAGATATGATTCGTGAAAAGACCGGATTATTGTTGGATGCATATTTTTCAGGAACTAAGATAAAGTGGATTCTTGACAATGTGGAAGGTGCGAGAGAAAAGGCTAAAGAGGGTAAGCTGCTCTTTGGTACAGTTGATACATGGTTGATTTGGAAGCTTACAAATGGCAAGGTACATGTGACAGACTATTCAAATGCTTCAAGAACTATGCTTTTTAATATACATACATTGGAATGGGATGAAGAGATACTTGATTTGTTTGATATTCCAAAGTCAATGTTGCCAAAGGTAGAGGAGTCTTCATGTGTTTATGGGGAATCGGATTCATCATTTTTTGGACATAGTATTCCTATTGCAGGTGTAGCAGGAGATCAACAGGCGGCACTGTTTGGGCAGAACTGTTTTGAAATGGGAGAAGCAAAGAGTACCTATGGTACAGGATGTTTTTTACTTATGAATACCGGTGAAAAGCCTGTGAAATCTGATAATGGATTGGTGACGACTATTGCTTGGGGACTTAATGGAAAGATAAATTATGCACTTGAGGGTTCAGTATTTGTCGCAGGTGCTTCTATACAATGGCTAAGGGATGAGATGCGTTTGATTGATTCATCAGTAGACTCGGAATATATGGCAATGAAAGTTGAGGATACAAATGGTTGCTATGTAGTACCTGCCTTTACAGGACTTGGAGCACCATACTGGGATCAATATGCCAGAGGTACTATTGTAGGTATTACCAGAGGTGTTAATAAATATCATATAATAAGAGCTACATTAGAGTCTATGGCATATCAGGTTAGAGATGTACTTGATGTAATGGAGAAAGATTCAGGTATAGTATTAAGTATATTGAATGTGGATGGTGGTGCCAGTGTAAATAACTTTTTAATGCAGGCACAGGCAGATTTATGTAATGTACCGGTACAGCGACCTAAATGTGTGGAGACTACTGCTCTGGGGGTAGCTTATTTAGCAGGTCTTGCAGTAGGCTTTTGGAATAGTTTGGAGGATGTCAGAGGAAGTAGAGATATTGACAGAGTATTTAAACCAAATCTCTGTGAGGAAGTTAGAATTGAGAAGATTAGATTGTGGAAAAAGGCAGTGAAATATGCCTTTGGATGGGCAAAGGAAGAGGAAAAATGAGAGACATCATTATTATAGGGGCAGGAGTATCAGGAACAGCTTGTGCTAGGGAACTTAGCAAGTATAAGCTTGATGTACTGGTAGTGGAAAAGGAAGAAGATGTATGTTGTGGAACTTCTAAGGCAAACAGTGCTATAGTGCATGCCGGATTTGATGCAAAAGTTGGAACGCTGATGGCAGAGTTAAATGTCAAGGGAAATGAAATGATGGAAGAGCTTTGTAATGAACTTGATATAAAGTTTCAAAGAAATGGAGCTGTAGTAGCATGCTATAGCAGTAATGACATTGATAAGCTTGAAGAGCTTAAAGCACGTGGCATTTCAAACGGTGTAAAGGGATTGAAAATAATATATCAACAAGAACTTAGAGAATTGGAGCCAAATATAAGTGATGAAGCTGTGGCTGCTCTCTATGCACCAAGTTCAGGAATAATATGTCCGTTTGATTTGAATATTGCAATGGCTGAGAATGCAGCTGCAAATGGTGTTGATTTCATATTTGACTGTGAAGTGAAAAACATAAATAAAAAAGATGATTTTTATGAGCTGGAGACTTCAAAGGGTAATATACAGTCAAAAATAGTTATAAATGCTGCCGGAGTATATGCAGATATATTCCACAATATGGTAAGCGAAAAAAAGATAAATATTACTCCAAGAAGAGGTGCATATTGTTTACTTGATAAATCTGTAGGAAACCATGTGAAATCGACCTGTTTTTCACTGCCTGATGAGGTATACGGCAAGGGCGTTTTGGTAACACCTACTGTGGATGGGAATCTTTTGGTAGGGCCTACAGCAAATGACATTCTTGATAGAGAAGGTACAGAGACTACTGCAACGGAGATAAGGGAGCTTATACAAAAGGCAAACAGAAATGTAAAAAATCTTCCTATGAAGCAGGTGATTACTTCATTTGCCGGACTTAGAGCACATGAAGACGGTGGAGACTTTATAGTGGAGCAGGTAGATGATGCACCGGGATTTATTGATTGTGCCGGCATAGAATCTCCGGGGCTTACAAGTGCCCCGGCTATAGGTATTAAAGTGGCAGATATTGTTAGATCAATATTGTCACCTCAGATTAATAATAACTTTGTTGAAAATAGAAAAGGTATTTTAAATCCAAATCATCTAAGTATTGAGGATAGAAATAAGCTTATAAAGGAAAATCCTACTTATGGTAATATAGTATGCCGATGTGAAATGGTAAGTGAGGGAGAAATAATTGATGCTATAAACAGACCTTTGGGTGCAAAATCATTGGACGGTATAAAGAGAAGGACCAGAGCAGGTGCAGGTAGATGTCAGGCAGGATTTTGTACTCCAAAAAGTATGGAGATCCTGTCAAGAGAGCTGAAATTACCTCAGTCACAAATAAGTAAATGCGGTGGCAATTCTACATTTATTAGAGGAATAGATAAGGAAAGCTTATAGGAGTTGATGATGAGAGAATATGATGTGGTAATAATTGGAGGTGGACCGGCAGGATTGGCTGCAGGTGCTTCTGTGAAGGAAAACGGAGTTGATTCTGTTTTAATAATTGAAAGAGACAGAGAGCTTGGAGGAATATTAAATCAATGTATACATAATGGATTCGGATTGCACACTTTTAAGGAGGAGCTTACCGGTCCGGAATATGCTGCAAGATTTATAGAAAAGGTCAAAAGTCTGAATATAGAATATAAGTTAAATACAATGGTTTTGGATATTACAGAGGATAAGATTGTCAGTTATATGAATAGTGATGATGGACTGGTGAATATAAGGGCGAAGGCAATTATTTTGGCAATGGGCTGTAGAGAGAGGCCAAGAGGAGCATTGAATATTCCAGGGTTTAGACCGGCAGGAATATATTCGGCAGGAACAGCACAAAGGCTTGTAAATATAGATGGTTTTATGCCGGGTAGAGAAGTAGTGATATTAGGCTCAGGAGATATTGGACTTATCATGGCAAGGAGGATGACTCTGGAGGGTGCAAAAGTAAAGGTGGTAGCAGAGATTATGCCATACTCCGGTGGATTAAAAAGAAATATTGTACAATGCCTTGATGATTTTGACATTCCTTTAAAACTTAGCCATACTGTAGTTAAGATAGAGGGTAAGGAAAGGGTAGAGGGTGTGGTACTTGCAAAAGTAGATGAGAATATGACACCTGTTGCAGGAAGTGAAGAGTATTATTCTTGTGACACACTTTTATTATCTGTTGGATTGATTCCGGAAAATGAGATAAGTAAGTCTGTAGGTGTTGATATAAGCAGTATTACCAATGGTCCTGTAGTAAATGAGTCTTTTGAGACTTCTATTCGTGGAATATTTGCATGTGGAAATGTTCTTCATGTACATGATTTGGTGGACTATGTATCGGAGGAGGCAAGAGCAGCAGGCTTTCATGCTGTAAAATATATAAAGGGATCTATAAACACAGATAAGAAAAATGCTGTTAAGATAGGAACTTCAAATGGAGTGCGTTATACAGTGCCTGAAATTATTAATACTGAAAATGTAGAAGAAGAAACAGTAATTCGCTTTAGAGTTGGAAATATATATAAGGATATGTATGAGAGTATATACATTGATGGCAAGAGGATAATTCATAAAAAGCGTCAGATCTTAGCCCCGGGAGAAATGGAATCTTTGGTTTTGAAGAAATCTGATTTGATAAATGCAAGTTCTATTTTGGTTACTTTGGAGGAGAGTTAGTATGGAAGAAAAGATATTGACATGCATAAGATGTCCTATGGGGTGTAGACTTGAGGTTGATGTTGAAAATAATGAAGTATTGAGCGTAAGGGGTAATACATGTAAACGAGGAGAGACTTATGCAAAAAAAGAGGTAATAGACCCTGTCAGAACTGTGACAAGCACAGTCAGAGTAAAAGGTGGTGAAATATCACAGGTATCTTGTAAGACTTCTATGGATGTGAAGAAGGATAAGGTAATGGATGTGATGAGGGCATTAAAGAATGTGGAGGTATTGGCACCTATAAGCATCGGAGATGTGTTGATTAAAAATGTGGCGGGTACTGAATCTGATATTATTGCCACAAGAGATATAAGAAAGATTGGATAAAATCAAAGAGTCTTAAGTATGGAGGGTTATTTACTTAAGACCTTTTACTTTATTCTGAAATAAGTTTTTGCTGGTATTTTTTGCTGATTTCCATAATTTCTTTGATAAAGGTGGTGGCACTGTTAGAGTAGTCCTTATTTTTGACAGTTGCTCTCACCTTTGATACTATAACATCCTCCCTATTTTGATTTAGGACAGGGAGATTATTTTTTATTTTGTAATTTGCAATATCAGATACAATATCCATTCTTTCTTCGAAAAGGGCAATCAATTCTTTGTCTATGGTATCAATTCTTTCACGCAGGTTTTCTAATTCGTTCATAAGTACTCCTTAAATAAAGCTTTAACTAAATATATTTTGACCTATTTGATAATAAAAGTAAATATAAGATTTTAATTTTCCACAGGATTTTTATTTGACAAAAAGGCAAAAATAAATATAATTAGATTATGGACTATAAAAAATTAAATTTTAAACAATTAGAAGCAAATGATATACCAAAGTATGCTAAATTTTATGGACTTAGGCATAATAGAACATGTGACAGTGTAGAGCTTGAGAGTTTTATATGGAAAGAATATTATAATGTAAGAGCAGCCATTGCGATAAGAGATGATGAGGAAGTTGGACTTCTATGGCTTATGGGGGATGAGGACAGACCTTTTTCAGCTATGCCGCTTTGTAAGGAAGAGGACCTTGAGTATTGCTTCGGCTTGATAGTTGAGTATTTTAATGAGGTATTGAATTTACCATTAAAGATACATCTGGCGGATGAGGAAGGAATAAAAGCATTGAATTTGCCGGAGGATAAATTTGTTGTAAGGTTGGAGGAAGATGCGAAGGACTATCTGTATGAGGGAGAGAAGCTTAGAACTCTTTCAGGAAAGAAGCTTCACAAAAAGAAAAACCACTACAATAATTTTATAAAGAATTATGGTGATAGATATGAATATAGGGTACTTGGATGTGATCCTACAGATAGAGATGATGTATTCAAGTTTTTGGATAAGTGGAGAGAGCAAAAGGGAGAAGAGGTTGAACAACATCTGGATCCTGAGGTAGATGGAATACATGATATTTTGCTTAATTGTACTAGATTGAATATCAGAATGGGAGCAATATATATTGACGGCAAAATGGAAGCTTTTTCGATAGGCAGCTACAATGCTTTGGAGGATATGGCTGTGATACATATTGAAAAGGCCAATCCTGAAATCACAGGTCTTTATCAGGCAATTAATAAGGAGTTTTTGGTACATGAATTCCCGCGTGTAAGTCTTGTAAATCGTGAGGACGATCTGGGACTTGAGGGACTTAGACATGCAAAGCAGAGTTATTATCCGGTGGATTATGCGAGAAAGTACTATGTTGAGCAAATAAGGTAATATTATGATAAAATATTTGAATCAAAAAGAAAAGATATTTACAAAGCCTCTGTATAAGGAGGCTTTTTTTGAAGATTCCGACAGCTTTGTAAATTATTATTATGAGGAAAAGCTTAAAGATAACAGGATCTTGGCAGATATAGAGGGTGAGAGTGTAAGGTCTATGATTATGCTAAATCCTTATAAAATATCGGTTTTTAATAAAATTTATAATCTGGATTATATAGTTGCTGTGGCGACCGGAAAGGAATTTAAACGACAGGGCTATATGAGAAGTCTTTTAAATAAAGCACTTTGCGATATGAATGTGGAAGGCATTCCTTTTACATATTTGATACCTGCAAATAAGGACTATTATTTGCCTTTTGATTTTGCCTTTGTAGCGGATAAAAATGAGTATATTGAAAATTTTTCGGGTTTTAATAAACAGGTAATAAAAGAGGATGGGATAGAAAAGGAGTTTATTGATAGGATATTAGACTTTATAAATAATGAAGTTTCAAAGGAGAATGATGTATATACCTATAGAGATGAGCATTATTTTATAAGAGAGTTAAGGGAGATTGCTTCCGAGGACGGATTTATAAATATATACAGTGATGAAAATGATATAGTAGCGTATGAATCTTTTTGGGGTAAAAAGCTTGAGCTAAAGGAAAGAATAGTGTCATCAAAGTTTGTAAAGAGGAAGTTTGGCAAGGAAAATATTATGGTCAGAATCACTGATATAGTAGAGCTTTTGTCAAATTTCAGAGCTAAGGAGCCTATAGATATCATTATAAAAATTAATGACAATATCATAGGGTCACAAAACGGATATTTTAGAATTGAGATGGATGAGAGATGTTCAAGTGTTTCAAGGATTTCAGATATAGGGGACAAGGGTTTTGTGGAGTTTGATATAATAGACTTTACCGGATGGATATTCGGATATGTAAGTGATGTAAAATGCAGTCTTATAAACTTTTTGGATAAAAGTACTGCAAAAAAAACATTAGATTCTATAAATAAAATCAGTGGAATATTTATAAATGAACTTGTATAATAAGCGTTGATGCATAAAAGCTTGTAAGAGGAGATTATAAGTTTGCTTGTAATATATTGGAGCTTTATACTATATGCAGATAGAAAGAAGGGTGTAGAATGAAAAATCCATTACATTATCAATTATCTGAATATGATTGCGGGCCGACTTCAATGCTTAATGCGCTGAGCTTTCTATTTGAAAGGGAAGATATTCCGCCGGAAGTTATTAGAAACATTATGCTTTACACACTTGATTGCTACAGTAATGAGGGACATCCCGGTAAGAGCGGAACATCTCATATGGCAATGATGTTTCTTAGTAATTGGCTGAACAGATTCAGAGAAATAAGACAGCTCAATGTAATATGTGAATATATTACAGGTGAACAGGTTTTCATCGGTGAAACAAGCCGTATAAATGATGCACTTAATAGAGGTGGTGCGGTGGTAGTAAGGCTCTTTTATGATGTACAGCATTATGCGCTGCTTACAGGTGCGGATGATAAAAATATTTATATGTTTGATCCTTACTATGAGGATGAGTTTACGGATGAGCACTGGTCACAGTTTATACCGGAAGGTGATGTGGAGTTGGTACTTGATCAGCCTCTGAAATATAATCGTGTTGTGCCTTTTGGCTATTTTAACAGGGAGGGTGATGTACTCTATGCTCTTGGAAACTTTGAAAACCGTGAGGCTGTAATACTTTATAATGAGAAGACAGAAAAGACTCCGGAGAAGACTATAGAGTACTTTATATAATAGACTTACAGGCAGCTGATTTAGTGATCAGCTGTCTTTTTTAAATTCTTTAAAATCACTACCAAAGTCCGAAAAGATGTACAGCATGTCTGATATGATAATTACAGTAAATATATTAACGGAGGTAATTATGTCCAGATTAGCTAATATTGTGGTATATGAAGAGAATAAGGGGATTTTAAAGAACAACGGATTTTATAATGACGGTAAGTTTATAAAATTGCCGCATGATTTGGAGAAGCATAGGAATGTGGTGGTACTCTCACCTAATGCTATTAAAGACATTGTGGAGGATAAGGGCAAATTTTTTGCCAAAGGGTTTAAGTACTCTTCAAAATGTGAAATTTCTGTTGTAAACGCAGACAGCTTTGAATATCTTTCCGATTTAGTAATGAATTTTGCCAATGCATATCATCCGGGAGGTGGCTATAAGAACGGGGCTTGTGCACAGGAAGAGTGTTTATGTAGGCAGAGTACTTTGTACGAATCTATAAGTTCATCCAAAGCTTCTAAGATGTATAAGTATAATTTTAAATTTGGAACGGCATTTGATTCCGATTATATGCTTCTGTCACCTGTAGTAGATGTATTTAGGAATATAGATTTAGAATTTATTTCTAAACCTTATACCACAGCTGTTATGACTATTCCTGCACCGAATTTGTTTGACAGAGCATATGGACAGTCAAAAGAGGTTCTTGATAAGGTAATGAAGAAAAGGCTCAGGCAATATCTTTACTGTGCGGCAAGATTCGGATATAGAACAATTACATTGGGAGCGTGGGGCTGTGGAGCATTCGGACATGATGCCAAAGATGTGGCGGGATACTTTAAAGATTTGCTGATAGAAGAGAATATGTGGAAGCTGTTTGATAAAATTATATTTGCTGTTTATGGAAGAGGTAACAGCGAGTATAATTATAGAAAGTTTAAAGAAATATTGGGAGGTGGTGAAGACAGCAAAGTTTATAATGAATAAAAATACCTGCAATTAACGTACGTAAAAAAGTACGTTATACTTTCTTTGTAAGGAGATAATATTATGACTGCAATTAGTATAACAAAGGCAAGAGCGAATCTTTACCAAATTGTTTCAGATGTTAATGAATATTCGCAGCCGATAATTATAACAAATAAATATCATTTGCGAAGATCCGTTTAAAACTCCACCACCATATGAGAGTTTGGTTGGAAGTCTTACCGGGTTTTATTCAAGGCGTATAAATATTCAGCACAGATTAGTATATGAAGTTTATAGTGATGAGATTATAGAGAATGGTATAGCGTATGAAGGTGTGGTAAAAGTAGCACACATGTGGACGCATTATGAGGGAATAAAATAATAATTGAAAAATATAATCTTTGTGCTACAATAGTCCTTAACAATATATGTTAAAGTTTTGACATAGTTTCAAAGCTTGACGGTTTTAATGGAGGTTTTGTTATGAAACGTTTAAGAATGATGCGTGCACCACTCAAGTATGTACAGGGAAAAGGAGCTTTGCTTCAGTTCCGTAAGGAAATGGAGTATATGGGAAAGAGATGGTTGTTTGTCTGTTCGAATAGCGGTTACAACAGCTGCCATGAAGATTTGGAAAAGAGTTTTGAAGGAGAAGATGATTATCGCAGATATGAAGTCTTCGGAGGAATGTCAAGTATCAGCGAGATAAAGAAAATGCAGGACATTGTTGAGGCTGATAAGATTGATGTTGTTGTTGCGGTAGGCGGCGGTTCAGCAGTGGATGCGGCTAAGGCAACAGCATACTACATGGGTAAGAGAATAGTTATAATACCTACAGTTGCAGCTACAGATGCACCTTGTACAGGACTTTCAGTTATATATAATGATGACGGAAGCTTTAATAAATATTTATTCTATCCGCAAAATCCGGATGCGGTACTTGTAGACAGCAGTGTTATAGCTAAAGCACCTGTAAAGTTTTTGATTGCAGGAATGGGAGACGCTCTCGGAACATACTTTGAAGGAAGAGCTTCACTTCGTACAGAGTCACCAAGTTTGGAGAGTGGCGGTATCACAAGAGCCGGTATGGCGATTGCAAGGGCTTGCTATGATACCTTAAGAAAATATGGAAAAGCGGCTATAACCGCCTGTGAGAATAATGTTGTTACTCCGGCTTTGGATGCAATCATCGAGGCTACAGTTTACCTATCAGGTGTAGGAGCAGATAATGTAAACTGTGCGGCTCCTCATTCATTCTACAACGGAGTTACTTCACTTGGCGGACATGAGGCATATCATGGTAATTGTGTAGCATTCGGTACTTTGATACAGCTTACACTTGAGTGTGCCGATAAGGCCGAGTTTGAGGATATACAGAATTTCTGTCTTGAAGTAGGACTGCCTATTACACTTGCAGAGCTTGGAGATTTTACAGATGAGGATCTTCATACTATAGCAAAGAATGCCTGCGTAAAGGGAGAAACAATACATAACCTTGCCGGAGACGTAACACCTTATGAGTTGTATGCGGCTATTATAGCTACAGATGCTTTAGGTAAGGCAAGACTTGGCAAGTAATCTATTTAATGGATAAGTGGCTGTTGCCGGATAGATATTTTATCTGTTTGGCAGCAGCTTTTTTGATGTTATAAGGGGGCTATATGTGGTAAAATTGTAGAAGAAAAATAGGAGTAGGTGAAAGATATCTATAAGAAGAAGGATATAAATAAACTTTGAGCGGGGGTGTGTGATGTCAAACTATGTATACAATTATTTACTGTGCGATAATGTGGCGAAAAAGAGAGGAGTTTAGAGAGTTGATAGATATTTTTGGAAGAAAATCTTAAGAGTAGCTAGCATATAATTGTTTTAGGGATGAAATATAGTCAATGATTGTATATGTAAAGATAATGTATATGTATTGAAATAGCAATGCTTCAACATTCTAATTGATATATATATTTAAGCAGATTCCCGTTTTAGCAGTATGTCGGTAACAAGATGTAACCTATTTGATAGTGTTTTGAAATACACATGAAGAGTGGTGAAAACTGAATATTGAAATTTAGGTAGGACTAAATTAGCTCTTTAAGTAAGTGTCAAGCTAAGTACACATAGAGCAAAAAAGTCATAGAACTAGAACTTATCATTCTAATCCTACGACTTTTTATTTTTACAACTCTCAGGAATCTCATCTGACTAAGGTACTAAGAGCGAAGCATCTCTACCGGACTGTATTGTATCAAAAATAAATGTAAGAAATTTTTGTGGTGTCAGGTTATGAGGTATCGCACTTTGAATTATGCTATATATCATTGTTGAGGTATTGGCATCATCAGGTATATTAGAAAACAACCAAGAGGAAATAGATCAACAGATAAAGGTGCAAAATTGTAAGGATGTTACAATAATCGAAAATCATTAGTACGTGTCCGTTTTATGGGATATATAATAGTTTAAAATTGGAATCAGGATGGAGAAATTTTAATCCTGATTCTTTTTTTGACCTTATTATTGAGCCTTATTTTGAGATTTTTTGATTGAAAAGTGACATTTCACCTTGGTGAAAAAAATCTTTAGATATCTAAAAGCTATCATGGATTTTTTTGCGTTTTATAGTATAATTCCTATTAGACTGTACGTTATTGTAACCGTTTTGACGATAAAGGAAAGGTAATAGGAATTATGGCAATTTCTTATAACGGATTATTGAAACTCGTGATTGACAAAAATATGTATAAAAAGGATCTTACAGAGAAGTTAGGTATTAGCTCAGCTACTATTGCAAAGATGGGAAAAGGTGAAACTGTATCTGTAGAGGTGTTGCAGAATATTTGTTGAGGTAATATTGTGAAAAAACACCTTGGAAAGAAATCTAGAATTTATAGCAAATTCCCTAGATGTAAAGGGAGATAGCTCAAGGTCAAAATTACACAAATATTTCATTACAGAGTTTTTTAAAGATCATACTGTAACTTAGACAGTTAATGATGTCGGTAAACGACCAATTTATTGGTTATTTGACGCTTGTAAAGGAAATGGCTTTAAGTGTTTAGTTTATATGTACAGATATAATAAAGATACGGTAGGCATAATTCGAACTGATTATTTAGTAAAGTCTCAAAATGCAATTGAAAATGTACTTAAAAATGCTGAATATGTCATTTTAACATCTGGAAGTGCTGTTGACCGAGCTCAAGCAACAAAACAAAGAGATAAGTACATAAAGCAGCTTGCTGAAATCCGTACATACTATCAGGCTTTATCGCACGTGGCACAGCAGCGAATTGAATTGGATCTTGATGATGGAGCAAATGAGAATTATGCAAAGTTCCAAGGAATCGAAGTATCCATCTAAGGAGAAAAGAAGCAGACAATTAACGTATTAGCAAAGGCTTAAGGAGAGATAAATTGGATATTGAGACAGCAGCAACGTCGGAAATAAAAAGTAGAATAGCATTAACAGAACTGTTGTCTCAATTTATCAATGAAGGTGACAAAGAACCTAAATGGGATGGCTTTATTTATGCTTATTCAGACAAATCAAAAAGTAACGACAACATGATTGGACGTGCACCCATACAGGTAAAGGGAAAGCTATTGAAAAGGTTGAGCAAAAATGGCAGAACCTATCCGGTTGATAGAAATAATATGATTAGTTACCGAAATGATGGTGGAATCATATACTTTGTCGTTGAACTTTCTAATGATGGAAGTAAAAAGATTTTTTATGCATCACTTACTCCGTACTTGCTTAACAACTATTTGAATTTACCTTGCAGTGGTTCAAATATAAATATTATGTTGAAACCATTACCGGGAAAGAATAATGATTTCGAGAATTTGGTTATAAACTTCATAAAAGATTGCAAAAAACAGGCTGTATTGAATACTACTGGCAAAAATTGGGAGGTTCCAGAAATTATCAAATTGCTTGGGCCAGACAATATAAAAATGAACTGTAATTTTACAGCCAGAGGGTATGATGTGCATGATCCATTTTCAATTCTAATGCATAATGAACTCTATTTATATATGGAGAATGAGGAAAGTGGTTTACGTTTTCCAATACAATATCTCTCCAATATAGAGTCTATGTGTACAGAAGTGGAAGCAAATGTATATGCCAATGGAAAGCTGTACTACGACAAAATTTCAATCGAAAAATCGAAAGATGGAAGTGATTCTGTCAAGGTGGGACCGTCTTTAAAAATAATATTTTCTGAGGAGAAGGCAACCTTTAAGTATGATTTGAAGGGAACACTAGATGAGCAGATACATAGCATAGAGTTTTTAATGGATATGCTTGTAGATGAGGGAATTTATTTCGATGAGGATAAATTTTCTATGAGTCCAACGAAGAAAGAATTAAAAAAGTTCTCTAATCAAGGTATGGAAGAAAAGCTGAAAAAATTCTATGAAATTAAGAATTTTTTGGAGCAGATGGGAGTAAAAGATTCGTTTGATGTAGAGAAAGCAACAGAAAAGCAACTCTGTGATCTTGAGATTTTTATAAAATCAGTGTTGCACGATGAAGAAATATTTTTCAATGAGACAGATTTGCCGCTACTTGGAATGTTTGAGGTAGGGAATTTACATCTCATGCTTCTATTAAGGCAGCAGGACAATGGATCATATAAGATAAAGGATTATTTTAGGACAGAAATGCACTGTAAATTGGATGCCGAAGGAAGAAATGATACATCTCAGTTTTGCATTATGAGAGCATCTGATTACGAAAAAGCATCCAATATAGGTATATCGTTGATTGAAAAGTCATTCAAAGAACATTATAACAAAGCTCATTACGAAAGGACGAATCTGTGCTTGTTAGAAATGATAAAAGCTTATGATAATACAAGGAGAACAGAGCTTATAACATTGGCACAGAATTTATGTGAATGGTTAATACAAAGTGATGAACCTAGTCCTATATATACATTAAATTTATTTCAGTGTGTGTTAAGAACCCGAGAGTTGCGCGACGAAGAGATAAAAGACTTGTCAAATCTTACACAGGATGAAAATACACAGATAAGATTAGGGGCAAACATATTACTGGGAAATCATAGAATGGCAAGAGTGGAATATAACTCTTTAAGTGATGAAGATAGGGAAGCTTTCCAGCAATATCCAATCTTTAAGTTTTATGAGACTGACAATAACGAAGGAAAGGTGGCTCCATAGATGGAAATACAAGAAATACAGGATAAATTAAATAACCTATTATCTGGGAATGAGAGAAAAATCGTGTTCTGGTATGATGGCAATGCTGCCTATGCAGAAGAAATTTACAATATCCAGATTAATGAAGGTTGTAAAAGAATGGGAGATACAACAGAACGCAGGATTATTTCCTTGTCATTGCAGACCAAGATGATGAAACGAAGGAATTGCACAGATATAAATTTGAAATAGATATTGCAGATTTTAGATTTTTAGATGAAGAAAGTGGGGTATAAGTATGGATGATAATTACATGATTGGTAAGATTAATACATATTCACACCAGCTTGCAGTAAAAATGAGTCAGTGGCTTGGGGATAAACTCCCTAAGCTTACTGATAAATGGTGGGAAGAACTTGTGGTTAATAACCTCTCTACGTTGCAAAGAGAGCAAGTTATAAATAATAATATCACGGATATATCTGGACTAGATCTTGCAGCACTTCTTCGTGTGTTTGATCGTAACTGGTTTGTTATTACAAGTTCGTTCTTTGTAAATAGTAAGGAGCGTAACAAAATTCGCCAGATGATGGAAATTCGTAATAGCTGGGCACATATAAGCAGCCGGGAGATTTCTAAGGAAAAGGTAATTGGCGATGTAGAGGTTATTATTGAGTTAATGCAGGCTTTTGATGCACCTATGAGTGAGACAAGAGATATGGAAGTCTTTATCATTGATGTAGAGGATGATGTAGATATTCAGGATAAAGCAATACCTTTACAAAAGAACAATATAGTGGTAGCTTCAAGCTCGTCAGAAACAAATATATCAAGTGAACCAGGTACTATTACAGCTGGTAGCGTAGTTTGCCTTGTCAGTGACCCTAGTGTTACCGGGGCTGTAATTGGCATAGATAATGGAAAATACACGGTTTGGATTAATAATGGACCACAGACCTTTTATGCAGAACAGATTCGTTTAAAAGAAAACTTGAGTCTGACAGAACATCTTACACTTACAAAGGTACGTTCTGCACTTACCGCATATCAAATTAATAATCCGGGATCTAGCAATCTGTACTCTCTAAATGCAGCACGTATAGATTTTGTTCCTTATCAGTTCCGCCCGGCATTAAAGATGATTAAGGCAGATAGTCCAAGATTGCTTGTTGCAGATGATGTCGGTGTTGGTAAAACTATTGAGGCAGGTCTAATCCTAAAAGAAATGGAAGCACGTTCTAATATCAACTCTGTTCTTATCATTTGTCCTAGACCTCTGGTTGCAGAGCGTAAATGGGAAATGGAAATGAAGCGTTTTGATGAGAATTTTACACAGTTAGATGGTAGAAATCTTGTCGAAGCAATTTCAGAGACAGATAGGGATGGAGAATGGCCTGAGAGACACAGAAAAACAATCATTCCATATTCTCTTTTGGGAGAAGATATTATTATGGGAACCGAGGCTCAGACTAGCAAGAAACGTAAGGAAAAGGGATTGCAGCAGTTAGATCCTTTACCACATTTTGATCTTGTGATTGTGGATGAGGCTCATAATATCCGCAATGCAAATACGTGGGCATATCAAGGTGTCGAATTATTTACACGTAATGCAGATGCAGTTGTATTTTTGACTGCAACACCACTTCAAAATAGTAACAATGATTTATATACATTATTAAATTTGCTTCGACCTGACGTAGTGATTGACAAAGATACTTTTAAGACAATGTCAGAACCGAATGCATATGTGAACGCATTACTTCGTGCAGTAAGAAATCAGGCAGAAGGGTGGCAGGAACAGGCAAAAGAAGAAATATCTCATATTCTAAGTACAAGTTGGGGAAGAAATGTTATTCAGCATAACCCTAATTTTGCAAGAGTATTTGAGTTAGTTGATCGTGATGAGATAACTAGAGAAGAAAAAATTGAAGCTATCAGTATGATTGAGAGTCTGCATTCCTTCAACAGTATTATTACAAGGACAAGACGTAGAGATATCGAAGATTTCTGTATCAGACGTACACAGACAGTAAATGTACCATTCACAGAGAATCAGAGAGATATCTATGATGCTTTAATTGATTTTGAGGCTAATTCTTTGGCTGCTATCCATGGTAGTAGATCGGTACGATTCATGATGTGTACTATTATGCGACAAGCTGCAAGCTGTATCTATGGATTAGCACCATTCTTAAATGATTTGGTTGAAAAACGTCTGAATCAAGTACAAGAGGATGGTGAATTATTTGAGTTTGACTTAAGTATGAACTCTGATGATGAAAACTCAATTTTTGAACTTGCAGATGAAATAGCGACATTAACATCAAGTTTACCGGAATATGATCCAAAGTTGGAAAAGCTGTATGAAGTCATTGACCGTAAACAAGAGGATGAAAATAATAGAGTGATCATTTTTAGCTCCTTTAGACACACTTTGCGATATGTAAGAAAACATCTACAGAAAAAAGGATATCGAGTAGCACAGGTTGATGGTTCTGTGCCAGATGAGGAAAGATATCATATACGTGCTAGATTCCAAAAAGATAGAGAAGAGCCGGATGCGATTGATGTTTTACTGTTTTCAGAAGTAGGATGTGAAGGCTTAGATTATCAGTTCTGTGATACCATGATTAACTATGATTTGCCATGGAATCCAATGAGAATTGAGCAGAGAATCGGACGTATTGATCGTCGAGGTCAGACAAGTAAGACAGTAAAAATCTATAATATGATTACAGAAGGAACAATTGATGCTGTAATACACGACAGATGTTTGTCAAAGATTGGAGTCTTTGAAGCAAGTATTGGTGATTGCTCTGATATTTTAGGAGATATTAGTGAACAGATTTTCAAAATCATGTTTGATCCGGAACTCACGGATGAAGAGAGAGAATTGAAGATTGAAAAGATGGCAGATAATGAAGTCATGAAAGTCCGGGAGCTCAATCGATTGGAACAGGAAGAGAAGTCTTTGTATGGATTTGATCTTTCAAATTTCATTCAGAATAAAAATGTCCAAGATGCTGAAAACTCATGGATTTCACCAGATAGCATTAAAAATCTTGTGGATTTATTTTTGGTGGATTATTTGGGCGAAGGTGAGTATATCAGATCAAATAAGAACACTGAGCTTTGTACAATGCGTCTTGCTGCAGATAAGCGAGCAAAGTTGAGAGACGGGCTTGGTAAGATTGATTTAGTGAATACAAATAATGCAACAAAACTGTGGAATGCATATTTGAAATCTAATAATGCTCAGTTAAGGGTTACATATGATGCAGCAACTGCGAAGGATAATCGAGATGTAACATTCTTAACACAGATGCATCCCCTTGTTATTCAGGCGGCACAGTATGAAAGCAAGCAGCTTCCATGTGTAATTGGACTTAGTGTTTCAGATGAAAGCCTTCCGGCAGGTGATTATGAATTCCTGATTTATGCATGGAAATATGTAGGGCTTAGACCTGATATCAAATTAAAAGCAATAAGTGAAAATGAGTATGTAGAGAATAGTATTCTTTCATATTTGCAATTTGCATCAGACTATGCTTTTGATGATATTCCACATTCTGCAAGATGGGACTCGATGGATTCGTTACATTATGACAGTTGGCAAGCTGCAAAGGAAGAATATATCCAGTCAGTAAAAGAATCTTGCGAATACAGAGTAGAGCAGCTTAGACAGACAACAACAAAACGAGAGATGATTATTCGGGGTCAGATTGCCGGTGCAACAGACGAAAGAATTATACGAATGAGAACTGCTCAGTTAGATAACTTATTAAAAGGTTATGAGGAACAAAAAAAAGTGCTTGATGAGACAATTCAGAAAGCAGATATTTTGACACAGCCACTTATTAAGGGTGTGCTACATGTAGAGTAATTCCTTTGGCAGGGGCTAAAATGTCCCTGCTGATACGGAAGGAATGGAGAAGTAACTTTTATGGGTAAAATTGACTATAATGCGATTTACGCTAAAAATAAACATGATTGGTATGGAATGACGGAGGAGCCACAGAAATATGAGGCATTACTTGCCGGTCATTATTCAGATAGCAACCATTTTGTATATGAATTATTACAGAATGCAGAAGATGCAGAAGCCGGTAAGGTTGTAATTGAGTATTACAGCGATAAACTTGTATTTTATCACAATGGAAGACCATTTAGTGAAGCTGATGCTATTGGTGTATCTTCAATGTTGATGGGAACAAAAGATAGAGATGATGCGTCATCTATTGGTAGATTTGGTATGGGATTCAAATCAGTATTCAAATATACCTATCAGCCGGAAATTTACTCTGATGATGAGGCATTTAAGATTACCAAATATCTTTTGCCGGTAGAAATTATAGAAGGATGGAATTGTCAGGCGGAAAAGGAAAGTATCACTTGTAAACTAGCTAGTGGTGGTTCTTTTACGCCTTTTTCTGTGTCAGAGCACCTTACGAAGATAGTTATTCCTTTTATGAAATATGGTCGGAAAGGCCAGTTAGAAGCAGTGCCAGGAGATGATGTGCTTCAAAAGCTTAATGAATTAGAAGGTGAAATTCTACTGTTTCTAACACATATACAGAACTTGTATTGGGTTAATAGAGATACTGGCAAACATGCCATGATTACACTCAAGGTGGAGGAAACTGATGCAAGGCTTATCACATGTCGTATTGTAGGTACTGATTATGGCAATAAAGAAGATATATCTCGCTATTTGAAATATAAAAAGGTGTTTGATCACGATGAAATGAAAAACGCAGAGGTATCTGTTGTATATAAAGTTAATGCAAGAGCAGACAATGTTAATGAGGTGGATCAATCAAATATATGGGTATATTTTCCAACGAGAGATAATACGGATTTACCATTTCTAATTCATGGCTCCTTTGAGACAGCTGTGTCAAGAGAGAAACTAATGACTCCTTCAGCATTCAATAGTGATTTATTTGATAAGCTTGGGGATTTAATAGCAGATTCAATGATCGACTTGGCTGATAGAAAGTTAATCACACAAGGATTTTTGCGAAGAGTGGTGATGTCAGCATTTAAGGATGAATCTACAAATCACACAATCCCTGGATTAAAGGAAAAAGTAACCAAAGCTATTATTGAAAATGGGCTGATTCCTGATAGGAAAGGTGAGTATCATAAGCCTTCAGAGTTGAGAATTCCTGTACCATTTCGAATTGGTGATTTTAGTGAGAAACCTTTGTTTAAGACAGCGTTAGCATATGTTGGTGATTTTGTTGCATTTAACAACGAAAGGGAAGTGAATTTCACTGATTATTTCATGTGGTTGAACCAGGATTTGAAAATCAAAATCTATGGATTGCAGCAGCTTGCAATTGATATGAAACGATTGCCAGATGAACATATGGGAAAGTCCGGTGCAAATAGTGACGCACTGAAAGATTTTTATGATTTCCTATCGGATAATCGTGTTGATGTATATAAAACAAGCATCTCTTGGACAAGAAGCGGTCCATATGAGCAGACTATTCGAAATGGAATAGACAAGGCATGGAAGGAATTTAGAAAAGCTCCAATTATTTTAAATAGATTGGGGAAATTAGTTCCTGCATATGTAGATGGTCAGCTTTCTATATATTTAGGATCATCAAGTGAGTATAAAAGTGTCATGCAGTCAGCACTTGTGCAGACAGATATTGCTACACAGTTTAAGAATGTGTTGATGAATGAATTTCAGATTCATGAATTTAACAATTTTCAATACATAAAAGAAAAAGTAATAAAGAAATATGTCGAAGTAGGAGAACTACTTGCTTTTGAAAATCCTAATGATTTTAAAGCAGAGTATGTTGAGGACATAAAACAAATATTGGATTTAATAGAAGATACCGGAAATGTAACTGAAATAGCAGAGATGCTTAAAGATGCCAACATCATCAAAGTAACTGACCCAAACGGAGAAGATTTATTCTCTATTCCTGGAAAAACATATCTTAAAACATCAGACGAAGGAATTGATCTGAGTATCTACTATCAGGGCGTTTATAAGGAAGAGACGGAAGAGGAGAACGAATTTTGCATAGACTTTGAATATGATTTAGTTGATGAAGCATTTTATGAAGAACACGATATACCACTTAGTAAATTAAAGAAACTAGGCATTATTAGTTCTCCGGTTACCGAAGGGTGTAGAAGAGAAGATGGAGTTGGTGATGGTCATTGGGTCGCTATCGGTGAATACTGTCCAAACATTGATATCGAAGGACTTGAAGATAATTTATATTACATCGAGGAATATCCAGAGGAAGGGTTAGCACAAGAGAAATCTGTAGAGGCACTAAAATTATTACTGGCAATTTATAAGAAACTGGAAGGAAAGAGAAGATATAGAAAAAACAATCCGTATGAGGGGGCTTTAGAAGCAGCCGGTGTTATTACATATTCAGTAAGAAGAACAAATTGGCTATATAACAAAAATAATGAGGTATGTAGACCGTCTGAACTCTCACGATATGACTTAAATCCTGCTATTTATAAGGGAATTAGTGGCGAAAAGGTAGCCTATAAAATTATTGGATTCACCGAAAAAGAGGCAGATAATACTGCTGATACATTCCAGCAAGTAGGAAATCTTGATAAGAAGTACAAGATGGTGCTTTTGAAGCGACTCGCTCGTGAGTTAGGAAGAGAAGTTGTTATGCCTGGTGCAGTGGCAGATTCATGGGATGAGCCTGAGGAATCAGAGGAAGTTTTTGATGCAAATAGTTGGCAAGATACAGAATTTCCTAAGAACAGAGTGAAAAATTTGGAAAACTTAGTTCGCCATGTTCAGGAGCAGTTCTATTGTGCAGACCCTACAACCTATAAAAAAGTGTGGAGACAGATCCGAACAAGTAGATCGCCAAAGACAGTACGAGCATATGCTATGGGTATGTATACGAATGATAGCGATATTAGAATCTGTCAGATATGCAAGGAGCCTTTTGCAAATGCAGAGGTTTCAGAAATTGCAAACTACGGAATAGAAATGCCACAGCTTAATATCTGTACTTGTAGAAACTGTGCTGCGAAATATAAAGCAGTGCGTGACGTAAATAAGGATACATTTAAGCAACAGATGAGAACAGCAATTCTAAGTTTGGATGTTGATGCAGACGAAAATGAATATATTATTGAAATTAATAGTGAACTTGCATTACATTTTACGCAGACTCATATTGCTGAAATTCAGGAAATTTTCCGACTCCTTTCTGAGTACGGAACACCACAGGAAATGGATGAAGATGGCGAAGTAAGTGGACAATTGTTACAGCCGGTGAGATCATCGTTTGTAGAACAAGTACAAAAAGACGAACCGTCAGCCGCCCTCTACGAGGATGTGGCACGTGCGGGTTGCTTTATTACATACAAAAAGAGATTTGCAGGTGGTGAGGTTTATGATAATACGTTGCAGCCCGACAAGTTCCCTCTTCATAAAGCATTTGTAGGTCATAAGATAGGGGATATTGTTATATTCCAGAACCGGGAATATGAAATCACCGGAATACTATAAAAGGATGGTGCAGTAGTATGGCACAACATTTATCTATAAGAGTACCTTGGCATGATCATGGATGGGATGGAACTGTATGTGAACACCCGGATAGTAATATTTCGTGCCTAAGATTAAAAAATATATATGAGAATCGCGATGATGCAAGAGAATGTGAACTATGTGGTCAATGTATGCAGAAAAATGAAGGTCAGTTACCATGTATTGCAGAAGGCGGAGCATTTATGTCGGATGTCGATTTGGTAAAAGTAACAGAGCATCCATATAAGAAATATAACGTAGCTACACATAGACATTTTCTGCCGACGGAAATAGTCTATCCTGCACATTCGTTTCCGGCTAGACCATTTGCATGGATGGTTAAGGATAATATGGAAAAATTATCTGAGGAGTACGGAATCCGATATAATTCGGCAGTGGAACCTGTTCTATCATTCCATACCGCATGGATACAGGAAGCATCTAATCACCGAGCAATTTTTGATTATTTTTATGGTGATATTATTCCTGATGAGTCTTTGTGCATTGCCTATGCGAAGCAGGTACCTTTTGTAGAAGATTCTCGTAGAGTAATTATTGGAATGGGACATATAAAGAGAATTGTACCGGCAGTAGAACATAAGCATACAGATGAGGGAGAGCTGCGTTCTATGACTTGGGAAACACAAGTATGCCATTCTATAAGGCTAGATCATAAGGATGGATTTGTAATTCCATATCAACAGATGATGGAATATGCAGAATTACATCCCGAATTTAACATAGAGTCGATAACAGTATACGCACCAGATGATGCATTTGCAGAATTTTCATTTGCATCAGAACATGTAAGTCATGATGCGGTGATTGATGTCATTCTATCATGCATTAAGGCATTTGAAATAATCAATAATTGCTTGGATGAGGATTACAGTAATGTTTTGACATGGTTGAACGAAAGGTTAGCAGAAGTTTGGAAAGACCGTGGAGCATTTCCGGGTTTAGGAGCTATGCTTAGTGCAATGGAAATACCGCTTGGAGTATTGATGGCAAAACAAATTAAAGAAAAGACGGAAGACAAGGATAATATATGGGAATTGGTAGATCAACTCTTTGATCATCCGGAAAATGTCGTATCAGAATCTCTTGTAGAGAAAATTACACCAATAATTGTCAAGACATGGAAGGGAATGTCTGATGAAAGAAAGCAGCTTTTCAGACTTTTGTCGAGACTCTCTTTATCAATCAATCAGGCAAAAATACTTTTTGCTCAGGGAGAAAGGTTGAAAAATCGTATTGAATGTACAGATAAGGAGATAATAGAAAATCCATACATACTTTATGAGCAGACAAGACTTAAAGTAGACGAATTATTTATTTCTGTAAAGAAGGTAGATAGAGCGGTATTTCCAATTTCATCTATCATGGAAAAGTATCCATTGGAGGCTCCATCTAAACTATCATCTGATAATGATGAACGTAGGGTAAGAGCACTTGCAATCGCTGTGATGGAAAAGGCTGCATCTAATGGAAATACTATTATGCCTTGTGCAAATCTGGTTGAGGAAATGAAGAATCAAGTGCTCGATCCGGCATGTCATGTTACAGAAGATATAGTAAAAGCAATCGAGAAATTTATGTTGCTTGAGATTATCAAGAGAGAAATGAAGGATGGCACAGAATATTATAAATTAGTAAGATTTCAGGAATTTGATGATATCATTGAAAAACGTATCAGTAGAAGATTGAACGCACCAAAGCTTCCAGTTGAGGCTGACTGGAGGAAGATGCTTGATGATAAGTTTAATAATGGTAAACTGATATCAGAATCGGAAGAAAAAGCACGTCAAGAAAAGGCGGCTATTCTTGCAGAATTAGCCGAGTCAAGAATTACTGTGCTTGTAGGAGATGCAGGAACAGGAAAGACTACAGTTTTATCTGTATTGTGCAGTCATCCTACGATTAAAGATGGAGGTGTTTTACTTTTAGCACCTACCGGAAAAGCAACGGTACGACTTTTAGAGAGTATGGGAGAGGAAGGGAAAGGATTTACTGCACTCAACGTTGCTCAGTTTTTGGTGCGAAGTCAGAGATTTGACTGGAATGATATGAGATATGTGCTATCAGATGCAAATTTTGCAGATGTGCCTGAGACCGTTATTATAGATGAGGCATCTATGCTGACAGAGGAAATGTTTGGTGCATTGATGCAGGCATTAAAAAAGGCAAGACGTATTATTTTTGTTGGAGATCCGAATCAGCTTCCGCCAATAGGAGCAGGTAGACCATTTGTTGATTTGGTATACATGCTCCGGTTGAAATTAAAGGATGGAGTATTTCCAAGAGTATGTGAACATTATGGAGAGTTGACAGTAAATCGTAGACAGCAGACTAATGGCATTCGTAAGGATGTACGTCTATCAAAAATGTTCACTAACACAGAAGATGTTCCGGATGATGATGTAATTGCTGAAATTATAGGTAAAGGTGATAAGAATATTGAATTTGTACAGTGGAGTACAAAAGAAGAACTTGAGACACATTTACTGGAAATCATGGCAAAAGAAACAGGTATGAAGGATATATATGATCAAGAAAGTTTTGATTTGTCGTTGGGTGGAACAAAGGGTAACTATGGTATTTTCTTCAATGTGGATGCAGCAGAGTATGTGGAAAAATGGCAGATATTAGCTCCAGTTCGTAATATGCCGCACGGTGTTATGAATATAAATCGAATGATTCATCTAAAATACAGAGAAAAATTCTTAGAGGTATCAAAATACTGGGGAGCCAGAAAGCGAATCGCAAACAGTTTGGGACCGGAAGGTATTGTATATGGAGATAAAGTTATCAATTTAGTAAATACTTCAGCAAAAGAGGCATATCCAAACGATGAAGGCGCAAGAAATTATTTGGCTAATGGTGAAATTGGTATAGCCTGTGGTGATTACTCTAAAGCAAGGAAAAATGACGATAATTTCATGCATGTAGTATTTTCATCTCAGAAGGGATATAAATATTCTTTTGATAGACGAGATTTTGATGAAGAGAATGGAACTGCAAACTTGGAGCTTGCTTATGCATTGACAGTACATAAAGCACAGGGTAGTCAGTTTGGCACTGTGATACTGGTTTTATCAGAACCATGTCAAATTTTATCAAGAGAAATGCTTTATACAGCACTTACAAGACAACTTGATAAGATTGTGATTATGTATAATCAGGAACCGTATCATTTGATGAAGTATTCTACAGCTGCGAACTCAGCAATTGCTACAAGGTTTACCGATTTATTTAGAGATGTTTATAAGGGAGAGCCAAACGGACCTGATTTACGTCCACAGATTGTGCAGTCTGGAGATAAATTCTATGAAGAAAAACTTATTCATAAGACTGTACGTGGAGAACTTGTAAGATCTAAGTCTGAAGTGATTATCGCAAATGCACTTCATTATAATGGACTAGATTATGAATATGAGCCGGAGCTTGTACTGGAAGGAAGAGTTAAACGTCCAGACTTCAAAATTGAAGATTATGATACTGGCGTGGTCTGGTATTGGGAACACTGTGGAATGATGACTGATGGAACATATCGTCAGAGATGGGAAGATAAAAAGAAATTCTATGAAAAGAATGGAATAGTAGAAGGAAAGAATCTCATCGTGACGGAGGATGATGCAAGCGGTGGACTTGATGCAGCGAATATCCAACAAATAATAGAGAATACGTTTGATTTAGATTAATAGGTGGTACAGTGGTCGGAAAATATCCGGTTATTACCCTATGTGGTAGTACACATTTTAAAGACGAATTTATTGAAGCACAGAAAAGACTTACGCTTGAAGGTAATATTGTCATATCTGTTGGACTTTTCGGTCATACAGGTGATCAAGAAGTATGGGAAAATATGGACGAAGGCACGTTAACCGATACAAAAGAAATGATTGATGATATGCATAAAAGAAAGATAGATATGGCATATGGCATTTATGTGATTAACGTAGGAGGATATATCGGAGAGAGTACCATCTCTGAGATTGAATATGCAAAGAAACATGGGAAAACGGTAACATATTTGGAAGCCATTTCACATCATTAGAAATGATATTTCTAATGTAAAAGCAGATGCAATCCTGAATACTGCCAATCCAAGACCAACATATGGTGGAGGAACTGATACAGCGATATATACTGCGGCGGGAACGGAAGAGCTATTAGTAGGATGTAGTAAAATTGGAAATATTGAAAGAGGTGAAGTGGCAGTAACTCCTGCATTTCGACTTCATGCAAAATATATTATTCATACTGTAGGACCTAAGTGGATTGATGGCAACAGTGACGAATTTGATATTTTGGAGCGTTGTTATTTATGAGAATTCACTGGATAAGGCAGAAGAACTAAAATGCTAAAGCATTGCGTTCCCACTCATATTAACAGGTGTATATGGCTTCCCAATGGATAGAGCATTACAGATTGCAGTCAGTGTCTTTAGAAAATTTCTGATGGATAATGAGATGAATATTACGCTTGTAGTATTTGATAAGCATTCGTTTCAGCTTTCGTCACAGTTGATGGGAGAGATTGATTCTTACATAGATGAAAATTATGTAAGCAAAAAGAGTTTGTCTGAATATAAAGAGAGAAGTTCCAAGAATGTGCAAAGAAGAATGTTCAAAGAAGACGATTTCCGGGATGAATGAGCATATTATGAAGAAGTAACTCTTAATGATGTGAAAGAATCAGAGTCAGCATCACTATTTGAAAGTCTCAAAATGTCGTCACTGGAGATATCATTGGAAGATCAACTAGAGAATATGGGAGAATCTTTCCATGACAAGTTATTTGAGCTTATTTATAATTCAGGTTTAGATAATAAAGATATCTGGAAATGGGCGAATATTGATCTTATTGTTAAGGAAACAATTCTTGATCGTCAGTATGATATCATGTAGTTAAGTCCGGTTCTGTTCAAATATACAAATGAGACTCTAGGAGCATGAGAAGTGTTTAGATACGAGTAAGGAGAATATACTTATGCATATACCAAGTAACGAGAGCGGTCAAGTTGAGATACTTGGCTTTGAAAATGCACTTATGGACAATATAGAAACTCAATATGATAGAAATAAGTGGATTTTTGTGCCTAACTTTTATTCAGAATATCGTTATATTTTGGGTACAGTAGGGAATAAACCTTTGATTACCATTGGAATTAATCCTTCAACAGCACAACCGGATGATCTTGATAATACATTAAAATCAGTTGCCCGATTGGCAATCAGTAATGGTTTTGATTCATTTATCATGTTTAATGTGTATGCGCAGAGAGCAACACGTCCTGATGATATGGATAAGGTCTTTAATGAGAACCTTCATATAGAGAATATGAAAGCATTTCACTATATGTTGAAGAATGCAGGTGAAATGCCTGTTATATGGGCAGCTTGGGGAACAATCATTGAGAAACGACCATATCTTAAGCAGTGCCTTCAAGATATGATTCAGATTGGAAAGAAATATGATGTGCAATGGGTGAGGACCGGAAAGTTGTCAAAGAAAGGTCATCCACATCATCCGTTGTATTTAAGCAAGGAATCTAAATTTGAGATTTTTGATATAGAAGATTATGTTAGTGAATGTTTGAAATAGCTGGAATGAATCATAATCATTGTTACATGAAAATTTGTTATAAAAGCTATTGACTCCTACGTAATGTAATAGTTTAGTTATTCTTAAAGTACCACAAGGAGATATTATGACCGACTACAAAGCGATTTTGAATAAACCCGAATATAATTTTATAAATACTAATGAGCATCTTGGTAAGCATGTGATACTTCTTGGACTGGCAGGAAGCTATGCATATGGGACAAATATAGAAGGCAGTGATATAGATATAAGAGGAATTACACTTAATCAAAAATCAGACCTTATAGGACTTACACAATTTGAACAGTATGTGGACGATAATACTGATACCGTTATCTATGCATTCAATAAAATGGTGAATTTACTTTTAAGTTGCAATCCGAATACAATAGAGTTATTGGGGCTTTCACAGGATAATTATCTCTATCTTAATGATATAGGACAGATGCTTCTTGATAACAAAAGATTGTTTTTATCCAAAAGGGCTATTCAGTCATTTGGAGGCTATGCGGATGCTCAGTTAAGAAGATTGCAGAATGCATTGGCCAGGGATACATTTCCTCAGAGTGAAAAAGAGCAGCATATTTTTAATTCAGTAAAGAATGCAATGTACAGTTTTAACTTAAGCTATAAGAGCTTTGAAAGCGGAAGTCTGGAGATTTTTATTGACAAGGCAGTTAATCCGGAGCTTGAAACAGAGATATTTATCAATGCAAAGTTGAATCATTATCCTTTAAGATATTACGCAAGTATGTGGAATACAATGTCAAATGTTGTAAAAGATTATGAGAAAATAGGAAAGAGAAATAAAAAGAAGGACGATCTGCATCTGAATAAACATGCCATGCATCTTATCAGATTGTTTATTATGGCTCTGGATATATTGGAAAGCGGAGAAATCAATACATATAGAGAAAAGGAACATGATCTGCTGATGGATATACGTTTTGGAAAGTTTCAAAATGAGCATGGTACTTTTTCGGACAGCTTCTATGATATGATGAGAGAGTATGAAAGACGTCTACATTATGCAGCTAAGCACACAGATCTTCCGGATGATCCGGATTTTAAAAGAGTTCAGGAACTGGTAATGACAATAAATGAAAAGGTGATTCGAGATGAGATATGAGAATTTTGAAGGAAATATAGAAGAACTGATTTGCATGAAGCTCAGAGAGATAGAAGAAAAAGAAAATATAAAAGTTTTACATGCTATAGAATCCGGCAGCAGAGCATGGGGTTTTGCTTCACCGGATAGTGACTATGATGTAAGATTTATCTATGTAAGAAATAAAAACTTTTATTTATCACTTCGTGAGAACAAGGATTTTATTGATTGGGAATTAAACGAGGTGCTTGATATCAATGGTTGGGATATAAAAAAGGCATTGAAGCATTTTCACAAATCAAATGCGACATTATTTGAGTGGAGCAATTCGCCTATAGTGTATTATACTACGGATGAATGGAAGAGTATCTATGCCAGAACAGCATCAAAGTACTTTTCATGTAAGTCAGCTCTTTATCATTACTATGGTACAGCAAATAAGAATTACCACGAGTATCTATGTGAGGATATGGTAAATTACAAAAAGTATTTTTATGTACTTAGACCTATTCTTGCCTGTAAATGGATAGATGAAAGAAAATGCCCGCCACCGGTACTTTTTGATGAATTAATTAATGCTGTTCTTGAGGAAGATATGAAGGCGGCAGTAGAAGATCTGCTTGCAAAGAAGATAAAGATGTCTGAAGCCCAAAAAGGCCCAAGAGTTGAGGTGATTAATAAATATATAGAAAAGAAACTGGAATATTATAAGGCGACTGTAGAAGCAATGGAAGATGACAGGAACACTGACTGGGGAGTGCTGGAAGAGGAGTTTAGAGGGGTGATAGATGTGTTTGGAAGAAAATCATAAAAGCAGCTAGAATATAATTGTTTTTGGAATGAAATTTCAAAACTTTGAAATATTTAGATATTCTGTTATTATTTATGTAAAGAAACCTATAAGGTGATGGTTAGTTAAGAATATTATTAAGATTACAACTAGAATAATAAGATGTTGAAAGAACTATATAAATGCTATAATTAGGTTAGCACACCTTTATGTAGGCAGTCATGTTTATATTGAATATTGTGTGGAAGGGAGATTATTTGAAGACAACGATAAATCCGGAAGAACTAACATCTGTAGATTTGAAAGAATGGCTAGAGGATGTTCATGAAAAATATTATATTGAACTAAAAAAGGCCCAAGAACTTCCTAATGCATTTTGGGAAAGTTATTCATCTTTTAGTAACACTTCAGGTGGTTGGATAATTCTTGGTGTTGAAGAAGGATATATTGTCTACAACAGAGTATAAAGTAAGAAAAGCTATTCAAGTTCTGGAAGATAAGAATCTGATAATGAAAATTGGAAATGGACCGTCTACTAAGTATAGGATTGGTATTGAAAGTGTTGAGTTCTTAACACAATTACAGATGGCGATGGATAGTATAAAGAAACAAATGGCACAATCTATCTCGTGATTATCTCGTGAAAAATAAGGGGTTTTCACAAGATGAAAAAATATACCTTTATTTCAGCGGAGAGTAAATAGAAAAATCTCGTGATTATCTCGTGAAATCACGAGATTTTGCAAGATAAAGATGTCTGAAGCCCAAAAAGGCCCAAGAGTTGAGGTGATTAATAAATATATAGAAAAGAAACTGGAATATTATAAGGCGACTGTAGAAGCAATGGAAGATGACAGGAATACTGACTGGAGAGTGCTGGAAGAGGAGTTTAGAGGGGTGATAGATGTGTTTGGAAGAAAATCATAAAAGCAGCTAGAATATAATTGTTTTTGGAATGAAATTTAATCAATGATTGTCTATGTAAGGATAATGTATATGTATTGAAATAGCAATGTTTTAGCATTATAATTAATACTGATAGATGGAAGTGAGGTGCAAAACATGGCCAGTACGATTCAGGTAAGGGTTGAAGATGAGTTAAAGAGTAAATCTGATGCTCTATTTAAGGATTTAGGTACAGATACAACAACGGCAATCAGGATTTTTTTGACACAGGCTGTTGCCACAAATGGATTTCCTTTTGAAATAAAAAGACAGATAGGATCAAATCCATATCTACCTTTGAATGAGAAAGAACTTTTGGAAAAACTTGAAAGATCCAGAGAACAGGAAAAGTTTAGGGATACAGATGATGTGATTTCAGATATTAGGTCAAAGTATGGATTATAAGGTTGTTTGATGCAGAATGCAGAGAATGATCTTGATAGTTTTATCACATATCTTTTGTTTGAAAAAAAAGGGAGCAGACTGCAAGAAATTTATTAAATGATTTTGAGGCAACAAAGGTAAGTTTGTCAATGTTGCCGGAAGCCTAAAAATTTTTGATAATAAAAAGCTAAGTGAATTAGGATATCGAAGAATAAATTTTTTGTTTCATAGGTATTTTATGCTTTATCGTATTGAGGATGATATGGTATATGTTGATAATATTTTTCATGGATTGTAAGATTACGAAAATAAAATGAATTAAATATTTTAATAAACACTAATATATAAATAGGTTAGGAATAAATTTATGATAAAAGTACTTTTTATCTGCCACGGCAATATATGCCGTTCACCAATGGCAGAGTTTATAATGAAAGACAAAGTGAAGAAACTTGGGTTGGAGGATTCATTTGAGATAGCATCAGCCGCTACAAGTTCAGAAGAGATATGGAATGGTGTAGGAAATCCGGTATATCCGGCTGCTAAAGATGAATTAAAAAAACATGGCATAGCCTGTGCAGGAAAGAGAGCAAGACAGATGGTGAAGTCAGACTATGACAACTACGACTATCTTATAGGTATGGATGATGCCAATATCAGAAATATGAAAAATCTCTTTGGTGAAGGAGAGAAGATATTCAAACTTTTAAGCTTTGCGGGAAGTGACGAGTCTGTATCAGATCCATGGTACACTGATAGATTTGACACCGCATATAAGGATATTAATAAAGGTATAGACGGTTTTTTTGAATTTTTGGAGGATAGAAATGTCATCAATTAAGAAAATTTTGATTTTAAAGATAGTTGCTGTAATCTTTTGCATTGTATTTGCATCTATATCATTCTTTTTAATAGCAAATAAACTGGGCAGTGTGGAGTATCATGCAGAAACAATAAGTGCATTGGATAAAAGTAAGAATAAGGTGATGGAATTAGCGGCTGCGGCAGTAGCGTCTTCATCTGCTATAACCCTTTTGCCGGGGGATGTAGGCACGCCTATTGCACAGGAGCTTGCAGATATGAGTAAATATTTTCTAATAGTACTATGTGCAATTTATCTTGAGAAATTCTTGCTTACAATCACAGGTTTTGTTGCATTTAAGTACATAATTCCAATAGCCTGTGTTCTTTTTATAATATTTATTGCTTCTAATAAGAGTATATTTGCAAAGATAGCTACCAAGTTGTTTTTATTTAGTATTGTAATATCATTTACTATTCCAATAAGTGTAAATATTGCAAAGATGATAGAGAAGAATTATTCGGCATCTATACAAATAACTTTGGATAATGCTAAGGCAAATACACAGACTGTAACAGACAGTGCAAATGAAGAAAATAAGAGCGGTAATGCCATAGAAAAGTTTGTAAATAATATTGCCGGAAATATAAATGATCTTGTGAAGAAATTTGAGAATACATTGAGTTCTTTTGTGGAAGCTATAGCAGTACTTTTGGTAACATCATGCCTTATACCGATAGGAGTATTGATATTCTTTTTCTGGATAATGAAGCTGGTGTTTTCAATAAATGTGAATCAATTCAGCCTTATGCCTAATGATAATAGGTAAATGTGAAGTATTGTTAAAAAAATATCGTTAAAACATTGACAAAACCATTGTAAAGCTATACTATAGACATAAGAAATTTTAGTAACACTTCAGTTCTTGTGGTAGAAGAGCTGAGCGCTCAAAACTATGGAGGCTTAATATGAGATTTACATTACCAAGAGACATTTATCATGGAAAAGATTCACTTGAGGCTTTGAAAAACTTTACCGGCAAAAAAGCTTTTGTTTGCGTAGGTGGCGGTTCTATGAAGAAGTTTGGATTTTTAGATAGAGTTATTGCATACTTAGAGGAAGCAGGTATGGAAGTAAAGCTATTTGAGGGAATCGAGCCTGATCCTTCTGTAGACACTGTAATGCGTGGTGCAAAAGAAATGCTTGAGTTTGGACCTGACTGGATAGTAGCTATTGGTGGTGGTTCACCTATTGATGCAGCTAAGGCTATGTGGATCAAATATGAATATCCCGAGTGTACTTTTGAGGATATGTGTAAGGTATTTGGCATTCCTGCTCTTAGAAAGAAAGCAAAATTCTGTGCTATTTCATCTACATCAGGAACAGCTACTGAAGTAACAGCTTTCTCAATTATTACAGATTATGAGAAGGGAATCAAATATCCTATAGCTGATTTTGAGATAACACCTGATGTGGCAATAGTAGATCCTGCACTTGCACAGACAATGCCAAAGAAGCTTGTAGCACATACAGGTATGGATGCTATGACACATGCAATTGAAGCTTATGTATCTACTGCAAATTGTGATTTTACAGATCCGCTTGCACTTCATTCTATAGAGATGATTCAAAAATATCTTGTAAAATCATATAATGAAGATGAGGCAGCCAGAGATGCAATGCATAATGCACAATGTCTTGCAGGTATGGCATTCTCAAATGCTTTGCTTGGAATAGTACATTCTATGGCTCATAAGACAGGTGCTGCATTTGGAGATTATGGTGCACATATCATTCATGGTGCAGCAAATGCGATGTATCTTCCAAAAGTTATCGCTTTCAATGCAAAGGATAAGGAAGCCGCAAAGAGATATGCAAAGATAGCTGATGTACTTGGCCTTGCAGGAAATACTGAGGAAGAGAAGATAAAAGAGCTTATTAAGTACCTTAGAGGTTTGAATGATGCTCTAAACATTCCACACTGCATTAAGAACTATGGTGCAGACTCATATCCTACAGAGAATGGATTTGTACCGGAGGAAGTATTCTTAGAGAGACTTCATGATATAGCAGTGAATGCTATTGCAGATGCATGTACAGGTTCAAATCCAAGACAACCAAGCGTAGAGGAGATGGAAAAACTGCTTAAATGCTGCTATTATGATACAGAGGTAGATTTCTAAAGTATTTTATAGTATAAATAAACACATCAGTAGTTGAGATTTTGACTATTGATGTGTTTTTTTGCAAAAACAAAATAAAACTCATTATCAAATCTACTTGAAAAAACGAAAAAAAAGTTGTAATATGATATCGAGTTTCAAATTGAGTTAAATACTCATTAGTCAAATTGGAGGTGTGGTTTGAAGAAAGCTCAGTATAAAACCAGACAGCTGTTGGAAATAGAAGAGTTCCTGAAGGAAAATGTTAATAAGCATCTTACGGTAAATGACATTGTTCTATTTTTCAAAAATAAAGGGAAGAATATAGGAAAAGCTACTATATACAGGCATCTGGAACGAATGGTAGGTGATGGGATTGTACATAAGTATGTATTGGAAACAGGAGATAGTGCCTGCTTTGAATATATGGAGGATGAAGACGTTCATCCGGTGTGCTTTCATTGTAAATGTGAAAAATGCGGTAAGCTTATACATTTGAAATGTACTGAATTATCTTTGATAGGAGAACATCTAAGAGATGAACATGGCTTTGCTATAGACCATGCCAGAACAGTTTTCTATGGAACTTGTAATGAATGTAGAGAATAGAGGAAGACTATGAAGAAGTATATTGGAATAGGACTTAGTATCCTTGTGGCTATGATGATGGTTTTGGGTTGTGCAAAGAAGGAAGACAGTGCTACTGTGGCTGAGAGTAGCAGTGCTGTAGCTGAAAGCACCGGCAGCGAAACGAAGAAGTTAAGTATTGTTACTACTATTTTTCCGGCATATGATTGGGTAAAACAGGTGGTAGGTGATAATGAAAATGTAGAGATATCATTCCTTATAGACAAGGGAGTTGATTTGCACAGCTATCAGGCATCTGCAGCGGATATTGCAAAAATCACAGATAGTGATCTGTTTGTATATGTAGGTGGAGAGTCTGATGAATGGGCTGAGGATATAATTAAAGAAAATCCTAATTTAAAGTATATCAATATGGTAGACAGTATTGGTGAAGCTGCATTAGCTGAGGAACTTGTAGAGGGTATGCAGGAGGAAGAGAATGAACATGAGGGTGAAGAACATGCACATGAAGAAGGTGAGCATGAAGATGCTGACCATGCAGAACACGGTCATGATGGTGAGGAAGCTATAGATGAGCATGTATGGCTCTCAATCAAGAATGCGGAAACTATAGTAAGTGCTATAGAGGCAAAGCTGGCTGAGATCGATCCTGAAAATAAGGCAAGCTATGAGAAGAACGCAAATGATTATTTAGTAAAGCTAGACGAACTTGATAAGGAATACAAAGATACTCTTTCAAGTATTCAAGATAAGACTATTATAGTAGGAGATAGATTTCCATTTAGATATCTTGTAAATGAGTATGGAATAAAGTATTATGCTGCATTTATGGGTTGTGATGCAGGTAGTGAGGCATCATTTGAAACTGTGACATTCTTGGCAAATAAAATGGATGAACTTAATATGTCAAAGATATTTATTATAGACGGTTCAAAGGGAGAGTTGGCAAAAACAATAGTTGATAATACCAAAGATAAGAATGCTACAGTTTTGGTACTTGATTCTATGCAATCCACAAAGAGTAGTGATAATGCAAACTACATTGATATAATGAAAAAGAATTTAGAAGTACTAAAGGAAGCTTTATAGACTGGAGATTTATGATAAAATGTGAAAATTTGTCACTTGGATATGACGGAAGGGCTATAGTAGAGAATCTTAACTTTGAAATAAAAGAGGGAGATTATCTATGTGTTATAGGTGAAAATGGTGTGGGGAAGTCCACATTGATAAAGACGCTTTTGAAACTTATAAAGCCTATATCCGGAGAGGTGATTTACAATGAAAATTTATGTGCAACGGAAATAGGATATCTGTCACAGCAACAACAGCTGTTGAAGGATTTTCCGGCTTCAGTTTTTGAGATTGTACTTTCAGGTTGTCAGTCCAAGGTGGGAATTAGACCATTTTATACATCTAAAGAAAAGCAGAGTGCAAAAGAAAAGATAGAGAAATTGGGGCTTTCGGATCTTATGAAGAGAAGCTTTAGTGAACTATCCGGAGGACAACAGCAGAGAGTGCTTTTAGCCAGGGCGCTGATGGCAGGCCATAGACTTATGATACTTGATGAGCCTGTGACTGGTCTGGATCCACAGGCAAGTCAAAATATGTATGACATAATAAATGACTTGAATAGAAGTGATATGACTATAGTTATGATTTCTCATGATATAAAGGAGGTACTTGAGTACGCAAGCAAGGTACTCTATATCGGGAAAGAGATATTCTTTGGAAGTATACTTGAGTATAAAAGGAGTTTTGATGTGAAATGAAAGGATTTAGTTTATATTTGAGTTATCCATTTGTTAGATATGCAATAATTGTAGGTGTACTTATAGCACTTTGCTCCTCTTTACTTGGAGTTATTTTAGTATTAAAACGCTTTTCATTCATTGGTGACGGACTTTCACATGTAGCATTTGGTGCAGTAGCTGTGTCTACAGTTTTTAATATGACTGACAATATGATGTTGGTATTACCGGTAACTATTATTGCTGCTATATTGCTCTTAAAGGGGGGGAGCAATAGTAAGATAAAGGGTGATGCATCAATAACTATGATGTCTGTCGGAGCTATGGCTTTTGGTTATCTTGTGATGAATGTGTTTTCAAGTGGAAGTAATTTAGCAGGAGATGTATGTACCACACTATTTGGTTCCACTTCAATACTTACCTTGACGAAGGAAAAAGTAATTATTTGTATTGTACTGTCAGTCATTGTAATAGCAACATTTGTGTTATTTTATAATAAAATATTTGTGGTAACATTTGATGAAAGCTTTGCTGCTGCTACAGGTATTAATACAAAGAAGTATAATCTTTTGATAGCAATAATCATAGCAATAATTGTTGTATTGGCGATGAATTTGGTCGGATCACTTCTTATTTCTGCACTGGTGGTGTTTCCTGCATTGGCATCAATGTGTATATTTAAGAGTTTCCTCTCAGTGACTATATCATCAGCAATATTTTCAGTAGTTTGTACAAGCCTTGGACTCTTTATTTCAATATTGGGGGGATCTCCGGTAGGTGCTACTATTGTGTGCATTGATATTTTGGCATTTTTCATATTCTATCTCCTGGGTAGAATAGGGCGTTAAACTGAAATCTGTGTTATAGTTTGGGAGATGATTTCCTGAATTATAACACGGATTTTATTTTTTATAAGCTTTGTTATTTTTTTGTCTTGATAATGTCTTAGAATTAATGTAAAATCAAATCAAATTTGAAAATAATACGCAGCTTCGGCATTGTGTCGGGCTGCTGACTAATAGCATTTATTTAAACAGCATTAAAACTGTTTGATAGAAAACGAGGTATATATGGAAAAAAGACCTGTAGTATTATGTATAATGGATGGTTTAGGACTTAGAAAAGAGCATGAACACAATGCAGTATTTGAGGCAAATACACCTAATCTTTGCAATTTGATGAAGGAGTATCCTTTTGTAGAAGGACAGGCAAGTGGACTTTTTGTAGGTCTACCTGACGGACAGATGGGTAATTCAGAGGTAGGCCATATGAATATGGGTGCCGGAAGAATTATCTATCAGGAGCTTACAAGAATATCTAAGTCCATAGAGGACGGAGATTTCTTTGAGAACAAGGCACTTCTTGCAGCTGTGGAGAATGCAAAGAAGAATGGTGGTGCTCTTCACCTTATGGGACTTGTTTCAAGTGGTGGTGTTCACAGCCACAATACACATATTTACGGACTTTTGGAACTTGCAAAGAGAAATGATTTAAAGGAAGTATATGTTCATGCTTTCCTTGACGGTAGAGATACACCTCCTACATCAGGAAAGGAATTTGTAGCAGAGCTTGAGGAGCAGATGGCTAAAATTGGAGTAGGTAAAGTAGCTTCTGTTATGGGACGTTTCTATGCGATGGATAGAGATAATAGATGGGATAGAGTTGAAGCTGCTTATTCTATTATGACTAAGGGTGGAAACCTGAAGAAAAGTGCTACAGGGGGTATACAGGAGTCATATGATGAGGGTAAGAATGATGAGTTTGTTGTACCTTTCTCAGTAGACCATGACGGTGCAAAGGTTATCAGAGATAATGATTCTGTTATATTCTTTAACTTTAGACCTGACAGAGCAAGAGAAATGACAAGAGTATTCTGTGTAGACGATTTTGACGGCTTTAACAGAGGAAAGAGACTTGATACTACATTTGTATGCTTCACAGATTATGATGAGAGTATCGGTAACAAGCTTGTTGCCTTTGAGAAGGAAGAGATAAAGGATACATTTGGGGAGTTTATAGCAGAGCATGGTATGAAGCAGGTAAGAATAGCCGAGACAGAGAAATATGCTCATGTTACATTCTTCTTTAATGGTGGTAATGAAGAGCCTAATGAGGGAGAGGACAGAATTCTTGTAAACTCACCAAAGGATGTAGCTACGTATGACTTAAAGCCACAGATGAGTGCATATGAAGTATGTGATAAGCTTGTGGATGCTATTAAGGGTGGTAAGTATGATGTTATTATTATAAATTTTGCAAACCCTGACATGGTAGGTCATACGGCTGTGGAAAATGCAGCTATCAAGGCTGTAGAAACAGTTGATGAGTGTATAGGAAGAACTGTAGAGGCTATCAAGGAAGTTAACGGGGTGATGTTTATCTGTGCAGACCACGGAAACTGTGAGACTTTAGTTGATAAAGAGACAGGTGAACCGCATACAGCTCATACAACAAATCCTGTACCTTTCATTTTGGTAAATGCGGATCCTAAGTACACTCTGGCAGAGGGCGGAAGACTTTGCGATATAGTGCCTACATTGATTGAGCTTATGGGGCTTGAAAAGCCTGCATCAATGACAGGAAAGAGCCTTTTAGTAGAAAAATAATATGATTTATAAGTTGCTCAAGGTTTTGCCTTGGGCATTTTTATATTTATATATACCACCTCTACATTTTTAAATAATACGTAAATAATATACAAAGATAATTCATATAGCATTAATTGACTTTAAAAACACAATAGTGTATTATATGTATTATGTGTATTGGTAAACTAATACAATGGCTTGAATAAAGATTAGTGTAAAAATAAATAAATATTTTGTGATTATTATTGCATAGAAAAATAATTGCGATATAATACTAAACGCTTTAATAAACAGATAACGGAGGTTATATGAGAAGTAGATTAATGAAAATAGGGGCACTTGGTTTGTCATCTATCATGGCTGTTCAAAGTATTGGTGCAAGTACAGCTTTTGCACAGAGTTCAAACTTTGATTTGAGAAAAAAAGTAATTGGTCTTACAGGTATTACATTTGTAAGTGGAAATATAGACAGATATGTTACAAGGGGAGAGTTTGCTAAGATGTTGGCACAGGCTTCTCCATATCGTTCAGTGCTTACAAAAACTAGTAATGTTGCTGTATTTAATGATGTGCCAAAGGACAATGAAAATGCTTCAGCTATAAAGATGGTTGTAGAGCAGGGATATATGACAGGATATCTTGGTGGAAACTTCAAGCCGAATGATAATATTACATTGAATGATGCTATAAGGGGAGTGCTTACACTCCTTGGATATCAGGCAAGTGATTTCGCAGGTGATGCAAACAATAAGAGAATGGCAAAATATGGATTTCTTGAGCTGAATGAAAATCTTACATCACTTACTCCTACTTCAAATCTAAAAGTGAGGGATTGTATAAATCTATTTTACAACATGTTAAAGACAAATATGAAAGACGGAGGAGCATATATCGCAACCGTATTCGGAGGTGAGTTAAACAGCGATAAGGAAGTAAACCCTCTAAAGCTAGCTGATAATTCACTTAAAGGACCTAAGGTAGTAAAGTCGGTAAATCAGTTGGCACAGGCACTTCCTTTTGATTATAAGGATGCAAATCTCTTTGTAGACGGCAGTAGCGTAGGTGCTGACAGATTCAAGAGTCTTATGCTTTCTTCAGAAGTAGGTCTTGTAATTTACTACTCTGCAGCTGCAAAGACTGTATGGGCATATGATGAAAACACAGATGCCACAAACGGTAAGAAGGCGGTACATGGTACTGTGGAAAGTATTTATTATGAATCAACATCTACACTTACACCTACATCCGTGACCATAGATGGTGAAACTTATAGGATTGCAAACAGTGATATGCAATTTGCATTCTCTATCTACGGAAGTATCAAGGTTAATGACGATGTTACTTTAGTCGTAGATATAAATAATTCTGAAGATGGATCTGCAAGCTACACTGTAGTTGATTATATAGCAGATTAGTGAGGGGAAAGATGAAGAAAAAATTTATTATTATACCTGCAATTATAGCCCTTGGCGTAGGTGGATTTTTCTTTATGAAATCAAGACAGGCTGCAAAGATTGATACGAGTACATTTGTATCTACAGCAATAGCATCAAAGCAGGATATCTCTTCTGAGATATCCTCTTCAGGTACTATAACACCTAAGGACACTTATAATATAACTGCACTTGTATCGGGAGATATTATTGCAGCAGATTTTGAAATAGGCGATATGGTAACTAAAGACCAGGTACTATATCAAATAGATAAGTCAAGTCTTGAGTCTGATATAAATTCCTCAAATAATTCTCTTAGTAAAGCAAATACCGGATATGCTACGGCCAACAAAGATCTTGCAAAGGCAAGGGCTGATTTTTCCGGCAATATGTATCGCTCTACAAGAAAGGGCTATATCAAGGAATTGAGTATTCAGGCGGGAGATAAGATAAGCGGAGGTACAAAGCTTGCCACCATATATAATGATACTGTGATGAATATTCGTATTCCTTTCCTAAGTATGGAGGCACAGAATATTCAGGCAGGCATGACAGGAACTTTGACTCTTACGGAAACAGGAGAGCAGATAGAGGGAAAAGTAATTTCCGTATCAAGTATGGATCAGACAATGGACGGTGGAAGACTTGTTCGTAATGTTACGTTTGAGGTAAGTAATCCGGGAGGACTTACAGATAAGACCACTGCAAATGCTACAGTCGGAGATATTACTTCTACAGGAGACGGTACTTTTGAGGCAACTACAAATGTTGATATGAGTGCAGACCTGGCTGAAGGTGTACAGATAGAAAGTGTATTGGTGAATGTAGGTGATTATGTAGAAGTCGGAACACCTATTTTTAAGATGACTGCAGAGTCCGCTGAGAAACTTTTAAAAACTTATAAGGATGCTGTAGATACCGCTCAGGGTAATGTGGATGCGGCACAAAAGGGTGTTGATACAGCAAAGAAAACCTATGATGAGTATACCATTAAATCACCTATTTCCGGAAAAGTTATATCAAAGAACTACAAAGTCGGAGATAAGGTGGGCTCAGGCGGAAACAATAAGGCTACCAATATGGCTGTTATTTATGATATGAGCTCATATACATTTAAAATGAGTGTGGATGAGAAGGATATTACAAAGGTTCAAAACGGACAGAAAGTAAGAATAAAGTCGGATGCTTTCCCGGATCAGGAATATTCGGGAACGGTTACCAATGTCAGCCTTGAAAGTACAAGCCAAAACGGTGTATCAACCTATCCTGTTACGGTAACACTTGATGAGACTTATAATCTTTTACCGGGAATGAATGTGGACGGATATATTACACTTGAGTCTGCAAAGGATGCACTTACAATACCTTCAGGTGCTCTTATGAGAGGAAATAAGGTATATGTAAGAGATACCTCGGCAACACAGAGTGCAGATGCAAGCGGTGCGGCTTCAAGCGGAGACGGTCTTATCCCTGTAGGTTTTAAAGAGGTTACAGTAACTACCGGAGTTATAAATGCGGATTTTGTTCAGATAACATCAGGACTTAATGAAGGTGATGAGGTCTATGTGGACGATAGCGCAAGTATGGATACGGGAACAGACGGCATGGACGGAGAAGGCATACCTGCAGAAGGAGGCGAAGCCGATACAGCCGGAGCCGATGCCGGCGGTGCCGGAGTTGATGCCGGCGGTGCCGATGCAGGAGCCGGAGGAGAATAATGGAAAAACTTATCCAAATGACAGATATTCGAAAAGAATATAAAATGGGTGATGAGATAGTATATGCCAATGACGGTGTGACTCTTGATATCGACAAGGGAGAGTTTGTAGCCATTGTAGGTAAGTCAGGTTCAGGTAAATCCACTCTTATGAATATTATAGGGGCTTTGGATGTGCCTACATCAGGTAAATATCTTTTGGGCGGAAAAGATGTCGGAAAGCTCAGTGACAATCAACTTGCCGATATCAGAAATAAGATGATAGGGTTTGTTTTTCAGCAATACAATCTTTTGCCCAGAATGAATCTTTTGGAAAACGTGGAACTGCCGCTTTTATATGCGCATGTTTCAAGTCATGAAAGAGAAAATAGGGCAATGGAGGCACTTGAAAAGGTGGGGCTTGCCGAAAAGGCAAAGCAGATGCCCAATCAGCTTTCAGGAGGACAGCAGCAAAGAGTGAGTATTGCAAGAGCGCTGGCTGCAAACCCCTCACTGATTTTGGCGGATGAGCCTACAGGTGCCTTGGACTCCAAGACCAGCCGTCAGGTATTGGATTTTTTTAAGAAGATTCATGAAGAAGGAAATACGGTTATTATGATTACACATGACAATTCTATTGCACTTGAGGCAAAGAGAGTTATTCGAATAGCTGACGGTAAAATAAATTTTGATGGAAGTAGTGAAGAGTATGCTGCAGTCATTTAAACTTGCAATAAAGAGTATTATTGCCAATAAAATGAGATCATTCTTGACGATGCTTGGTCTTATCATAGGTGTATCCGCAGTTGTTATCCTTGTAAGTGTTATGATGGGATATATGAACAATATGATCAAATCCTTTATGGATATGGGTGCAAATACTATCAGTGTAAATTTGGTAAATATGCCAACAAGACAGGCGTCAGTGGATCAGATGTATGATTTCTTTAATGAACATAGAGATATTTTTTCAGAGATGACTCCACAGGTCAGTGTGAGTGGAACTATAAAGGTAGGAAGTGAAAAGACTACTACTACCACAGTTACCGGAGTAAGTGAATACTATGGTAAATTGAAGAATTACAAACTTGAGAAAGGAAGATTCCTATCATATGCCGACATGGTATCCAGACAAAAGGTTGTTGTAATCGGATATTATGTTGCAAGCAAGCTTTTCGGTTCGCCGAAAGCTGCGATAGGTGAGACTATAAAGATAAACGGTTCGGCATTTACGGTCGTGGGTGTGGTACAAAGACAGGATAAAACACAGCTGTCGGCAAGGGGCAGTGATGATTTTGCATTTATGCCCTATTCTACAGCAGGGCAGTTAAATGGAACCTCAGTGCCGGATTATTATATTTTTGCAACTGTAAATACTCAGGTGAGTAACCAAGCTGTAGAGCTTTTAAAGGATTTTTTAAAAACTATCTATACTCAAAAAGAAACATATTTTGTTCAATCTATGAGTCAGATGCTTGGAGAAATCAATAAAGAGGTTGCTCTTATGAGTACTATTATAGGAGCCATTGCGGGTATTTCACTTCTTGTAGCCGGTGTTGGTGTTATGAATATAATGCTTGTATCAGTTACTGAGAGAACAAGAGAAATAGGTATTAGAAAGGCACTTGGGGCAAGAAAGGGTGTTATACTACAGCAATTTGTTATAGAAGCTTTGGTTACAAGTACACTGGGAGGTTCACTTGGAATTGTACTGGGTTGTATTGCCAGTCCTACTATAGGCAGATTTATGAATATTTCATCTCCTGCCAATTTTAATGCAGTGCTGATATCATTTAGTGTATCAGTAGCAATAGGACTTATTTTTGGATATATGCCTGCTATGAGAGCGGCAAGTCTAAATCCGATAGATGCACTTAGAAGTGAATAATATATTAAGTTGGGGAGTTGTGATTCAAATGAGTCACAACTCCCCGATATTTATGAAAGAAAGTTTATTTTGTTATCACAGTTCCTGCCACTCCTCTTAGAGCATCTTCACATTTTTCAAGAGAAGTGATATAGGATTTTTTGTTTTCACCGGATAGAACAAAGTCAATACTTGCTTCAACTTTTGGTAACATACTTGCGAATTCAAATTCATTTGCATCAATATATTTTCTTGCATTATCTATATTCATTTGCAAAATTGTCTCTTCATTTGGCTTGTTAAATTTTATTGATACTGCATCTACAGCAGTAAGTATAATAAAAATATCTGCATTCACTTCTTTAGCTAAAAGTCCGCCAACCAAATCTTTTTCTATAACTGCACTGGCACCTCTGAGATTATAGCCCTGAGCCATTACAGGTATACCGCCTCCGCCACATGCAATAACTATTTGATCTGCATCAAGCAATGCTCTTATGGCATCTATTTCTATAATTTCTTTTGGTTTTGGCGAAGCAAAAATTCTTTGGTAACCCTTACCATCTACCTCTACTGTAAAATTACCTTTTTCATCTTCGATTTGTGCCTCAGCTGCACTCATAAATCTTCCTACTTTTTTTGTTGGAGTATAAAATGCCTCATCATAAGGGTCAACTCTTACCTGAGTAAGAATAGTGGAAACTGATTTTAAAATTCCTCTTTTTAATAATTCAGATCTTATGCCATTTTGTAAATCATATCCGATATATCCCTGGCTCATAGCGGAGCATACACTCATAGGTGCATTAGTATATCCATTATGTTGCTTACCGAATTCATTCATAGCAGTGTGTATCATACCTACTTGTGGAGCGTTAGAATGTGTTAAAGCTATTTGATAGCCATCCTCTATCAAATCTGCTATAAGTTTGGCAGTTTTCGAGATAGCTTTTTTTTGTTCAGGTAAATTTGTACCCAGGTCTTTGTGGCCAAGGGAGATAACGATTCTTTTCTTCATAGGACCTCACTTTACAAGAAATAAGCACGATTTGCCTGTTTTTATAATATCATATTTTGAATTGAATATAAACCATAGATGGTAAAAGTATTTTTACTATTGGATTATCAGCGGATATAAGATATACTAGAGCAATGAAGAAATTTTTTTATACATTTTGGATAGCTCTGTATCCGATACTTATTTATACGGTTATACAACTTATATTTGGGCTGGTAATTGGTTTTATGGGTGCTATATTTGGTTTAGAACCTGACATGTTGGTAGAATTTATTAGGGAAAATGTCTTGGTATTCACTACTGTATGTGCGGTATTTTCCTTTGTCTTTCTGATTTTATTTTTCTACCTGGATTGTAAGAAAGGTAGAGTTAAAAAAAGAGGAAATATTAATATTTTAGATTATATAATGGCTATTATAGGAGGAGCCGGTATTGCGATAATACTGAATATTATTATTTCTCTAACAAATCTGGCAAGCTATGACAGTGATTTTGTAGAGGTCAGTGAGTCTATTACAAGTCCGGCATTGATGGTTACAATAATTTGTGCAGGAATAATAATACCGATAGTGGAAGAATTTGTATTTAGAGGTCTTGTATTTAACAGAATTAAATTTCAATATAATTTTGTATCGGCAATGATTATATCGGCTTTAGCATTTGGAATATTTCATGGCAATATTGTTCAAGGTATTTATGCCACTATTTTGGGATTTTTTCTGGCATATGTATATAATAAAACAAAGAGTATTTTTATACCGATATTGATACATATTGGTGCGAATCTATTTGTAATAATTTATGGTAAACTTGCAGAAAATGAAAATAATATTTGGTTATTGCTGATTCTTATAGTAATCAGTATAATATGTGCAATATTAGGCACAATATATTTTATAAAGAGGAAGGTTGAGAATGAAGATTTTAAGTATAGCAGTTCCATGCTTTAATTCAGCAGCTTATATGAGAAAATGTATTGATTCTTTGCTTGTCGGCAAGGAAGATGTTGAGATTTTGATAGTAAATGACGGTTCTACTAAGGATAATACAGCAGAGATAGCAGATGAATATGAGAAAAAATATCCTACTATTTGTAAGGCAATACATAAGGAGAATGGTGGTCATGGTGATGCGGTAATGTTTGGACTCAGAGCCGCAACCGGTGAGTTTTTTAAGGTGGTTGACTCAGATGATTATTTGGATGAAAAATCATTCTTGGAGGTTCTTAACAAATTGAAGGAGTTTGCCAGAGACAAAGAAAATATCGATATGTTACTTTGTAACTTTGTCTATGACAAGGTTGGAGTAAAGAAGAAAAAGGTGATGACATATAAGAGAAATCTCCCGGTAAATCAGAAGTTTGAGTGGGATGATATAAAGCCTTTAAAGACAGGTCAATATATTATAATGCATTCTGTAATATATAGAAGAGAGCTTCTTATAGAAAGTGAACTTGATTTACCTAAGCACACATTCTATGTTGATAATATTTTTGTGTATCAGCCTTTAAAGTCTGTGAAGAATATGTACTATATGGATGTGAATCTTTATAGATACTATATTGGAAGAGAGGATCAGTCTGTAAATGAGCAAATAATGATTGGTAGGATAGATCAACAGATAAGGGTAACTAAACTTATGCTAAACTTCTTTGATCCATATGATGTGCCTAATAAGAAGCTTAGAAAATATCTTATAAGCTATCTTGAGATAATGATGATAATATCTTCAATACTTGCAATCAGATCAAAGAGTGAAGAAAATATGCAAAAGAAGAAAGAATTGTGGGACTATTTAAAGGATCACAATGCAAGATTATATAAGAGAATAAGGTATGGTACTTTGGGTCAGGTCATCAACCTACCCGGAAAAGTGGGCAGAAGTATTGCCGTAGCCGGTTATAAAATAGCAAATAAGCTTTACGGATTCAATTAATTTAAAGAGAGCCGAATTGTCGGCTCTTTTTTTATAAAAAATAAAAATAATGCTTGACAATGGTGATATTATTTTATATACTTACATAGCGTTGAACGCAACGGGATCTTAGCTCAGCTGGGAGAGCATCTGCCTTACAAGCAGAGGGTCACAGGTTCGAGCCCTGTAGGTCCCATTTTTCATGTAAAGCATGATAATGATATATGGCGATGTAGCTCAGTTGGCTAGAGCATACGGTTCATACCCGTAGTGTCGAGAGTTCGAATCTCCCCATCGCTACTATTTTAGTCTGACTTAGGTCAGACTTTTTTGTGTGAAAAATGGGGGCTGTCGCATTAAAGACAAATACTTCCGTATAGAGCATTTTGGCTACTATATTTTGCGTATTATTTTCTCAAAGCGACAACCCTGAGATATTTAAATTTATTTTATATCAAATCCGAAGTATTTGACCGTATTATAATATGAGATATTCTCCACAAGTTCTTTTAGAGCCTTTTCATCATTTGGATATTGTCCGCTTTCAACCCACTCGCCTATAAGTTGACAAAGTATTCGTCTAAAATACTCATGTCTTGTATAAGATAGGAAAGAGCGTGAATCTGTAAGCATACCATTAAAATTACCTAGGCAGCCAAGTGCAGCTAAAGATTTCATTTGAGCTCTCATGCCCTCATAATGATCATTGAACCACCATGCGGAGCCTTGTTGAATTTTACCGGCAATGGTTGAATCTTGGAAGCAACCTATAATTGTTCCTATAGCGGCATCATCATTTGGATTCAATGAATATAGTATGGTTTTTGGAAGTTCATTACTTATATTTAGAGCATTTAAAAAGTCGGCTAGCTGATCTGCCGGAGCATATCCACTAATAGCATCAAAGCCTGTATCAGCTCCAACTTTGTTAAACATTGCTGTGTTATTATTTCTCTTACAGCCAAAATGAAGCTGCATTACCCAGTTTAGTCGGTGATATTCTCTACCAAGAGCGAGTAATAATGCAGTCTTATATTGATGTTGCTCTGTAAGGCTCAGTTTTTCTTTGGAAAGTCTTTTCTTTAGGATAGTATCAATAGTATCAATGTCAGCAGGTGCATAGAATACATAATCAACACCATGGTCTGATACTGAACAGCCATTATTATCAAAGAATTCAAGCCGATTTACTAAAGCGTCCTTTAAAGTTGAGAAATCCTTGATAGCTATACCGCTTGTTTCTGATAGTTTTGAGATATACTCTATAAAATCATCTTTTTCAATATTTGTAGCTCTGTCAGGTCTCCAAGCAGGAAGTACACTAAAACCAAGATCTTTGGTCTCTTTAAGCTTTATATGCCATTCAAGAGAGTCTATTGGATCATCAGTGGTACAAATAACCTTTACATTTGAGTTTCTAATTATATTTCTTACACTCATGCTGTCAGTGGAAAGTTTTTCCTTTGTAAGATTCCAAACTTCATCTGCACTATCTGTACATAGATGACCATGGAAGTCAAAATATTTTTTTAGCTCTAAATGTGACCAGTGATACAGAGGGTTTCCTATAAGTTTAGGCATAGTAGCTGCCCAGGCATTAAATTTTTCTCTGTCAGGTGCATTTCCGGTTATAAGATTTTCATCTACACCATTTGACCTTATCTGACGCCATTTATAGTGATCCCCTCCAAGCCATACTTGAGTTATATTATCAAATTTTTTATCTTCATATATTTCCTGTGGATTTATATGACAGTGATAGTCTACTATCGGCATCTTTTCTGCGTAATCGTGATAGAGATGTTTTGCTGTTTCTGTATCAAGCAGGAAATCCTGATCCATAAAATTCTTCATGTTAACCTCCTTAGCCAAATGGCTGTATAAAAATTATCATTACAGCTATTATATAACATATTTATAAGAGTTTTTATAGTATTAAAATCATTATATCTTGAACAATATATTCCTGTACATAAGTGTGTAGAAGTGCTAAAGTGGTTATAGATTATGGATATAGCATTTCCATGATTTTGTAATCTTATGCAGGGAGTAATATTTAATGAAAATAAATCGTACTACAGAAAGAAGTATTCAAATACTTGAACTTATATCAAAATCAAATGAAGGTTTGGAAATGGATGAAATCTGTGAGAGATTGTCCATACCAAGAACCAGTTGCTATGATATATTGGTTACATTAGTGCATATGGGAATGCTTGAGGTAAATATAGGAGTAAAAAGGAGCTATAAAATAGGTTTAAATGCCTATAGGATAGGTATGAGCTACACAAATAATAGAAATATATCAGAAATTATATCTCCTGCACTGAAGGAACTCTCAAAGGAACTTCAAAAAACTTGTTTTTTTGGAGTACTTGAGGGCAATAAGATAGTATATATATCAAAATTTGAGCCGGAAAACCCTATAATAACAACAGCAACAATAGGTACAAAAAATCCGGTGTATAATACCTCACTTGGCAAGGCGATACTAAGCACTATGAGTGAAGAAAAAATAAGAGTATTGACAGCAGATATAGACTTTAAGCCGGTAACAAGGTTTACTATTACAGATAGGGATATATTTATTAAAAATATTGAAGTGGTAAAGTCAAGGGGATTTGCATTGGATGAGAGAGAGCTTGAAGAACATATGGAATGTGTGGGAGTGCCGATATTTGATGAGAAAAGGGAATGTATAGGTGCTATTTCAGCATCAAGTCTTTATAGAAAGGATGAGGATTATATGGCACTTGGAGATATTTTGAAAAAGAGAGCATTGGAAATATCAAAATCTTTAGGATTTATGCCTTGACAATGATAGAAAAGTTAATTACAATCAAGATGTCGCAAATGTGAATTGCTATTCGTATATACGAATATAATATATTTTGCTATTTTTGAATATAGCATATGGTTTCACTATTTTGGAGGTTGAAATGAGAAAAGAGCAGGTTCTTACAAGAATGAAAGAAGAGTGTTTGGTAGCTGTTGTTCGTGCAAAGAACAAGGAGCAGGGTGAGAAGGTTATAGATGCTATCATTACAGGTGGTATCAACTTCATTGAGATCACTATGACTATGGACGAGGGAAATCCTGTAGAATTTATACAGCTTATGTCAGAGAAATATAGAAATAATGACAAGGTGGTTATAGGTGCGGGTACAGTACTTGATCCTGAAACAGCCAGAGCGGTAATTTTGGCAGGTGCAAATTATGTGGTAAGTCCGGGACTTAATGTAGAGACAATCAAGCTATGCAACAGGTACAGAGTACCTATGCTACCGGGTGTTATGTCACCTACAGAGGCTATCACAGCTCTTGAAGCAGGATGCGATATCATAAAGGTATTTCCGGGAAATGTAGTGGGACCGGGTGCGATCAGCTCATTTAAGGGACCTCTTCCACAGGGTGATTTCATGCCTAGTGGTGGTGTGGATGTTGACAATGTAGATAAGTGGCTAAAGGCCGGAGCATGTGCTGTAGGTACAGGCTCATCTCTTACAAAGGGTGCAGCTACAGGTGATTTTGAAGCAGTAACAGCTAAAGCAAGAGAGTTTGTAGAGGCAGTGGCTTTAGCTAGAAAATAATATTTTATTTTGAATGGAGAAAATATGGCAAAGATAGTTACAATGGGAGAGATAATGCTTAGATTATCAACTCCCAATAATGAGAAGTTTATTCAGGCAGATGAGTTTGATATCAACTATGGTGGTGGTGAGGCAAATGTTGCCGTTTCACTTGCAAATTATGGTCATGAAGCAGATTTTGTAAGTGCATTACCAAAGAATCCTATAGGTGATGCGGCTATCGCAACACTTCGTAAGTATAATGTAGGAACAAAGCATATATCAAGAAGCGGTGAGAGAGTTGGTATTTATTTCCTTGAAACAGGTTCAGCTATGAGAGCTTCAAATGTAGTATATGACAGAGCTCACTCTTCTATTTCTACAGCTAAGGTTGATGAGTTTGATTTTGATGAGATCTTCAAAGATGCAGATTGGTTCCATTTTACAGGTATTACGCCGGCAGTTTCAGATTCTGCCGCAGAGCTTACAGAAGCTGCTCTTAAGGCTGCCAAGAAGGCAGGAGTTAGAGTATCTGTAGACCTTAACTTCAGAAAGAAACTCTGGTCATCAGAGAAAGCAAAAAGAATAATGACAAATCTTATGCAGTATGTGGATGTATGTATCGGTAATGAAGAGGATGCTGAGAAGGTTCTTGGATTTAAACCGGGTAATACAGATGTTACAGCAGGAGAGCTTGAGCTTAACGGATATGTGGATATATTCAATCAGATGTGTGATCAGTTTAAATTTAAGTATGTGATAAGCTCACTTCGTGAGAGCTTCTCAGCTTCAAACAATGATTGGTCAGCATGTATTATGGATGGAAGTACAAGAGAGTTCTATTGCTCAAAGAAATACCATGTAACTCCGATTGTTGACAGAGTAGGTGGCGGTGATTCATTTGCCGCAGGTGTTATCTGCGGACTTTGTGATAAGAAAGACTTTAAGTCGTCGCTTGAATTTGCTGTAGCGGCTTCAGCACTTAAGCATACAATACCGGGAGATTTTAACCTCGTAACAAGAGAAGATGTTGAGAGCCTTGCAGGCGGAGACGGTTCCGGTAGAGTGCAGAGATAATCAAAGTTTATATGTGTTTTCCAATATAAAAAGGAGTCGGCAAATGCCGGCTCTGTTTTTTTAGCTATTTAAATAGGCATCATCTGACAGATTAAAACGGTATGGTAAAGCTGATAATGAAGATAAAGAGTCTTCTACCTCATCAAGAGGTTCTAATGCTGTAGATGATAACCCAAGGCTGTGAGAAATGTAATGTAATATATTTTTTATATCACGGTGATAATTTTCTGAAACAATAAGTTTATAATATTCCATCATTTAATTCCTCTCGTAGATGTTTCATTGACTCCTCAAAACTTAATGTATGACCGTTTGAAAAGTCATCTTCGCTTTGTTCCAAAAGCTTGTATAGTTCATATTTACTTGTTAATTTATTATATAAGTCAATGCTCATAACGGCTAAGTCACCTCGACCGTTTTTGGTAATAAATATAGGCTCATTTGTGTTATGACAAAATGTGGATATATCATTGTAGCTGTTACGTAAGTCTGTACTTGATTTAATTATCGGCATAAAACCTCCTTTCTAAAGAAATTATAATATTATTTCTTTAGAAACTCAATGATTAAAAGAATAAAATTTGAAATATTATATTGACAAAAAAATAACAATATAGTATTATCTAACTATGTTAAAAAAATAACAAAATATTCATTTTATTATGTCGGAGGAAATATGGCAGATAAGAATTTTATTGTAGATGATATAGACAAATTAAGTGTTAAGATGAAAGAGCTTAGAGAAGCGCAGAGAGAATTTGCGACATATTCTCAGGAGCAGGTGGATAAAATATTCTATGAGGTAGCTATGGCTGTAAATAAGGCAAGATTTGAGCTTGCAAAAATGGCGGTGGAAGAGACCGGAATGGGAGTTTTAGAGGATAAGGTTATCAAGAATCATTATGCAGCGGAGTATATTTACAATGCATACAAGGATACTAAAACATGTGGAGTAATTGAAGAAGATAAAATATTTGGAATAAAGAAAATAGCAGAGCCTATAGGTGTTATAGCTGCAGTGATTCCAACAACAAATCCTACGTCTACAGCTATATTTAAAATACTTTTGGCACTTAAGACAAGAAATGCCATTATAATAAGTCCACATCCAAAGGCAAAAGATTGCACAAACTATACTGCTAAATTAATGTTGGAAAAGGCGGTGGAAGCCGGTGCACCAAAGGGTATAATCGGCTGGATAGATGTACCTTCACTTGAACTGACAAATGAAGTAATGCATGAGGCAGATATAATTCTTGCTACAGGCGGTCCGGGAATGGTTAAGTCAGCTTATTCATCAGGAAAACCGGCCATAGGTGTAGGTGCGGGAAATACACCGGTTATTATTGATGAAACAGCAGATATAAAGATGGCAGTAAACTCAATAATTCATTCAAAGACATTTGACAATGGAATGATATGTGCTTCAGAGCAGTCAGTTACCGTAATGGAGAGTGTATATAGTGAAGTGAAAAAGGAGTTTGCATGCAGAGGTTGCTATTTCTTAAAGAAAGATGAAATAGATAAAGTAAGAAAGACTATTATTGTAGGCGGCTCATTAAATGCAAAGATAGTTGGGCAGTCTGCATTTAAGATTGCAGAAATGGCAGGAGTTAAAGTACCTGAAAACACAAAGATATTGATAGGAGAGGTTGAGTCTGTTGATATAAGTGAGGAGTTTGCTCATGAAAAACTTTCACCTGTACTTGCAATGTATAAGGCAAAAACTTTTGATGAAGCTATAGCTAAGGCGGAAAGACTTGTTGCAGACGGAGGTTATGGACATACATCAGCTATTTATATAGATGTAAATCAAAAAGAAAAGCTTGCTATTCATGAAAGTGCAATGAAGACTTGCAGAATACTTGTAAATACTCCTGCAGCTCATGGCGGTATAGGTGATTTGTACAACTTCAAACTTGCACCTTCACTTACTTTAGGTTGCGGTTCATGGGGAGGGAACTCGGTTTCAGAGAATGTAGGTGTAAAGCATCTTGTTAACATAAAAACTGTAGCACAAAGGAGAGAGAATATGTTATGGCTTAGAACTCCTGAAAAGGTATACTTTAAGAGAGGATGCCTGCCTGTAGCACTTGATGAGCTTGGAAGTGTAATGCATAAGAAGAGAGCATTTATAGTAACAGATACATTCCTTTATAAGAATGGATATACAGAGGTTATTACAAAGAAGCTTGATGAGATGGGTATAAGACATGCATGCTTTTATGATGTAACACCGGATCCTACACTTCAATGTGCAAGAGAGGGTGTAAAGGCAATGACATCATTTGAGCCGGATGTGATAATTGCACTTGGTGGAGGTTCAGCTATGGACGCCGCAAAGATAATGTGGGTTATGTATGAGCATCCTGAAGTTAACTTTGAAGACATGGCAATGGACTTTATGGACATCAGAAAGAGAGTATATAAATTCCCTAAGATGGGTGAGAAGGCATACTTTGTTGCAGTTCCTACATCATCAGGTACAGGTAGTGAAGTTACTCCATTTGCTATTATTACAGATGCAGATACAGGAATAAAGTGGCCTATAGCAGACTATGAAATTCTTCCAAACATGGCTATAGTTGATGTTGACAATATGATGGATCAGCCTAAGGGACTTACAGCCGCATCAGGAATTGATGTACTTACACATGCTCTTGAGGCATATGTATCAATAATGGCTACAGATTATACAGACGGACTTGCGCTAAGAGCAATGAAGCTGGTATTTGACTACTTACCTTCAGCATATGAGAACGGAAGTGCGGATCCTATTGCAAGAGAGAAGATGGCGGATGCTTCATGCCTTGCAGGTATGGCTTTTGCAAATGCATTCCTTGGTATAAACCATTCAATGGCACATAAGCTTGGTGCATTCCACCATATAGCACATGGTCTTGCAAATGCGATTATACTTACAAGAGTAATGAGATATAATGCAGTAGATGTACCTACAAAGATGGGAACATTCCCACAGTATGAGTATCCTAAGGCAAAAGAAAGATATGTAGAGGCTGCTAAATACTGTGGAGTAACAGGAAAAAATGATGATGAGATATTTGAAAACTTTATAAATAAAATAGAGGAATTAAAGAAGTTCATCGGAGTAAAAGAGACTATAGCACTTTATGGTGTAGAGGAAAAATACTTCTTAGACACATTGGACGAGATGAGTGAGCAGGCATTTAATGATCAATGTACTCCGGCAAATCCAAGATATCCATTGATAAGTGAGATAAAAGAACTGTATCTGGATGCTTATTATGGTAGATAATATTAAAAATAGTGAAGACTTAATTTAGAAAGGAGATTGATGTATTATACATCTAATAAAGTATGGATTTGACAAATAAAAAACTTATTTTAGAGAGAAAACATAAAAAGGTATATGAAACAGATGACTGTATAATAAAGGCATTCAGTAACGAACATCCTAAATCTGATGTATTTAATGAGGCACTTAATCAGGCAAGAATAGAGGAAACAGGACTAAATGTTCCAAAGGTACTTGCTGTAGAGGAGATGGATGGCGGCTGGGCTATCATAATGTTAAAGAAAAAAGGAAAGACTTTAAAAGAGATTATGGAGTCCGATAAGGAAAATACAAGAAAATATATGGAGATGTTTGTTGATATACAGCTTGATATACATTCGAAATCATCACCATTACTTAACAGAATGAATTTAAAATTTAGCAGACAAATAAATGAATTAAAAGAGCTGAATGCGACTATCAGGTATGAACTTTTAACAAGGCTGGACGGAATGAAAAAACATACAAAGATATGCCATGGAGATTTCAATCCAAGCAATGTACTGATAGGAGATGATGGTGAGATATCAATAATTGACTGGTCTCATACTACTCAGGGCAATGCTGCCGGTGATGCAGCTAATACCTATCTTCTCTTTGCGCTTACAGACAAAGAGCTTGCTGATATGTATATAGATATTTACTGTGAAAAGTCTGACACTGCAAAGCAGTATGTGCAAAGATGGCTCTCAATAGTTGCTGCACAGAGATTATCAAAGCATATTGAGGAAGAAAAAGAGCTTTTAATGCAATACATTGATGTCGTAGACTATGTGTAGATAAAATAAAATTTAATACAAACCCCATCTTGCTTTAATGGCAAGATGTTACAAATTCAATATGAAAAGAGATTGTATGCAATTCTATAATTGCACACAATCTCTTTTTAATATATAATGTGCTACTAAATACAGAAAGGAGAAGATGTATAAACATCAAAGTAAAATGAACGAAGATATAAATTCATCTAATTTTAGAATGGATGCAAATGAAAGAAGAAAAAGAATAGTAGCGGTGTCAATAATAGGCATAGTGACAAATCTCTTACTGGGAGGATTGAAAGCAGTACTTGGAATATTGTCAGGATCAATTGCTCTTGTAAGTGATGCTTTAAACAATATTACAGACTCCTCCTCATCACTTATTACCATAATAGGAACAAAGCTTGCAGGTAAAGCACCTGATAAACAGCATCCTTTCGGACATGGAAGGACAGAGTACCTGACAAGTCTTTTGATAGGAGGAATAGTATTTATTACCGGATTTCAGTCATTGATAAGTTCTGCCAAAGCTATTTTCAATAAAGAAGAGATGAGTACAAGCATTGTAACAGCAATAATAATTATTGCCACAATTGTTGCTAAAATTATTTTGGGTACATTTGCAGAAAATAGTGGTAAAAAATATAATTCAGGTGCATTAATTGCCTCAGGTGCAGATGCAAAAAATGATGCCATAATATCTGTAGTTACTCTGATTTCTGCATTGATATATACGTTTGTAAAGATTTCTATAGACGGTATTGCAGGTGTTATTATTTCCATATTTATTTTAAAGACTGCCTATGAAGTATTATCAGATACTATAAAGAAAATATTAGGCGAGAGAGTAGACGGTGAGATAGTAAGAGGTATAAAGGAGATAGCAAGAAATACGGAAGGTGTTATAAATTGCTTTGACCTTATATTAAATGATTACGGACCTGACTTTTATACAGGTTCTATAAATGTTGAAATAGAGGACGATAGAAGCATTGGTGAGATGTACCCAATTTTACATGAGGCTCAGACAAAGATTTACAATAAGTATAATGTATTTCTTGTTTTCGGATTTTATTCTGTGGATGTGGATGATGATAGATATGTAAAGATAAAATCATTATTGAAAAATTATAAGGAAAGAGAGAGACATATAATAAACTATCATGGCATAGTTATTGATGATAAAGATAAGACAATATATTGTGATATTACGAGAGATTTTGATATCAAATCTGAGACTGTTATGGAGAATGTGAATAGAATTTTGAAAGAAGAATTTCCACAATATAATATACATGTAAATATAGATACAGAATTCTCAGGAGAATAATAATTTTTATATAATGAAAGCTTTCTAAAATAAATTAGACACTATTTACAGTTTTATACAATATGATTTTACGCAATGTTCATACTTGTGTACTTCAAAAACATAAAAAAAACATAAAAAAACATTGAAAATAAAAAAAATTTTAGTATACTAAAAACGCGTTAGTAATTACTAACTGATGTAATATAATAAAACCTAAATGCAAAGGGAAGTGTTTTTGCAAGAGTATTTGTTTAATATATAGAAATATATTTTGAAACTAATGCTTTATTGTAGTGCAACATTCCTCTTTATTTGGTTTTAGTGTTAGCGGCCACTAACTAAAATGTATGTAGTAATAGGAGATTTATGAAAAGAAAGCTATTTTTTAACGTTGGTGTTGGAGCATTAAGTATTTTGATGGCTACAGCACAGATAACACCTGCTTTTGCGGGCTCATGGCAGAACACGCAGAGTGGATGGAATTATATAAATGATAATGGCAGCAAGGTTTTGGGATGGATTCAGACTCCAAGTGGCTGGTATTATCTTGATACTAACACCGGTATTATGAAAACCGGATGGCAACAGGATGCTGCAGGAAACTGGTATTTCCTAAATACAGCCAAGGGTGCTGCTGAGGGTATAATGCTCACAGGTTGGAACTGGATAGATGGATATTGCTACTACTTCAACTCTCAAAGTGGGACTGATCAGGGTAAACTTCTTGTAAATACTACAACACCTGACGGTTACAGAGTTAATTCAGATGGTAAGTGGGAAAAAGACGGAAAGGTCATATTTTCACAGGGCAAGGGTCTTACTTCATTATCAGGAGTAGTAAGCAATAAGACAGATGCAGGTCAATCTGCAGCAAAGAAAGGTTCCGGCAGCTCTAGAGGTGGCTCAGGAGGCAGTTCTGGCGGTGGTTCATCTAGAGGAGGTAGAGGATCAAGAAGTGGTAATGGCAGCAATGCAGCAGATGTACAAGGCGATTCCACAACAAATTCAAACCAGAGTACAAATAACACAAGTAATGGAGAAAATGCAAGTAATACAACAGCCGGAGAGGGTGTAAATAACGCAAGTACAGGAAGCGCAGCCGGAGAGGGTGTAAATAACGCAAGTACAGGAAGCACAACCGGAGAGGGTGTAAATAACGCAAGTACAGGAAGCACAGCCGGAGAGGGTGTAAATAACGCAAGTACAGGAAGCACAACCGGAGAGGGTGTAAATAACACAAGTACAGGAAGCACAACCGGAGAGGGTGTAAATAACGCAAGTACAGGAAGCACAACCGGAGAGGGTGTAAATAACGCAAGTACAGGAAGCACAGCCGGAGAGGGTGTAAATAACGCAAGTACAGGAAGCACAACCGGAGAGGGTGTAAATAACGCAAGTACAGGAAGCACAACCGGAGAGGGTGCAAATAACGCAAGTACAGGAAGCACAACCGGAGAGGGTACAAATAACGCAAGTACAGGAAGCACAACCGGAGAGGGTGCAAATAACGCAAGTACAGGAAGCACAACCGGAGAGGGTGTAAATAACGCAAGTACAGGAAGCACAACCGGAGAGGGTGTAAATAACGCAAGTACAGGAAGCACAACCGGAGAGGGTGCAAATAACACAAGTACAGGAAGCACAACCGGAGAGGGTGCAAATAACGCAAGTACAGGAAGCACAACCGGAGAGGGTGCAAATAACGCAAGTACAGGAAGTGCAGAAAATGGAACAGCTGCAAATAACTCAGAAAATAATGGAACTACCGAAGCAGATAATGATAAATTTGCATATGTAAGCTACACAAAAAATGTTAATACAGATTTTGGTCAGTATGTGGTAGTTGCATTCAAATATGGAACTATTGACGATTATAGAGTATTGGTAGATGGGGTAGATGTTACCTCAAATATGACAAATGTAGATGATGAGGGACATGTTGTTAAATGGCTTTCAAGTGTATCAAATCCTTCAGCATTACAGATTGTAAAAAAGTCTGATAATGATACTCAGGACATCACACTTGCAGGCGGGGAGAGAAAGAATATAACAAAGACCGATGTAAAGGCACCTAAGTATGTGTTATCAAACGGTCCTATTACAAAGTTTGACTATTTACTTGAGACCTATGACAATGCTGGAAAAGTAAGAAAGAATGCTTCAAAGACTACATTCACATTACAGTCAAAGAAGGTAGATTTAGCAGCAGCTGCAGTTCCTTCACAGTACTATATCCCTGTAACAGAGATAGATAATGTGGGAACAGGTAGCATAAAGATAAAGCTTCAGCTTGAAAATGAGGAGCAGGAGAAGTGGTTTGAAGGACTTAACAATATTAAGCTTCTTAGCGAAGAACACAATATTATAAATTCAAATCTTATATACAATAAGTCTGTAGAGACAAAGTATGGTAAGGTGGGAGTTATAAATATTCCTCTTCCTCAAAACAATGCAAGAAGCAGAGGAGATTACTATGTAAGTATAGGCTCTACAAAGGGTAATGAAAGAATAAGCCTTCCTATATCATTGGTAAGCAGTACAAACTTTAAGGTGCTGCGTGACAGCACAACACCAAATCCGAAGATTGGAGAAAATATCAGATTTAAGATAGTTGATCCGAAAAACAATCAGAGCTTCGGAAATGATGTAGGTGTGGTAATGTACAGAGTAACACTTACAAAACCTGACGGTAGTGTTATTGAATTGCCGAAAATTTCAGGATGGCATAATATATCGGATATTGTACAGATTACAGGAACAGACAGTACTTCAGGTAAGGTGTATACAGATGTAGCCGGAGTTTATACAGCTACGATCTATACAAAGGGGTATAAGACTCTTACAAAGAAGTTTGAAGTATTAAAGAGTGACGGTTCATCTGTAGTAACAACACCTGTTAGTGATGATTCTAAGACTGTGGATGCGATATCAGCGCCTACAGTAAGTAAAACTCATGCAGGAAACAGAGAGTCTTCAACAATTACAAAGGTTCTTGTGGGTGGAGGAAGTTCTTCATCTTCTTCAAGCTCAGGAAAGAAGGCCGATTCTGTATCAGGTGCTACAGGTAAGACAGGCGGTAAGGCTGATGCTACATCCGGTGCAAGCGGAAGCTTAATGATAAATGCATACCTTATGTATGACTACGATTTGCTTGTAAATGCAATGGTTTTAAATGAGATCGGTCTTAGAAGCAAGGATTCAGATGCAGTAATGAAGTGGTGGCTTGAGCAGTCACCTGAGGCGATTGTTGGAGAAGATAAGAGTAAATTATATCTTCTTAACAACTTTGTAGATGCATATAAGGATGCAAAACTTGAAGGAAAGGTTCTTACATTTGAGGACTATATCAAGTCTGAGGATGCAACTACAAGAAATATTGTCGGAAATGTAAAGAACGTACTTGAAAACGGTAAGCTTGGTACTATTTATCGTTACGGTAATCTTGTAGGAGAAGCGGCACCTACATTTGAAGGTCTCATACAGGCAAATGCGGACAGCTTTACAATAACTACAGACAATGCGGATTTCTTAAAGAATCTTGACTCGGTTGTGCTTGACGGTTCATCAGCTCTTAGAAGTGATAATTATTTGAAGCAGTATGAAGTAAGTGCAGACTATAAGAGTATTACACTTTATAAGAGTGCATTCAACAGATATCTTGCACCTATTGTAGGAACACATAAACTTGCTCTTAATTCTATAGGTTTTGAGAAGATAGAACTTGACCTTACCATCACAGATACTTTTGAAGAAGTGGAACTTAGTGATGTGAGTGAAAAGCATGAAACGGATTCAGAAATAGTTATAAAGGCTGTTAAGGACGATGATGCCAAGAAGGGCGATTTCCTTAGTAAGCTTGGTAGCGTAAAGGTTCAAAATCCTGACGGTACACTTAGAGACGTAATATCCGCATCTGCAGGCGGTTATACTTCAAATTCAGTTTATACTGTTGCGGACGGAAAAGTTACACTTCGCGGAGGATTGTTCAAAAATGCAGGTGAGTATACTATATACCTTCAGTCAAGCGACAGAAATTATGCTGTAAAGTCTATTAAAGTAAACATTGCAGAGAAAGCAAATACCACACCTGTAACGCCGGTAACCCCTGTGACACCCGTAACCCCTGTGACTCCACCTGTAGTGGAAGAGGGCAAGGATGCACCTAAGGCAAAGACAGGCAAAAAGTCGAATTCGATATTCTACAATATGCTTACAGTGAAATTCGATGGCATGAATGAATCCGACCTTGAGAAATATCTTAAAGCTGTTACAAGTGTCAGTGTAAATGGTGAGGATTATTCTAAAGCGGGTATTATCGGTTTCGGGTATGGAAATACAAAAGAATTTAAGGCGCATAATGATTCAGCTTATGGCGGTAAAATAAGTCAGTTATCTGTAAAGGCAAGCAGTTTTACAGATAATAAGTTTGATTTTGTTGTAAAGGCGGATGGATATAAGGACCTTACATTTACAATGAATGCTGACGGAAGTATTGCGGAAAGTGTTGCACCGGCACCGGTAGTTCCTACAGTTAATGCTGTGGAAGTAGATAAGGTTGAATTTAAAAAGTATAATAATGCCGATGTATATGCCGTTACACTAAAGGGTGATACTGCAAAGATTGCTGAGTTTATTGAGAAGCTTAATGCTGTAGAAGTAAACGGTGTAAAGGTTGAAGAAGGTAGAATATCAATACTTAGCAGAGATTTATTTGCAGTAGACAACGATAATGTAATCTACATAAAATCAAGAAAGATAAAGGGATTTGCAGATAAACTTGTATTTAAGGGAGAGGGTATGGATGATTTAGTCTATACTACATCTTCACAGATAGCTACACCGGCTATTACAGGTTCAGAGATTAAGAAGGGCTATGATAATTTTGTAAGACTAACATTTGATGATACGGATAGAGTAGGGCTTAAGAGATTTACAGAACTTATAAGTTCGGGTAAGGCAACAGTCACCGTAAATGGTGTTACTTACAATAAAGGATATAATCTTAGAAATGCTACTACATATAAGCTTTCATCAAATATGACTTACGGATATACTCAGTTTATAGACCTTTCACTTGACGGATTTAATCAGGCAAGTAATGAAGTGACAATAAGTTCTGAGAACTTTGAAACTATCAGATTTAATGTAGAGATAGCTGAAAATGCATCCGCTTCAGGAAACAGAAGAACAAGAAGAGATTTAAGTGCAGTGGAAACTGCTACATCTTCAAATGCGGTAATACGATAAAATTAAATATTACATTTGATTGATTTTGCCTCCTTTTAGAGTAGATGAGTGAAAGCCGCTTGTCACTTTAAAAGGGGGTATTTTTAGAGAGAGGGGGAGACTTTTTTCGAAAAGAAATAAACATATGTTTGGTATTGACATCTTGACTTTATTTTTGTAAGATGAAAGATGCACTATTATAGGGCATTTTACGCCCTTTTGATAGATGCTTAGATGTGAAAATGTCTAATGTAACTTGCCAAAAGGCTAAACTAAATGAGTAGATTGTTCTAAGTATACCATAGAAGAATCTAAATTCATACCATAAAAATATACAGGGGTGAAACGTCAATGGATAGAAGCAAGATGCATCCGATAACTTCTGGGAAGAGCATGAGAATGAGCTTCCAGACTCAGAAGGAAGTTCTAGAAATGCCGAATTTGATAGAGATTCAAAAAGATTCTTATCAGTGGTTCCTAGATGCGGGTCTAAAAGAAGTTTTTAGAGATATATTTCCTATAGAAGATTTTGCAGGACATTTTAGCCTCGATTTTGTCAATTTTAAATTGGCGAGAGATGAAGTTAAATATTCCATAGAAGAGTGTAAAGACAGAGATACAACATACGCTGCTCCATTAAAGGTGAAAATCAGACTTATTAATAAAGATAAGGATGAAATAAATGAGCATGAAATCTTTTTAGGAGATTTGCCACTGATGACTGATACAGGATCATTTGTAATAAATGGTGCAGAGAGAGTTATAGTCAGTCAGTTGGTTCGTTCACCAGGTATTTACTATACAATCGATCATGACAAGATAGGAAAAGAACTTTTCATGTGTCAGGTCATACCAAATAGAGGTGCATGGCTTGAATACGAAACAGATTCCAATGATATCTTTTATGCAAGAGTGGATAGAACAAGAAAAGTTCCTATAACAGTACTTTTGCGTGCATTTGGTCTTGGTACAAATACACAAATCTTAGAGATGTTCGGAGAAGAACCGAAGATATTGGCGAGCTTTGCTAAGGATCCATCTGAAAATTATCAGGATGGACTTTTGGAATTATATAAGAAGATAAGACCGGGTGAACCGCTTTCAGTAGACAGTGCAGAGAATCTTCTCAATGCAATGTTCTTTGATGCCAGAAGATATGATCTGGCAAAGGTAGGAAGATACAAATTCAATAAGAAACTCCATTTCAAGAACAGAATAAAGGGCCATACACTTGCAAGAGATGTAGTAGATGAGAATACCGGAGAGATATTGGCACAGGCAGAGACAGTAGTAGATGCCGAACTTGCAACAAAAATACAAAATGCTGCTATTCCTGCAGTATGGATAAAAGGTGTGGAGAGAGATGTAAAAGTCCTTTCAAACTTGATGGTAGACATCGAAAGCTATATACCTGAGCTTACAGATCCTAAAGCTATAGGTGTTACAGAGCAGGTTTATTATCCTAAGCTTCAACAACTTATGGAAGAAAATGAAGGCGAAGAGCTTATAAAGGCTATTGAAAAGAATATCAATGAGCTGATTCCAAAGCATATTACTAAGGAAGATATCTTTGCTACAGTAAACTACAATATGCATATAGAGGAGCATATTGGAAGCAAGGATGATATTGATCACTTAGGAAACAGAAGAATAAGAGCGGTAGGAGAGCTGTTACAAAATCAGTATCGTATCGGTCTTACAAGAATGGAGAGAGTTGTAAGAGAGAGAATGACTACTCAGGACATTGATTCTATTACTCCTCAATCCCTTATAAATATAAAACCGGTTACAGCAGCAGTTAAAGAATTCTTTGGAAGCTCACAGTTGAGCCAGTTTATGGATCAAAACAACCCATTGTCAGAGCTTACACATAAGAGAAGACTCTCAGCCTTGGGACCGGGAGGTCTTTCAAGAGAAAGAGCCGGATTTGAGGTTCGAGATGTTCACTATACACACTATGGAAGAATGTGTCCTATAGAGACTCCGGAAGGACCGAATATAGGACTTATAAACTCACTTGCAAGTTTTGCAAGAGTAAATGAATATGGTTTTGTAGAGGCACCTTATCGTGTAGTAGATAAGTCTGTTGATCCTACAAATCCGGTAGTAACTGATGATGTAGTATATCTTACAGCGGATGAAGAGGATAATTTTACAGTAGCACAGGCTAATGAGCCTCTAGATGAGAACGGACATTTTATCAGAAATAATGTATCGGGGCGTTACCGTGATGAGACTTCAGAGTTCCAGAAGAAGAATATAGACTTGATGGATGTTTCACCGAGAATGGTATTCTCAGTAGCTACGAGTATGATTCCTTTCCTTGAGAATGATGATGCGAACAGAGCTCTTATGGGTTCAAACATGCAGAGGCAGGCTGTACCGCTTATGATTACAGATGCACCTGTAGTAGGTACAGGTATGGAGACTAAGGCGGCAGTAGACTCAGGTGTATGTGTAGTAGCGAAAAATTCAGGAACAGTAATGGAATGTTCATCTGATAGAATCGTTATAAAGAGAGACGATGATGCTGTACTTGATACATATAAGCTTATCAAGTTTGCCAGAAGTAACCAGTCAAACTCTTATAACCAAAAGCCTATAGTATTTAAGGGTAACCATGTCAATGCCGGTGAGGTTATCGCAGATGGTGCCTCAACATATAATGGCGAGATAGCTCTAGGAAAGAATCCACTTATAGGATTTATGACCTGGGAAGGCTATAACTATGAGGATGCGGTTCTTCTTAGCGAGAGACTTGTAGAATATGATGTATATACCTCTATTCATATAGAGGAGTATGAGTGTGCAGCAAGAGAGACTAAACTTGGACCGGAAGAAATCACCAGAGATGTACCTGGAGTAGGTGATGATGCACTCAAAGATTTGGATGAGAGAGGTATTATTAGAATAGGTGCAGAGGTAAGAGCCGGTGATATACTTGTAGGAAAAGTTACTCCAAAGGGAGAAACTGAGCTTACAGCAGAAGAAAGACTTCTTCGTGCAATTTTTGGTGAGAAGGCAAGGGAAGTAAGAGATACTTCACTTAAAGTGCCACATGGTGCTTATGGTGTAGTAGTAGATGCAAAGGTGTTTACAAGAGAAGCAGGTGATGAATTATCTCCGGGTGTTACACAGAATGTAAGAATTTATATAGCACAAAAGAGAAAGATCTCTGTTGGTGATAAGATGGCTGGACGTCATGGTAACAAGGGTGTGGTTTCAAGAGTATTACCTGTTGAGGATATGCCATTTCTTCCAAATGGTAGACCGCTTGATATAGTACTTAACCCACTTGGTGTGCCTTCACGTATGAACATTGGACAGGTGCTTGAGATTCACCTCTCACTTGCTGCAAAGGCACTTGGATTTAATGTAGCTACTCCGGTATTTGACGGTGCAAACGAGATTGACATTATGGATATGCTTGAAGTGGCAAATGATTATGTCAATGAAGATTGGAATGATTTTGAAGATAAATATAAAGAAGTGCTTGATCCGGGTGTTATAGAATACCTAGGTTCACATTTGGAGAACAGAAAGCTTTGGGAAGGTGTCCCTCTATCAAGAGATGGTAAGGTAAGACTTCGTGACGGTAGAACAGGAGAGTACTTCGACAGTCCTGTTACTATAGGTCACATGCATTATTTGAAGCTCCACCACATGGTAGATGATAAGATTCATGCCAGATCAACAGGTCCTTACTCTTTGGTTACTCAGCAGCCTCTTGGAGGTAAAGCACAGTTTGGTGGTCAGAGATTTGGAGAGATGGAAGTTTGGGCACTGGAGGCTTATGGTGCATCATATACTTTGCAAGAAATCTTGACAGTGAAATCTGATGATGTTACAGGTCGTGTGAAGACATATGAGGCTGTTATCAAGGGTGAAAATATTCCTGATGCAGGCATTCCGGAGTCATTTAAGGTGCTTTTAAAAGAGCTTCAATCTCTTGGACTTGATATAAGCGTATTGGGTGAGGACGGAAAAGAAGTAGAACTCAAAGAAAATACAGAATATGCTGACCTCAGTATACACTCTATAATAGAGGGTGAGAGCAGACACCATGGAAAAGAAGAATTCAAAGATGCAGGATATAGTGAACAGGAAGTAAAAGACGGTGAATTTGTAGCTGTTTCGGATAATACCAATTTAGCTACAGAAGATGCTGATGTTGACTATAGTGGTGACATAGATTCGGGGGATGATTCCTCCTATGACGAAGATTCATTTGATGATACAGATAATTTTGAGGAAAAGTGAATACTTTTATAGCAGATGCCTTCCCGGCATCTGCATAAAATCAATGAAGTCGATTTATCGTTTTATATAGAAGGGAGCAAATTTTATGCCTGAAAACAATGATGCTTATCAGCCAATTTCTTTTGATGCAATTAAGATTGGTTTGGCTTCTCCTGAAAAAATACTACAGTGGTCTCATGGTGAAGTTACAAAACCTGAGACTATAAACTATAGGACATTAAAACCGGAGAGAGATGGTCTGTTTTGTGAAAGAATATTCGGACCAAGTAAGGACTGGGAATGTCACTGTGGAAAATATAAGAAAATTCGCTACAAAGGAACTGTTTGTGACAGATGTGGCGTAGAGGTAACAAAGTCCAGTGTGCGTAGAGAGCGTATGGGTCATATAAAATTGGCAGCTCCGGTATCTCATATCTGGTACTTTAAGGGAATTCCTTCAAGAATGGGGCTTATCATGGATATAGCACCTCGTATCTTGGAGAAAGTATTATACTTTGCATCATATATAGTATTGGATGGAGGCGATACAGCCCTCAACTATAAGCAGGTGCTTTCAGAAAGAGAGTATAGAGATGCAATCGACACCTATGGCTATGGTTCATTTAGAGCAGGTATGGGTGCAGAGAGCATTTTAGAAATATTAAGCAATATTGACCTTGAAAAAGAGTCGGTAGAATTAAAAGAAGCATTGGTAGAGGCTACAGGACAAAAGAGAGCAAAGATCATTAAGAGACTTGATGTGGTAGAGGCTTTTAGAAGCTCAGGAAATAAGCCTGAGTGGATGATACTTACAAATGTACCTGTCATACCGCCTGATATTAGACCTATGGTACAGCTTGACGGTGGTAGATTCGCTACCAGTGACTTGAATGATCTTTACAGAAGAATTATAAATAGAAATAACCGCTTGGCAAGACTTTTAGAGCTTGGTGCTCCTGATATCATTATCAGAAACGAGAAGAGAATGTTACAGGAAGCGGTAGATGCTCTTATAGACAATGGTAGAAGAGGAAGACCTGTTACAGGTCCGGGAAATAGAGCACTTAAATCACTTTCAGATATGCTAAAGGGTAAGCAGGGAAGATTCCGTCAGAACCTTCTTGGAAAGCGTGTTGACTATTCAGGAAGATCTGTTATCGTAGTAGGACCTGAGCTTAAGATTTATCAGTGCGGTCTGCCAAAAGAGATGGCTATAGAGCTATTTAAGCCTTTTGTAATGAAAGAGCTTGTAGAAAAGGGAACAGCTCATAATATAAAATCTGCCAAGAAAATGGTAGAGAGAATGCAAAATGACGTGTGGGATATACTTGAGGGAGTTATCAAAGAGCATCCTGTAATGCTTAATAGAGCACCTACACTTCATAGACTTGGTATTCAGGCATTTGAGCCTGTACTTGTAGAAGGTAAAGCTATCAAGCTTCATCCGCTTGTATGTACAGCGTTTAATGCGGACTTTGACGGTGACCAGATGGCTGTCCATTTGCCACTTTCAGTTGAGGCACAGGCAGAGTGTAGATTCCTACTGCTCTCACCAAACAACCTCCTAAAGCCTTCAGATGGTGGCCCTGTTGCCGTTCCTTCACAGGATATGGTACTTGGAATTTATTATCTGACACAGGAAAGACCTGGAGCAAAGGGAGAAGGGAAGTTCTTTAAGAGTGTAAATGAAGCGATACTTGCATATGACAATAAGATCGTTACCTTGCATTCAAAGATAAAGGTCAGAATAAGTAAAAAGCTTGAAAATGGAGAGGTTTTATCAGAGACTGTAGAATCTACAGTAGGTAGACTTCTGTTCAATGAGATAATACCTCAGGACCTTGGATTTGTAGATAGAAGTATTCCGGGAAATGAGTTAAAGCCTGAGATTGATTTCCTTGTAAAGAAAAAGCAGTGTAAGCAGATCTTAGAGAAAGTTATCAATGTACATGGACTTTCAAGAACAGCGGAAGTGCTGGATGATATAAAGGCAATTGGCTATAAGTTCTCAACTATTGCATCTATGACTGTTTCTATTTCAGATATGACAGTACCTGAGAGTAAGGGAGAACTTATAAAGAATGCACAGGCTACTGTAGATAGAATAGCAAAGAACTTTGCACGTGGATTTATTACAGAGGAAGAGAGATATAAGGAAGTTATAAAGACCTGGGATATGACAGATAAGCAGCTCACCAGAGACCTGCTTGACGGACTTGATGCATACAACAATATCTTTATGATGGCTGACTCAGGAGCGAGAGGTTCTGATAAGCAGATAAAGCAGCTTGCAGGTATGCGTGGTCTTATGGCAGATACAACAGGACATACTATAGAGCTTCCTATTAAGTCAAACTTTAGAGAGGGACTTGACGTTTTGGAGTACTTTATCTCAGCTCATGGTGCGAGAAAAGGACTTTCAGATACAGCTCTTCGTACAGCCGATTCAGGATACCTTACAAGAAGACTTGTAGATGTTTCACAGGACCTTATCGTTCGTGAAACAGACTGCTGCGAAGGCAAGGAAATTCCATTTATGGAGATCAAAGCTTTCTCAGACGGTAAGGAAGTTATTGAGAGCTTGGAGGAGAGAATCACAGGAAGATATATTGCAGAGACTATAACAGATCCTGATACAGGAGAAGTCGTAGTAAAGGCAAATCATATGTGTACTCCAAAGAGAGCAGCTGCAGTGATGAAGGTGCTTGATAAACTTGGAAGAGACAGCGTAAAGATAAGAACAATACTTTCTTGTAAATCACATACAGGTATCTGTGCTAAATGCTATGGTGCAAACATGGCTACAGGTCAGGCTGTGCAGGTAGGTGAGGCAGTAGGTATCATTGCCGCTCAGTCTATCGGAGAGCCGGGTACACAGCTTACTATGCGTACTTTCCATACCGGAGGTGTTGCCGGTGGAGATATCACACAGGGTCTTCCTAGAGTCGAAGAGCTTTTCGAGGCAAGAAAGCCAAAGGGACTTGCAATCATCACAGAGTTTGGTGGTGTTGTAGAGCTTAGGGATACCAAGAAAAAGCGTGAGATCATTGTAACAAACAATGAAACAGGTGAGTCAAAGGCATATCTGATTCCATATGGTTCAAGAATAAAGGTAGGAAATGGAGATGTATTGGAGGCCGGTGATGAGCTTACAGAAGGTAGCGTAAACCCACATGATATCCTTAAGATAAAAGGAGTTCGTGCAGTTCAGGACTACATGCTTCGTGAGGTACAAAGAGTATATAGACTTCAGGGTGTTGAGATCAACGATAAGCATATCGAGGTTATCGTGCGTCAGATGCTGAAGAAGGTAAGAATAGAAGAGAATAATGACGCAGATGTACTTCCGGGAAATTCAATGGATGTTCTGGATTATAATGATATGAATGAAAAGCTCATTGCAGAAGGCAAGACTCCGGCAGAGGGGAAGCAGGTAATGCTTGGTATCACCAAGGCCTCTCTTGCAACAGATTCATTCCTTTCAGCAGCATCATTTCAGGAGACTACAAAGGTACTTACAGAAGCGGCTATCAATGGTAAGGTGGATCACCTTATCGGACTTAAGGAGAATGTACTTATCGGTAAGTTGATACCGGCTGGTACAGGTATGAAGAGATACAGAAGTGTAACTCTAAACACAGATGAATTTATGGTAGACACAGATGAAATCATCTTAAGCGAGGACGATCCTGCCCTTGTTGATATTAAGGAAGAGTTGATAGCTGATGCAAAGGAGGCACTTGAGTCTGAGGAAAAGGCTTCTGAGATGGAGACTAAGAGCGAAGCATCTTCTGAAGAATCTTCAAAGGAAGAGTCTAATGAAAATGATGTTGAAACTAAAACAGATACTGAAGAATAAAGTAATTATATTGACTGTTATAGGTATTGTATAGACAAGAGAGACTGCCAAAGAGGTGGTCTCTTTTGGTTTCTATGTAAAGTGACGGTGTGGTATAGCCGGTTTTTGTGAAAATAGATTTTGGCCATAGTATTATTGTATGGTAAAATAACGAGGTCTTAAGAAAATTCTAAGACAAAATCCTGTAGACTTTATGTATTATATATATACAGTTTACTGTATATACTCTGAAATCTGTGATTTTGAGACAGTCATTGTAAAATAAGGGTTTGCAGCACTCTAAGTAACATAAGATACAAGCTTTTTGACTGAAATCGCTTGTTAAATTTTAGGCACGCCAAAGCCTTGATTTATAAGGGGGTGGAGGAGGTAGGTTACAGAAGCTAATCCCGATAAGGGGGACGGAAGGTGATATAGACATTGTACTGTTGATAATGGAAGCCGATTAAGATATTTTAGGAATCAATACTGAAAGAATTACGGATATAGTTAGGAGATATTTAAGTGAAAGATATTGTCTAGTAGAATAAAATAATGAGTGGCGAAGCCACCCATTATTGAAATGATTTTAAATAGTCTATGTATTTGTATTATTCAGATACTTTCAAGTTTTTATATCCATTTAAAGATTCTTTATGGAATTCAATTATCCTATCTCTTAATGAAGCAGGGTATTCTACCACAGCCTCTCCCGGATTGAATCTACGAAAATACCTATATAGTTGTTCGGTAGAGCATTTAAAATAATATTTAAAGTTACCATCAGGTGTAGCTTTCTTGCTATCTACTGTTGGCCTACCAAAATAAATATGCTTAAAAGAAGAAATACCCTGTGGGTTTAATAAAATACAGCTTTCTTCCAATGTATCATTGATAGCATAGGAGGCACCTAGTTGTTTGGTTAGCCTAAACTTCTCCTCTATATCATCCGGACAAGTTATAGTCTGGTAGGATGGTTTTATGTTTGATATCCTATTAAGTCTAAATGAATAAGTTCTCACCTGCTTATTGGAGTCAAAGCCATAACAAAAAACATAGTTAAACATCTGTTCTTTTCCGGTAAAAATAGTATATGGAACTACGGTATATTCTTTATTATCATATAAATAATTAAATTTAATGCATTGTTTTTTACAATTATTAAATATTGCCTCATATTCCTTACTAAAGATAATCTGTTCACGCTTGTACAATGGCTTTTTAAAGTATAATTTTAGCATTCTACACAGATATTCTGACAAACTACATCCCTTTAAACCACCGGAGTTAAGTTCTTGGATTATAGAAGTGGTATTATCATTAGTTTTAAAGGGTATTGTAGTTTTTGAAGAACTACATTTATTCATTGGACTATCATTTTTTTCTAAAAATATAATCTTATTTAAAAGAAAATTTTTAATTTCATTAATTTCATATTCTTTTAATTCGGCTTTTTTTAGGTGTTCATCAAGATCAGCAGTATACTCACCTATTTCTTGCTTATACTTTTCGAAATATCCCAGAAGAAATTTATTCATAAAGCCACTTGTATTTATTTCCATAATACTTTCGCCTCTATCCTTTTTAAATATCTCAAAAAGCTCAATATCATTGTTTAACATTTGTCGTAAATGTGGTGAAGGGTAAACATTAACTTTCTCTGAATCGCTCATTATAAACACTCCATCTACCCAAACAATAGGGTTTTAAAATTATTGTTAAATTCATTATAACATTTATTTTATGAAAAGTTCTATAGAAAAAATATATGGATATAGCTTAAATAAATCTCTAATAGTGGTCATAAAAGTAAGATAAAAATAGATAAAATCCTTATTTTAAACCAATAAAGGTGGTCGTAAGTCACATTGAAGTCAATAATTTCAAAATACATAATAATGAGTTAAACTATGTACATAGCAAGGCAAACAAGATTTTGTTTACTTTACTAAGTACTTAGTAACCAATGATTCGTATATAGGAGGTATCGTATGAAAAAGATTTTAGCTGCAGCAGCGAAGAAGGCCCTTATAAATATGCTACTGGAAGTAGCAATAAAGGTACTGACTGCCTAGAGCAGTCTGTGCCTAAGGGCGAAAGAGAGCAAACATAGTATGTAAATGCCTGTGAAAGTATTTTTTATGGAGGTTTTCTACATGGATAAAATAGTTTTTAGTGTTGCAAAGAGAGTCATAATAAAAATAGCGATCAAGTGGGTTATCAAGGCTTTAATAGCCTAGAGACCTATGCAGTATCAAGACTTAATAAGTTGTTATAAACCAAACAATGAAAAGGAGAAAACTATGGAAAAGAATGAATTGGTAAAAACAGGCAAAAACCTCTTGGAAGACCTTGTCAGAAATGACAGGCTCGAAGGGCTACCAAAGGCTGCTGCCTATGCAGGGTTGGTACTACTAGAGCTTGCAAAGCTGGTAACGAATGCCAAGCAGGCAAAGAAGTAGTTATAGTGGCATAAGCCACTATATAGTTGATAAATATAAACTGATAAGACCTATGTCAAGGAGGGTACTATGGAATACGATATCATTGAAAGAAATAGCGAAGACATCTACAAAGATGTAGCAAGCAACATAAAGTTAGAGGGATGGCCAGCAGCGATAGCCATCTTAGGGCTTGGGGCAATGCAACTGGCAAAAGTATTGCTGGAGGCCCGGATGGAGAAAAAGGAGGTGTAACCTCCTTTGGAAGCTAGGGGGTATTTTTATTGTACATTATAATGTATATTATATAGTAAAAGTGATAAGAGAGTGCAATGCAAAGGAGATTTCAATGGAAAATCAGATTGTAAAACAGGAACAGGGAGCAAAGTGGCTGGATACAGTGTATAAACAGGCTGTAAAAGGTGTGGGAATTGGCAATACTAGCGTGGTTAGTATGGCACAAGATTATATGATTAAGCATAAAAGTAAGGAAGAAGCTTGCAAGGCGATGCTAAAAAATCAAGTGATAAAGTGTACTTCAAGTGGGATCATTACAGGTATAGGAGGTATTGTAAGTCTTCCTTTTACATTGCCTGTGAATGTAAGTACAGTACTCTATATGCAAATGAGAATGATTGCATGTACTGCATATATGGCAGGATATGAGCCAAGCAGTGACCAGACAGAGACTCTTGTATTGGCTTGCCTTATTAATGTGCCTATTACACAGTTGGTAAAGCAGGTAGGTGTAAAGGCTAGTACAAAAGTAGCTACAAATGTGATAAAGAGTGTTCCGGGAAAAGCACTAACAAAGATTAATCAGCTGATCGGTTTTAGGTTTATAACGAAGTTTGGCTCTAAAGGAGTAATAAACTTAGGAAAGGCTGTACCATTTGTTGGAGCCGGAGTAGGAGGTGCTGTAGATTTTTTTGAAACAAGGACAATAGCAAAAAGAGCCTATGATTTCTTCTTTGAAAACTAGTGGGAAGCATAGGATTATATAAAGTTTATATTAGAGTTCGTCAATAAGATAGAAAAATATAAGTAAATATATAATGTACTCATTGTAGAAAGTACTAGATTAATAAAATAATTAAAATAATTTAATATAATGTTGAATAAATAGTAAAGATACATTATATTTAACATAAAGAATATTTTTGTAAACAATTAGGAGGGCGAAGATGAATATACTCTTTTCACCACTTGGGGGAAATGATCCTGTATCAGAGAAGAATTTTTTTGATGGTTCTATGATACATATATGTAGATACTATGATATTGATAAAGTTTATCTATACATGACAAAGGAGATATGGGAAAAACATGAAAAAGACAATAGATATGTATTTTTTATAAATAAGCTGGCAGAATATAAAAACAAGAAGATAGAATATATTATTATTGATGATAAAGACTGTGAAAATGTTCAAGTTTATGACCAGTTTTTATTTAAGTTTGAAAAAGAAATAAATAATATTATAAGTTCATTAAGTGATGAGGATAGGTTTTTCATTAATATTTCTTCAGGAACACCGGCGATGAAAAATGCTTTGGTAATATTACAGGATTTGAATGAGTATGACTGTAAATTTATTCAAGTTGCTACTCCTACAAAGCGTATGAATGAGAATGAACATAGCAATAATCCTGACTGGGAATCAATGTGGGAGTTTAATTTAGAACTGGAAATAAACGGTGAGAACAGGTGTACTGAGAATAAGTGTCCATCACTATCAAGACTTAGAAAAGAAGAAATTATAAAAAAACATATCGATGAATATGACTACAGAGCGGCATTGTCAGTAGCGGAAGGTATGGATAAGCGTAGTACAGGACATTATATTGATGAACTGGCTCGAGCAGTAAACAGATATAATCTCGATATGAAAAAAGTAGATGCTGACTACAAAGAAGGCAGTATTGATATGACTCCGGTAAAGTCGGGAAATGCAAGAAAAATATTTGAGTATGCACTTTGGTTGAGTACAAAGCTGAAGAGAAAAGAATATATTGATTTTATAAGAGGAATAACCCCTATAGTAGTTGAATTATTTGAAGTAGTGCTTAAGGGTAGAGGTAAGCTTGATATTAATGATTATTGTAAGATGGGCGATAATAAAGTCAGAATGTGGGATTCATCTAAAGTTATAAATAAATTGCCGGGAAGGGATGATAGCATTCAAGATATAGTAAATAAAGAATATCAACTAAAAAACAATTACAGTAATAGTGAGAAAAAATTCGAGCTAAAAATGATATATTCTGAAGCATTATTATATTTAATAAAAAATATAATAGATAATACTGATTTGGCTGAAACGGCATCTAATATTAGAAGTGTAGAAGCAAATGTTAGAAATTTAGCAGCACATGATATCGTTTCACTTGATGAAAAAAATATAGAAGAAAAGACCGAATTTACTCCGGAGAAAATCATGGGTATGATAAAGAAGCTGTTTGCATATACTAGCTTTGGAATCAAGAAAGAGGACTGGAACTCATATGAGGATATGAATCAAGAGCTGAAGAGAAGAATCAGTGAGCACAGAGAGGAAACTACTTCATGTTAAGTTCACTTAGAATAGAACTTGAAGGGGAGATTGAAAAAAGCAGAAATGATTTACTCGGTTCTCTCTTTCAAGGATTTATAATGAAAAATATATATAAAGGCTATGCAGATATATTACATATGAGTACATTGCATCCATATAGCCAGTACGTGACTAGGGTAGATAATAAAATTATATGGACATTGAATACATTGAATATTGAAGCGAAGGAGAATATAGCAGATAAAATCAAACAGATAGAAAAGGTGAATATCAAGTACAGAGAAAAGGAGTACAAGATAACTTCAATCAAAGAGGAAAACATCAGTTATAAAGATTTAGTGAAAGAAAATTACCTAAGAGATGGAAAGAGAATACTAAAAGTTAAATTTTTGACTCCTACATCCTTTAAACAGGATGGTAGATATGTACTATTTCCAAGTATTAGACTTATTTTTCAGAGCCTTATGATGAAGTTTGATAAGGCATCTACAGATATGGAAGTTTTTAGTAAAGATATATTGGAGACATTTGAAAATAATATAGAAATATGTGGGTATAAACTTAGAAGTACAGCATTTCATTTGGATGGAACAAAGGTGCCGGCTTTTATAGGAGAGATTACTGTAAATATAAAAGGTCCAAAACAGCTTGTAAATTTTGCAAACATGCTTATTGCCTTTGGAACATACTCAGGTGTTGGAATAAAAACAGGAATAGGAATGGGGGGAATAGCATTTGAATAATGATGTAAAAACAAAATTTATATATGACAGTATTTTATATTATGTAAACAAAATAGTAGCATCAAATAATATAGATTCTGAAAATATATATATAACGAAATTGGCAGACAAAATATCGGCTGCACTTGATAGAAGAAAGATTCAAAACGATGAATTCGCTTTTGAAGAGGGTGGAAATCTATACAGTATATTTAATATACTAAATGGTAATAGTCAGTCAAAGAGATATGATGCAAGTGTGCTCTATGAGGATGAAAAGATAAAGTTTGCAAAGGATAGTGTAACTAATCCGTCAGCAGAGTTTTATAAAACAATAAAAGAAAAGCTTTCAGGTAAGCTTGAAAATGCAAATGTTGATATGGATTTTGTCAACTCAATTTTAGAGATACTTGAGCAGTCCATGTCATATATTCCAGTATATGGAGCAAAGGATGAAAAGATAGACATATCAGTATACGAGCATATTAAGCAAAGCATAGCTATAGGTAGTTCTATTTTTGAATATCTTACAGAAGCAAAGCAACTTGAAAATCAGGAAAGCTTATATAATGATCCGGATGATTTTTACAAAGAAAAAGTTATTTTACTTTACAGTATGGATTTTTCAGGTATACAGTCATTTATATACGGTCAATATGGTAAGGAAGATGTATTGAAAAACCTAAGGTCAAGGTCATTCTATCTTGAAATATTGATGGAGAACATAATAGATGAGCTTTTGAAGAATCTAAATTTGTCAAGAGCGAATCTATTATATGCCGGTGGTGGTCACGCATATTTTATATTTGCTAATACTAAGAACACCAAGGATTTGCTTGAAGCTTTTGATACTGACATTAAGGCTTGTATGCAAGACATGTTTGGAATAGACCTATATATAGGTAGTGGATATAGTGAGTGTTCTTGCAATGATTTACAAAACAAGCCTGATGGCTCATATAGTAATTGTTTTAGAGAAGTATCTGCTGCGGTATCACAAAACAAACTTAGCAGGTACAATGCAGGACAGATAATAGCTTTAAATCGTGGAAAAAATGTTGATGGAGAGAGAGAATGTAAGATTTGTCATAGCTCGTATAATCTTAACAGCAATGGCGTTTGTAGCCTATGTGATGGATTTGCACAGCTTTCAAGAAGTATCCTAAATAGAGAAATATTCACAGTAGTAAGCGAAAAGGATAGAGGAATACTCCCTATATACAAGAACGGATACTTGAGTGCAGAGAACATAAAAAGAAAAGAAGGTGAAGAATATCTTAAAACAAATAAGAATATCCTTATTCGTGCCTACTCAAAAAATGGAGTATACAAAGGGAAAGATTATGTAAAGACCATATATGTTGGTGACTATCATGATGCAGAAACCTTGGAAAAATTGGTCAAAGGTGGAGTGGGTATCAAGAGGCTTGGAGTACTTAGAGGTGATATCGATAACCTTGGAAAGGCTTTTGTAGGTGGATTTGAAAAGAGTACGCAGACATTGTCAAAGTCAGCTGCATTCTCAAGGAAGCTTACACAGTTTTTCAAATATGATATCAATAATATATTGAAAAATGGTGAGTATAAAATACCATGCTTTGATAGTGGAGTTGATGAAAATGAGACTAGAAAAATAGCTATAATATACTCAGGTGGTGATGATGTATTTGTAGTGGGTGCTTGGAAAGATGTTTTGGAGTTTGGAATTGACTTGTATAAAACTCTAAAAGAGTATACTCAGGGAACACTTACTATTTCAGCAGGGCTTGGAATGTATATGCCAAAATATCCTATATCATATATGGCGGAAAAAACAGGTGAACTTGAGGATTGCTCAAAGAAGCTGGATGGTAAAAATGCTATAACACTTTTTGATAAGGATAATTCATATCACTGGGATGAATTTGTTGATAAGGTAATAGGAGAAAAGTTTGCCATAATAAGTAAGTTTTTCTCTACTGTAGAAGACAAGGGAAAGAGTCTTTTGTACAATCTCTTAGAGCTATTTAGAAATAGAGATAAGAAAATTAATTTGGCAAGGATGGCATATACTCTTGCCAGAATGGAGCCTAAGGGAAAAGTAAGTGAAGAAGAAAAAGATGTATATCAAATTTTCAAAGAGAAACTATATGATTGGATGTTTGACGACAATGATACAAAGCAGGCGATAACAGCAATCTATATCTATAGCTATTTGATAAGAAATGAGGAGGAGAAATAGATGGGTGGAAATAACAACAATTTTACTAATAATAGGGGGAAATCAAATACAGAAAAAAAGAGAACTCCTATAGACCTTAACAAAGAAAACTATGTAGAGCAGGCAGAAAAAGTAATACAGAGCCTTATAGATGAAAATGGAAGAAATAAGATTTTGACAACATCAAAGATAAGAAAGCTTTTGTCAATGGTTAGCGATATGTATACAAAAGCAAAACGTCTAAAGACAAATACATTGGATTCAGAGTGGCTTACAAAAATACAATATTTTAAAATGCACACTATATACGAAGCCGGAAGAGAATCAACTGTAAAGAAATTTGTAGAAGAGGCACAGATTATAGAACAAATAGATAGCATAAAAGCAGATAAGGATAGGCTTATTTTATTCTGTCATTATATGGAAGCATTGGTAGCATATAGAAAATTTTTAGGTGGAAGGGACGAATAGGAGGATATATATGTTTGGAAAACTTGAAATTAGTGGGAAAATAGAATCATTGACAGGGTTACATATTGGTGGTGGATCACAGTTTGCAGCTATAGGAGCTGTAGATTCGGTTGTAGTAAAGGATATAGATGAGGACTTTCCTATGATACCGGGCAGCAGCTTGAAGGGAAAACTTAGATCCTTACTTTCAAGGCAGTTAAATGACGGCGGACTGTCAAAAGACCATAATAGTGATAATGAAGTGATAAAAAGGCTTTTTGGACATTCAGATAAGAATGGACCAAAAACAGGTAGAGTTTATTTCTCAGATATATTTATCAGCAAGGAAAGTAAGGAAAGATTGAAGGCTGAGTCTTTGGATGCTACAGAAGTTAAGTTTGAGAATACCATATCAAGACTTACAGGGGTGGCCAATCCAAGACAGATAGAGAGAGCTATTAAAGGTATAGAGTATCATATGAGCCTTATATACAATATAGAAGATGAAAGTGAAATAGAGGAAGACTTTAATACTCTGAGACTTGGTTTTAAGCTTTTAAAATATGATTATCTTGGGGCAGCAGGTTCAAGAGGTTATGGTAGAGTGGATATAAAGGATTTTGAAGTAAAGCCTTTGATAGTAAATGTGGATGACGGAAAAGTTGAGAAAGTAGTGGAAAGCTGTAAAAATATATTAAAGGAAGTGTAGTATGAACTATAAAATACTAAAGTTAGAGTTTACTACAGCTGTACATTTTGGAGGTGGTGGATTAGAAAAAGGCCAAAATGTACTAAATGCAGACACATTATTTTCAGTTTTATTTATAGAGGCATTAAAGTATGGTGAATCAGATAGATTGCTGGATATTTGTAAAAGTGGCAAACTAAAAATATCAAATGCATTTCCATATATTGGCAAGGAGTATTATTTGCCCAAGCCTATAATTCGCTTGGATAATGATAATGATGGAGATTCTATAAGAAAAAAAGCTTTAAAAAAATTGAGATATATACCACTATCAAAGTTTGAAAGTTTTATAAATGGGAAATTGAATATAGAAGAAGAGTCAGATTCATTTGGGAAAAAATTTGGTGAGTTCACCTTACTTGAGAAGGTGTCCATGTTAACTTCGGGGGAGAATGATGTAAACAACCTGTATGCTGTAGAAGTATTCAAATATAAAAAAGGAAGTGGTCTTTATCTATTTATAGGTTTTGAAGATGAAAAGGACTTTGAAATGGTAAAGAGACTGATGAATAGTATTTCATATACCGGTATTGGAGGGAAAATCTCATCAGGATATGGAAAGTATGTTCTGTGTGAGGATACACCGAACAGTAATATAGTAAAAAAATTTGAGGATATAGGTGATTATAAGGATATTATGTCTTTATCACTATGTCTTCCAAATGAAGATGAACTGAAAAAAAGCCTTGAGGATGCCTCTTATACCGTTGTGAAGAGGAGTGGATTTATAGCTTCTTCAAAATACGCTGATACATACAGAAAAAAGAAAGACCTGTATATGCTTGAGGTAGGATCAGTATACAAAAATATCTTTGAAGGGGATATTTATGATGTTTCAGGAAAAAATAAGGGGACACATCCGGTATATAGATATGGTAAACCATTCTTTATGGGGGTAAGGTGATGGCAAAATTTCTAAAAAAATATAATATAGAGCTAAAAACTATAGGACCGGTCTTTATTGGAAGTGGATATACAATAAACAAAAAAGAAGCTTTATTTAAGAATGATAAAGTTGTTATCATAGATACCAGACTTATGTTTGATTATTTTATTAAAAAAAATTTATTGAAGAAGTATCAGGAATACATGTTAGATACAGGTAAGGACTTGGCTGTATTTTTCAAGGATAACAATATAGACGAAAAAATTTATAAAAACTGGAATGTCAAAGAACTCAGTCTTGGAGATACTAAGGGTACAGATGATGGAGATGTGAAGGGTAGAGGTATAGAAAGATTTGTAAGAGATGGTAATGGAAAGATATATGTACCCGGAAGCAGTTTGAAGGGCATGCTGAGAACAATACTTACAGGAGCATATATTATACAGAATTCAGATTGTGGAATATCCAATAAGCTTAGTGAGGCAGAATTGGGATTGGGTAATAATCCAAGTAAAAAAGAGTTGGATAAAACTTACAAGGATTCCTTGAGCGATATTGATATAGATATTTTCCATAAGAACTTATTCTCTGACTCAAATAATAGAATAGATAATAAAATAAATGATACTTTACGAGGTTTCATGGTGTCTGACAGCGAATATATATCGGATGAAGATATGTGTGTATGTCAAAAGGTTGACATAAGCTTGGACGGAACTGAAATTGCTATTCCACTTTATAGGGAATGCATAAAGCCGGGGGTTACTATAAGATTCAGTATTACTGTAGACAGTAATTTTTGTGACTATGATAAAGAAAAAATTATAAAATCTATAGGTTGTTTCTATGAAAATTATTGGAACAAGGTTTCAAAGCAATTTAAAAAGGCACCTATCAGTAATGATAAGTATACATGCTTTTTGGGAGGAGGAGCAGGATTTGAAAGTAAGACTATAATATATTCAAGCTTTGACAGAAAAAAGGCAGTAGATTTTACATCAAATATTCTAATCGTACTCTTTCCTGATGCTAAACATGATAAAGATACAGATGTATCACCAAGAGTAGTAAATTGTACTAAGTATAATAGTAATAAATATCTATTTGGAGCATGTAGTCTAAGAAAGTTTGAAGAGGAACAAATGGATTTTGTATAGGAGGGAGTATGTCCTGCCTTTATATTACAGAACAAGGATCAAAGATTACCACATTAGCCGGTAAAATAATAGTAGAGTGTAAAGACGGTACAACTCAAGTGTTTCCTAAGGAAACACTTGAGTCTATCATGCTCTTTGGAAATGCTTGCAAAGAAAATTCAGTCAGCTAAGATACATAATCAGCGTATTATATTAAAGAGATATGAAAAACATTCGAGTAATGATATCACAGAAGAATTAAATAGAATACGTATATATGAGAAAGAAATCTCAAAATGCAATACTGTAGATGAGGTATTGGGCTATGAGGGAATGGCTGCCAGAGAATATTTTAAAGCATTGTCAAAACTTATAAAAGAAGGATTTTCCTTCAATGGCAGGAGTAGACAGCCGCCATTAGATCCATTTAACTCAATGATCAGCTTTGGGTATACTATAATTTTCTATGAAATATTTGCAGAAATAGAGAGCAGAGATTTAAGCCCATATATTGGATTTATACACAAAATAAAGAGAAATCATCCTGCACTTGTAAGTGATATGCTTGAGGAATGGCGAGCATTACTTGTAGATTCTACTATACTTAGTTTAGTACAGGGTAATGAAATAGGTATAGATGAGTTCGAATTTGATGAGGATACCGGAGCAGTATATTTATCGAATAATGCAATAAAGATCTGTGTGAAAAAGCTGGAAGATAAGATGAGAAAGGAAATAAATTATCTGGAATATTTAGATTCTCCTGTCAGCTTTAGACACGCAATATGGTGGCAAATAAAATCATTGGCAAATTGTATTGATAATGCGAGCTTTGATGGTTATCATCCGTTGAAAATAAAATGATGTATATAAGAGTATGAAAAAGGAAGAAACAAGAGAAGAATTAAAGTATAGAGTGCTTATAATATATGATATAACAGAAGATAAACCAAGAATTAATTTATCAAAACTACTGTCTTCATATGGTATTAGAGTGCAGAAATCTGCATTTGAAGCAAACTTAAATAAAAAACAATATGAAAAGCTTATATTCGAGTTGGACCGCTATGTAGGTAGAGAAGATAGTATAAGAGTATATAAGATGTATGAAGATAGTGAAGTCATAACTTATGGAAAAGTAGATGAGGCAGTGTTTGACGAGGTGATAATAGTATAGTTAAACTTATAAAGATAGGGTGAGAGTTTATTATGGAAAATAAATTTATATTATTAAGGCGTGATGGCAAAGAATTAAAATATGATAAAGATGAAGTGTGGGTAAAAGAACTTATAAAAATAGATGCAGCTATGGCTTTGGCACCTATTGACGACGAGTCTGTCGCACAAATAAATAATACTTTTTATAAAGAATTAATATCATTAAGCCAAAAGCTGGGAAGAAATAGATTTGAAAGTAAGGAGTGGCATAGTTGTATCAAAAATGCCTTGTCTGAATATCCGGAGATTGCTGATGTTTTTCTATATACAACAAAGGAAGTCAATGCAGATATATATGAGCAAATATGCAAGCAGATGAGTAAGATTATCTATGACGGTGATAGAAGCAATGGAAGTATGGACAGCAGTCTGGTTTCAAGTAAACGAGCTCTTATAGTAGATGCTGTAGAAAAAATCACTTATAGCAATTATCACTTAACACCTGAACAAAGAGAGGCATTAAAGGATGGATATATCTATATTCATGATATGGGCTTTAGAAGAGATACTATAAACTGTTGCTTATTTGATATGGAGAAGGTTTTAGATGGTGGCTTTGAAATGGGGGAAATGTGGTATGATGAGCCTGAAACCCTAAGTGAGGCATTTGATGTAATTGCAAGTATATCTATGAATGCAGTGGCACAGATTTATGGCGGCTTTACTATTCCACAGATAGATGAGTTGCTGTCAAAGTATGCGAAAAAAAGTTATGATGTTTATTATAAAGAGTATATAGATGTAGGCATAAATAAGGAGAAGGCAGACAATTTGGCAAGTAATAGATTGGAAATGGATTTTGAAAAAGGATTTTTTTCATTAGAGGCCAAGTTTAATTCCTTGATTTCACCAAGGGGTGACTATCCGTTTATAACTATATCCTTTGGCATCGGTAAAGACAAATATTCACAAATGGCAACAGTAGCAGCACTTAAAGTAAGGAAGGGAGGGCATGGAAAAGAAGGATTCAAAAAGCCTGTATTATTTCCAAAGCTTGTTTTTCTTTATGATAAAAATCTTCATGGTAAAGGAAAGGAACTGTATTATCTTTTTCAAAATGCGATAGATTGTTCAAGTAAGGTAATGTATCCTGAATATCTGAGTTTGACCGGTGAAAAAGGTATAGTATCAGAAGTATACAAGAAGTATGGTAAGGTAATAAGCCCTATGTGCTGTAGAGCATTTCTTACTAAATGGTTTGAAAAAGGTGGAGAAACACCTGTAGATGAAAGTGATGTTCCTGTATTTATAGGTAGGTTTAACATAGGTGTAGTATCAATGAACTTACCTATGATTCTAGCAAAGAGTAGGAAGACCGGTGAAGATTTTTATAGTGTGCTCGAGTATTATCTAAATATTATTAGAAATATTCATAAGAGAACATATAAATTCCTCTCTGAGAAAAAGGCCTATACAAATCCTCTGGCATTTATGCAAGGTGGTATATATGGTGGTAATCTAAATAGAGATGATAAAATAGAGCCATTATTAAAAAGTGCTACAGCCTCATATGGTATTACTGCTCTTAATGAATTACAATATTTATATAATTGTAAGTCTATTGTGGAAGATGGTAAATTTGCTCTGGAAGTAGTTAAATACATAAACAAAAGAGTATTAGAGTATCAAGCCAAAGACCATATACAATATTCTGTTTATGGTACACCAGCAGAAAGTTTATGTGGAAAGCAGGTGAATTCCTTTAGAGAAAAATATGGTGAGATTGAAAATGTCAGTGACAGGGATTACTTTTCAAATTCATTTCATTGTCATGTGTCAGAAGATATAACACAAATAGAAAAACAAAATTATGAATTCAGATTTTGGGATTTATTTAATGGTGGAAAGATACAATATGTTCGTGTTGATGTGCCATATAATATAGAAGCATTGGAAGCATATGTTACCCATGCTATGGAACTTGGGCTATATGAAGGAATCAATATTTCATTAGCATATTGTGATAACTGTGGGTATCAATGGAACAATAGGGGGTCTGATAGACCGGATACTTGTCCTAGATGTGGCAAAAAGGAAATGACAATGATAGATAGAATGTGTGGATATATAGCCTTTACAAAAATTCATGGCAAGTCCAGGCTAAATGATGCTAAGATGGCAGAGATACGAGATCGTATATCAATGTAGAACTTTTTGATTAGATAAAGTAATAAATACTTGGATAAAGCATAGTCATATGATAAACTAGTGTAGTCTTAGAGTGAGTCTGAGATGATTTAATAAATATTTTTTGTTATATATACTTTAGCGTGTATTTATATTCAGATTTTTGTGATTTTGAGACGGTCCTTATAAATAAAGGCTTTACAGCACTTGATGTAACAAATATTACACAAAATCTACTGAAAATCGATTGTTAGATTTTAGGCACGCTAAAGCCACTTTAAAGCCTTGTGTTATAAGGGTTTAGAGGGGGTAGGGTTTACAAAAGATAACCCCGATAAGGGGACGGAAACTCAAATTCAAACTTAATGGTTTCTGTTCTGAAATTATCGTTTACAAAAGATAACCCCGATAAGGGGACGGAAACGAATGCTGTATTGCCGTTAAACATAAAAATTCTCCTTCGTTTACAAAAGATAACCCCGATAAGGGGACGGAAACTCTTTCACTTGTTCGCAACACAAGCTCTATGTCAATTCGTTTACAAAAGATAACCCCGATAAGGGGACAGAAACTCAAACCAATAATCACTATGAGAAAAATGGGTATTAAGGTTTACAAAAGATAACCCCGATAAGGGGACGGAAACTAGCCGCAACCGCCTCCCCGTTGGAAAGGGCTTCCGTTTACAGAAACTAACCCCGATAAGGGGACTATTTAAGAATATTGTTATTGAAAAATATTTATATTCATCATAAAATAAAGCCAAGTGAATAGAACTTATTTTATTTCTATTTTTATTCTCAAATTTTATTTTTAAAACAATTTCTATTAAATCAAATCAGTAATATTATAGGGAGGTCGTGTGAAGGGCAACATGGAAAAAGATATTACACAAAAGACACTTGAAAAGTATAATGATGTATTCGCAGATATTATAAATGTGTTACTGTTTAACGGTGAGAAAATAGTAACTGAAGACAGCTTGATAGATGCACTGCCGGGAAGTACTTTAAAGATGGATGGCAGGATAAGGACACAGTATAGGGATATTGCAAAATATTGGCATAACAGTAAGATAAAATTATCAATGTTCGGATTGGAGAATCAGACAAAACCGGAAAAGAGAATGCCGCTTAGGGTCTTTGGATATGACGGAACAGAGTATGTTAGGCAGGCCAAAAAAGAGAATAACAAAGAAGTACTTTATCCTGTGATTACATTAGTATTATATTTTGGGTATAATAGTAGATGGAATCAGCCAAAGAGCTTATTTGAACTTTTGGAAATAGATGAAAGGATTAAACCATATGTTAATGATTTCAAAATGAATATATTTGAAATAGCATATCTTGACAGAGAAAAGATAGATATGTTTAAGAGTGACTTTTGGATACTGGCTGATTATTTGTATCAGATGCGTGTAAATAAAAACTATGTAGCGGGAGATACAGTAATTGAGCATGTGGATGAACTTTTGATGCTGATGTCTGCGATGACGAATGATTACAGATTTGAAGAAACTATAAACGAAGTGAAAGGAAAGGAGCATTTAACTATGTGTGAGGTACTTGACAGAGTAGAAGCAAGGGGAATAGAAAAAGGAATAGAAAAGGGAATTGAAAAAGGAAGAGAAGAAGGTATTAAAGAGGGAATTAAAAAAGGCACTATAAATGTTCTTATTTCTCTGGTAAAGGATGGAATTTTAAGCATTTCGGATGCGGCAAAAAGAGCCGATATGAGTGTTGCAGAATTTAAAAAGTATACAGACAGGTAAAAATAAATACATAGAAAATGGCTCAATATTATGTTACACTTCATATGAAACAGTTTTCATATGGAGTGCTTGTTTTTGGGGGAAGATTAGTATAAAAACTAAAAATAAGTAAAGTTAAGTATATGAGGTGAATACTTATGCAAGAGTTTAAAAATTGGAAGCCACCGGTACTGCCTAAGGAGATAGAGCAGGCTGATGTACCGGGAAGTAAGGTTGTTATAACAGAGTATCATATTGACAGAGCAGGCAGGATTTTCCCTGATTTGCTTGATGAGATTGAAAAAGTTAAGAGTAAAAACGGTAACGGAAAGGTTGTTGTATCTGTATCAGGTTGTTCAGGTGTGGGAAAATCAGGAATAGCCGCAGTACTTTCGTATTATTTAAATGATATAGGAATAGGAAGCTATATTTTGGGTGGAGACAATTATCCGCGAAGAATCCCTGAGTACAATGATGCAGAGCGCTTACATATTTTTAGAGAAGGCGGATTAAAAGGACTGGTAAAGGACGGAGAGTACAATAAAGAACGTTTTCAAATAGTTCATAAGCTGCAAGAAGAGGGTAATGATGCAGACTCTGAAAATATAAAAAAATATCCATGGTACAAGTCATATATAAACGGTGGACGTAATGCACTTAAGGAGTATCTCGGTACAGGCAATGAGCTTGCATTTAAAGAAGTTGAGGATGTTGTTGACCAATTTAAATCAGGAGCGGAAAAAATCTGGTTAAAGAGAATGGGAAGAAGCAATACACAGATATGGTATGATGATGTGGATTTCAAGGATGTAGGAGTTCTTTTAATTGAATGGACACATGGAAACAGTGATTGCTTCAATGGAGTCGATATTCCGATACTTATACACAATACTCCGGCAGAAACTTTGAAATACAGACTTTTAAGGAATCGTGACTGTGGAATTGACAGTCCGTTTACAACCATGGTACTTGATATAGAGCAGGAATCACTTGTAAATCAGGCACATAAGGCAAAGATAATTATTACTCCAAACGGTGACAGACTAAGCTATGAAGAATATTGTAAATATATAGGAATGTAGGTGGGTAGTGTGAATAAAAATAATAACGGTCCGATGCTTAATGCATATCCTGACAGTCTTGGTGGGAACTTAAGTGATATTGCAAATTTCCTCAGTAAAAATGAATTAAAGGATGTATTTTCATCTTTTTATATACTGCCAAGTCTCTTCCATACTGATCTGGATAGAGGCTTTTCAGTAATTGATTATTCTTTAAATGAGCTTTTTGCTAAAAAAGAGGATTTGAAAAAGCTTGATGAGCTTGGAATTGATTTAAAACTTGATTTTATACTAAATCATGCTTCAGTGCTTTCCAAACAGTTTCAGGATATTATAAAAAATGGCGAGAAGTCAAAGTACAGAGATTTTTTCATTGATTGGAATAAATTTTGGGATGGCTGCGGCGAGATGACTGAGGCAGGTTATATACAGCCAAAACCTGAGCTTATAAAGGATATGTTTTTTAGAAAACCGGGTCTGCCCATACTGATGGTTCGCTTCCCTGATGGTAAAGAAGTACCGTATTGGAATACATTTTATCAGGAAGTAAGATATCCTTCTTTAGATGCTGTGGATATTAGAGATATTACAGGAGTACAGTACAGTATTGCAGAGGGGCTGGCAAGTTTATTAAATGAGAGTCTAATAGAGGGTAAATCACCTGAAAAGATTTTGAACGAGTCAAATATCTACAGCAATAAACTTAGTGATGATCAAAGGAAAGAACTTTGTGAGAAGCTGGAGTCTGAGAGAAAATATCTTGGACAGATGGATCTCAATATCAAATCACCTCTTGTTTGGGAGTTTTATGATAATACTTTAAAGACATTGGTAGATTACGGTGCCAAGATAGTCAGACTGGATGCTTTTGCCTATGCTCCAAAAGAGGTAGGAGAGAAGAATTTCTTAAATGAGCCTGCCACCTGGGATGTACTTACAAAGGTGAGAGAATTGGCTGATAAATATAATGTGAGACTACTACCTGAGATTCATGCAAGTTATGAGGAAAAAATCTATGAGAAGATTGCAGATAAGGGTTATATGACCTATGATTTCTTCCTTCCGGGTCTTATTATAGATGCCTTTGAACAGCAATCAGGTGAGGTTTTAAAAAAATGGGCTGATGAACTTGTGGAAAAGAATATACAGGTAGTGAATATGCTTGGCTGCCATGACGGTATACCTCTACTTGATTTAAAGGGACTTATCAGTGAGGAAAGGATTCAATCCATCATAGATACAGTTGTAAAAAGAGGTGGATATGTAAAGGATCTACATGGTCAAAAGAATGTATATTATCAGGTAAATGCAACTTACTACAGTGCACTGGGTGAAGAGGATAAGAGGATGCTTCTTGCCAGGGCTATTCAAATCTTTATGCCAGGAAAGCCACAAGTGTGGTATTTGGATCTTTTTGCAGGAAAGAATGATCATGAAGCGGTAAAGAGAGCAGGGGCCGGAGGACATAAGGAAATCAACCGTACAAATCTGACTTTAGAAGAGATAGAAGCAGGTTTACAAAGAGAGGTTGTACAAAAACAGCTTGAAATGCTTAGATTCCGAAATACATTTTCTGTATTTTCAAATTATAGTGAATTTACTATGAAATGTGATGGAAGTAAGATCTTTATTGAGTGGAAAAACGAGGACAGTAGTGCAGTTCTTGAGGGAGATTTAACAAGCTTTGCCTTTAATATTATAGGTGAAAAGGATGGGAAAGTTATTTATAAAGAAAATTTCTTATAATAAATAAAAAGAACAAGTTCAGCTTTTATGGCTGAACTTGTTCTGTATTAAAAGTAGTTTAATTTTATTAATTTAAAACAATACTGAATTTATTTTGACATTTGTGCCGGTAGGGTAGAAATCTTTTTTACAAGTAGTAAAAATTCCAGTTTGTTTGTATCATTTTTGACATCAGGTATAGAATCAAGCATGGATAAGACATTATCATAGCTTGAGCTACCCTTAAACTCTGAGTCACGAAGTAGCATACCGGTTTCTACTATAGCGGCTGCAAACTTCATATTATCAGACATATTCTCTTTGATACTGTCAGAAGTAACAGGATAGCTTAGTTCCTTACTTGTATCAGAATCAGGCTCTTTATATCTTACTGCTATATTTAAAAGGTCATCAGAATCAGTTTCGACATTATTTTGGTATTTGAGATCAGAGCCTATCTCTATTGGAGAGTCTTTATCCACTATTTCATATAGTACAGTAACTCTATGCCCTGAGCCTATCTCACCGCCATCTTTGGTATCGTCCTTAAAATCTTCATCATCCATTATACGATTTTCATATCCGATAAGCCTATAACCCTTTATAAACTTAGGATTGAACTCAAGCTGAAATTTAACATCTTTTGCTACTGTGAAGAAGTTGGCACCAAGTTCTTCTGAGAGTACTTTCTTTGCTTCAAATCTTGAATCAATATAAGAATAATTTCCGTTTCCATTGTCGGCAAGTGCTTCCATTTTATTGTCTTTTATATTTTCAGTACCGAATCCCAGAACAGAAAGAAAAACACCGCTTTCTTTTTCTTTTTTGATAAGTCTTGTAAGCTCACCTTCACTTGTGATACCTACATTCAAATCTCCATCTGTGGCAAGTATAACTCGGTTATTTCCATCTGCTTTAAAGTACTTTCTTGCAATTTCATAAGCGGTCTTGATACCATCAGCTCCTGCGGTACTTCCGCCTGCTTCCAGATCTTCTATAGCAGCCATAATCTCCCTGGAGTCAGAACCCTTTGCACCTTCCAAAACAACTTGATCATATCCGGCATATGTGACTATTGACACTGTATCATTTTCTTTCAACTGTTCACATAGAAGTAAAAATGCATTTTTAACAAGTGGCAATTTGTCAGGTTCATCCATAGATCCTGATACATCTATAAGAAATACAAGGTTTGAAGGTTTCTTTTCAAGTTCATCCACCTGTTTTGCCTGCATACCTACCATCATAAGCTTGGTATCGGGGTTCCATGGGCAGGCAGAAATCTCTGTAGTAACTGAGAAAGGTTCACCATCCTTTGGCTGTGGATAGTCATAGTGGAAATAGTTTAACATTTCTTCTATTCTAACTGCATCAGCAGGTGGTAGCTCTCCAGAGTTTACAAATCTTCTGATATTTGCATAAGAAGCCGTGTCTACATCCGCTGCAAATGTAGATAGTGTTGAAGTAGCCACAGCTTTGAAGTTGCTTTCATCAATAGCATTGTATTCCTCAGTATTATATGCCACCTGAGGAATATAATAATCTGACACCTCAACTGTCTTTCCGGTTGCATATTCAGCACCATCGTTTGATGTTTTATCATATCTCTGACCACAGCCTGTAAACAGTATACTGAGTGACAATATCATTACTCTGGCACCAATTCTACAATAAATTGATTTTTTCTTCATATACTCATCCTCCAAATAAAACAATTACGATCAATAACTTACTATAATATTAACATTAACATGGAGATAATAAATGTAGAATAGTGTAATTATTTATTAAAAAATAAATAATTATTACACTGAAATACTACTTTAATTTGTTATTGTTTAACAAAGAAAATATTATTGATTTATTGTATAAATCAATAATAACTATATAAAAATTTTTGACTTTCACTAAAAACATTTTTAGTTGAGTCGTATATAGCTAATATTGTCTATTTCTCTTGATATTACTTTATTAGAGTATCATAATATTATTATAACACTTTGAATTCAGAGGCGAAAATATGGAGAGTGAATTATAAAAGCTCAATATTTGAAAGGGAGCTTATTAGAATGAGTCGAAAGACAGCTATGAAGATGGGCAGGCCCATAGCGGATAAAATAACAAAAGCTGAGAGTGTGGTAGTGAAAACAAAGAAAGGCACAAATACAGCAGGAACCTTTGTTTGCAACCATCTTATGCATGGTGTACTCTATACATTGGCAAAGAAATATCCTCATATAAAGGGTGGATTTACACATGTTCCTTTTATACCTGCACAGGCAGCAAGAAGAACACCGGTAGCTCCATATATGGCACTTGAGGATATAAGGAGAGGACTTGAAGCTGCAATAGTTGATATTGATAAGAATTTTGATGCAGATATAAATGTAAATGGTGGTAAAGAGTTTTAATATAAAATTAAACCTGCTTTGGAATGCCGAGGCAGTTTTTTATTCAAAAATTGTGCAAAATAAATTTACAAAATTAACGATTGTTACAGAAAAATACTTTAAAAAATACTATACTGAAATAGTAGTGAATGTTTAAGATTTTACCATAAAGGAGATAGGTATGGATAAGTTTTTAAAAAATATAAATCATGAAGAAGTTTTAAAATTAGCGGATTTAGTTCAGGCAACAGATGGACAGGTAGTATCAAAGACTTTGGCACAGAATAAGTATGTAAGTATTACAGTTTTTGCATTTTCAAAGGGTGAGGAGATTTCTACACATGAATCTGATGGAGATGCTCTGGTTACAGTGCTTGAGGGAACAGGAAAGTTCATTGTAGACGGAAAAGAATATATTTTGAATGCAGGTGAGAGTGTGGTAATGCCTTCGAGAAAGCCGCATTCAGTGCATGCGATTGAAAGTTTTAAGATGCAGCTTACAGTTGTTTTCCCGTTAGAAAGATAAAAAAGTAAAGGAATAAAAAATATGAGTGCAATACTGGGTCCAATACATCATTGGCTTTTTAGAAAGATAAAGATACAAAACGATTTAACAAATACTTTGATAACTACAGCAAAGGACAAAGGCTTGAATACAGCAGTTCTTGCCGATATAGATGAGAAGTTTGGTTCGCTTCCTGAGGGTGATCTTGGAAATGTAATAGATCCGACCAATATACATGGTTGGTTACAGGATAAGATAGCTATAGTAGAGAGAAGACTTGCATATGTTGCAAAGAATCTTACAGAGGGAAATCCTGATGCTATCGGCATTATCTGTGAAAGTGCAAGGACTTTCGGTAAGGAAAATGCTATAGGAAGCGGAGCTTCACCTGTTGACGGTTTTGAGTATTATGAGAATACATTTGTAAGCGGAATGCCATGTGACGGTGTAAATATGGTTGTGAATGAGGACAGTGATGAGCTTATGTGGCAGGAAACTGTGGATATTCACAAGCAGTACTGGGATGAAGTAGGAGCAGATGTATCACTGTTTTATGAAATAAGAAATGCTATGATCGAAGGTGTGTTTGACGGTAGCGGTCTGACATATTATGCTCTGGGAAATGGCACATATAAGTTGGTAAGGGAGTAATATGTACGGAATAGAAATTTTAGTAGATGAACACAAGAACATAATAGAGTTTTGTAAGAGCCTGAAATCTATGTGCTGCTCAATCATAGAGGGAAGTGAAGTGGATACGAAACTTGTAAGAGAATGTGTGGATTTTGGTAAGACATATGCAGATCACCTTCATCATGGAAAGGAAGAGAAGATCCTTTTTAAAATTATGATGGAAAAGCTGGGTCCTGTAGCTGATAAGCTTATAAGAAACGGTATGCTTGTAGAGCATGACCTCGGTAGACTTCATATGAACGAGCTTTTGGAAGCTGCTGACAGATATGAAAAGGATCCATCCACACAAAATAAGCTTGATATAATAGCAAATGCAGCAGGATATGCGACACTTCTTAACAGACATATAGGAAAAGAAGATGAGGTAGTATATACATTTGCCGAGAGAGCACTTTCTGCCGAGGATAAGGAGAGAGTGGATGTGGAAACAAAGGAATTTGACAATGATCCTGAGAATAAAGCAAATGTTGCTAAATACCTTGAGTGGTTTGAGGGATTCAGAAGAAAATATCCTGCAAGATAAAAATATAGATTTATAATTTATAGAATTAAGAAGAACATTGATCATTATTTGTATGAAAATGGTTTTCTTAATTCTTTTTTATTGTAAATTAAGAGTTATATTTAATTATAAAAATACTATTTAACAAGTAGATATACAAAAGTTATTTATATTGATTAAATAACAAATATTTAAAAAAAATGATACAATAATATGAGCAGAAAGGTGATATTATGAATTACAAAAGTATAAAAAAAGAAAGTGAAGAGCTATGGGCAAAAAATAAATATTATGTACTAAGCAAATCTCATAAAGTATATCTGGAGATAAGGGCGTATTTGAGGGAAAAAGAACCGGATGTTTTATGGGTAAATAAAAAAATACAGGAAGCAAGAGATATGAAGGAGAGTAAAAAAGATTTTAGTAATGCCGTTCTTCATATATGGGGATATTTCAAAAAAGAAGCAAGCACAATGGAAAAGCGGATATTATTTGATATATTAAATGAATATATCAAAGGGGAAAATAACAGGGAAGCTGTAATTGAGTACCTTAATACTTTACTGAAAAAATACCCCAATGAATATTTAGAGAAATCCACTTTATTAACACGAGAATAATATGAGACTATGGAATGAAGAACTTATCCACTTATTACCAAAAAATCAGCTTCTTGGACAACATAGGGAATGTTGTGCTCTAAGGGGCAACGGATGGAAAAAGAAACATAAAACTGTGGACTATGTGTTTTCATATTCCCCATATCATTTAGCTGAAGTGTAAATGTTAATTCAACTTAAAAAAGTAAAATTATGTAAGTTGCATTTAGTGTTACAAAAGCAAAGAAATATAGCATTTATACTACTATAAAGATGCAATAAGTGTTACAATATAAGTGTTATATGGAGCTATTTAGGTGAATATAAGTCATTTTTTGAATGACAAGTAAGCGGACTTTAGTCGAATTTTTTTGAGTGTAGGACTAATTTCCACTTGTAAGATACCATTATGAGACACCCTGACAGCTACCTATAATTAGAGTTATCTATTTTTCAGAAGATAGGGTTTTAAAATAATCCTATCTTTTTCAATTTCTCTGATACCAAATATCATCAGCTTTTCATAGAGATCATGGTACATGAAGGATGCCACCTCTAAAGGACTCTTGCCACCAAATTTTTCAACAGGTGCAGAATTTATATGGCTTATAACAAGATTAAGGGAATGTTGATCCGTTAAACCAATAGATCTCAAATCTGTTTGTTTTGGAAGGATATAGCGTAGTTGAATGTGATTGTTTTCAAGAGAACCTTTCTGCCCTGATTGCATAGGATCACAATAGAATACCCTAGTGCGTGTGGAGCCATCCATATCTGTTTCCATATCCTTTGCTGCATAAAATTCAGAACCTCTATCAGTTAGTAAAACATTTACATATTTTCTAAATACATCTTTGCCAAGAATAGTCTCTAATGTATTTACTCCATCTTTCATAGCAGAGGATGTTTTTTCAGTTTGATAGAGTGCGAATAAGATGCCTGATGGAATAAATTTGAAAGTCTGAATAAATGGTCCAGTGGTTTCGTAGTTATAGACTGTATCCATTTGAGTTATAAGAGCATTCGGATTGTCATCAATGTATATCTTATAATCATTATATGTACGTCCAATCAGATGTTTATTATCTGCTCTTTTTTTAAATTTCTTTGATTTCTTTTTTGAAGGTTTTCTTGAGACTTGTCGTCTAAGGTCAAGGACAGTTATACCGGCTATCTCATGAAACACCTCACCTTCTATGTAGTTGTACAGTGTTTTCTCAGATATACCAAGTTCAGGATGTGAAGCAAGTATCTGATATGGAGATAGCCCTTGTTTAAGTAGAGGAGCTATAGTATTGGCTAGATCTTTAGCCTGCTTTGCGGTTAGATTCACACCCTGCCTAGAGTCTACTAGTGTATATCTATAATCTAACCAAGCATCTTGTGGGGAATAGTCATACTTATCGAAGCGACAATGCCTCCGATTACTACAGCCATTGCAGGCACCGGGAGAGCGGTCACGCCTCTTGCAGTAGAATGGAGAATAAAGTATACATTCAGTAATACATTTGCGTCCAAAAGGGCATTTCTTGTAGTTATTACATTCAAGAGGCATACTACATCTGTGAGTCAACTTACGATGCAACTTAATTTCCTTACAAACAGTAGACTTGTTTTTACCTATAGTTTTAGCGATAGCAGTTTTAGTGGAACTATTAGTTATGCCGGCGAGTATAATGTGTCTATCTTCGAGTGTTAAGTGATAAAAAGAATTTAAAGATTTTATATTAATACCTACCTTTCTGGTAGCTGTCTTACATAAAGTGTACTACTAAATGCAACTATTGTAAAAGTTGAAATATGTGTAAGACTAAATGCAACTTTAATATAGGGATAGTGGAAATAAACTTTTCACCCTAGGCCCATATCATTTATTTGTATATCATTCATTGGTTATGGAGGAAATGGAGAAAAGAGGATATAATGTTTCTGTGGAATGGAAGGATAAAAATTATAGAGGAAAAACAGCAGAAAAGCATGATAATCTTAAAGAGGAAATTATAGACAGCCCGATTTATAAGGAGCATAATAGTAAATATCTGGCTGAATGTATAGAAAATTTAGAAAAGAAAGGTATACGTTTAAAAGTATAGTTGTTTAGAGGAGATGATGAGTTGAAATATTATAAAAAAATAAGACTTGCAAACAATATGTTTTGTATTATAAGAAATGCTACAATGGACGACGCTAAAAGTGTGCTTGAGAATACAAAGAATATACGTGAGGAAACAGACTTCCTCCTTTCTTATCCGGATGAAATAAATTTTAGTGTTGAGGAAAAAGAGGAATTCCTTGAAGATAAAGAAAACAGCTCCTTTGAGATACAAATTTGTGCACTTGTTGATGATAGAATTATTGGTTTAGCCGGAATTTCTGCGGTTGGCTCAAAAGACAAGGTAAAGCATCGTGCAGAGTTCGGGATAAGTATTGAAAAAGCATATCATGGAAAAGGCATAGGCACTGCATTAACAAAGGCATGTATTGAATGTGCAAAAACTGCCGGCTATAGACAATTAGAACTTGAAGTGGTTGCTGAAAATAAAAATGCAATTGCGCTTTATAAAAAATTTGGATTCAATGAAATTGGTTGTAATCCGAGAGGATTTTGTTCTCGTTATACCGGATGGCAGGAACTTATATCCATGTTATTGGTGTTGGATTAAATATTGGTGTGTATTTGAAAAGATATATTAGATAACTAATGTTCACCTGTTTAAATAACTATAAAAAGAGGATGTCGCTATGCGACATCCTCAAAATATTTTTATCTGCTCTGTGTCCAAACACCGCTTCCATCTACATAGTAACGGTTGTTATCAACCCATTGATTTGTAAGCATCTTACCAAGATTGCTGTTATTCTCTGTACTGAGCCAGTACCACTTTCCTGAATATGGGCTCTTAAGCCAACCTGTCACCATATAACCTCTGTTATCGAAATAATACCAGTTGCCATTGATTTCCTGCCAGTTGTTTGTAGTATAGCTTTTATTGGCATTGATATACCACCAGCCTACATTATCTTTTAACCATGCACCTGTAGCACTAGCACTTGAACCATTAGGTCCTGTAGAACTTCCATTGTTTGAACTTGACTGTCCACCTAAGGTTGCTAAAATATCTTCGTCTACATCAAACTCATCTGACTCTGTCCAGTTACCTTTTGATCCATTGCTTGTCAAAGCACGAATCTTTACAGTATAGCTACCCTTACCGTTCTCACGGATCTTACTACGGAAATCATAGTTTGTAGCAGAAGTTGTAATAGTATCCTTTAAAGAATTATTTCGATAGAACCTTAATTCATACTGCTTTGCATACTCTGCCTTTTCCCAACTAACAACAGGGCTGTCATCATCACCCCAAGATACATCACTTACCTCAAGTCCACCGTCATCACCTGAACCAATCTTTGGTAGAGTTAGTGTAACTGAAAGTGTACTGCTGCTTGCGGAAACTTTACTAATAGTAGCTCCCTTACCACTCTTATCCTCAAGTGTAACATTTCCTGAAGTGGTACCCTTGAATGTGTAGTCCTCCTCAGGCTTTATCTTTAATGTAACTTTTGGTCTCTTGCCGTACTCAGTATTGGTAACCGAGGATACTGTTATATCTCCAACACCTGTACTGTCACTGTCTACATCAACATTGTTGGGCTTTATGTTTGGTGAAAGATCATAATCTATACTGATCTTAACATTTTGTACTACGGTTTTTGTGTTCTTCGCAAAAGCCATACCGGACATTCCAAGAATCATTGAAGCTGTCAAGACTGCTGATGCGATTTTCTTTAAATGATTTCGTATCATTTTGCCTCCATTCTGCAGTTTTACCTGCTGATTAATATTTTTATGTTATGCTTATATTCTAAATGATTCTTTGTATAAAATATAGTCCTTTAGACTTAAGTTTATCTTACTATATTGTAACTAAATTTGAATTTCAACGAAAATAACAGAATAAATTTTAAAGAATAACAGAATATTGTTTACAACATTAGTTTTTATCAAAATTATCATACTTATTAAAATCGGAATAATTATAATTTATTTGAGAAAGTTGGTAGTAGTACTTGCTTTACTTCAAAAAATAAGGTATAAATTAAAATATAGTTAGGTAAACCTAATTATAAAATAAAATAACCTAATTTATTTAGAAGGAGCTAATATGTTTAAAAGAAAATTCGGTATACTTATTGCAGCCGCAGGAATGGCTTTATCACTTTGTGCATGTGCAGGAGTAAAAACTTCAGATACTCAGACTACTACACAAAATACAGAGACAAAGGTAATGGAAGAAGCATCAAAAGCACGTAGCGATACTATGGATAAGAAGAACGTGGTTGTTACTACTTCATTTTTACAGGACATGGTTGAGCAAATTGCAGGTGATACTGTAAATGTAGAACTTATAATACCGGCGGGCGAGGATCCGCATTTGTATGTTGCAAAGCCGGAGGATTATACAAAGCTAAGTTCTGCAGATCTTACACTTTATCATGGACTTCATTTTGAAGGTAAAATGGTGGAGGCACTTGAGGCACAAGGTGAGGCCGTAAGTAGAAACTTTCCACAGGATCGCATAGGAACAATGGATGAAGATGGTGAGATAATTACAGATCCACATTTTTGGTTTGATATAGGACTTTATAAAATGGCAGTTGAAGCAGCAAGTGAATCACTTGAGAATCTGAATCCCGAATATAAGGATAAGTATGAAGAGAATAAGACAAAGTATTTGGAGGAACTTACAAAGCTTGATGAGTATGTGAAGGAGAATATTTCTTCAATACCTAAGGATAGCAGATATTTGATTACACCTCATGATGCATTTAATTATTTCTCAAGAGCATATGATATAGAAGTAAAAGCACCTCAAGGTGTAAGCACCGAATCGGAGGTGGCAAATCAGGATATACAGGAAACTATAGATTTTATAGTAGATCACAAGATAAAGGCTATATTTGCAGAATCCACAACAGATCCGGCACGTATGGAGAAGCTTAGAGAAGGTGCAGCTGCAAAGGGAGCAGATGTAAAGATCGTAAGCGGTGAAGGTAATGAACTGTTCTCAGATTCACTGGCACCAAAGGGTGAAGACGGGGACACATATATTGATATGTATAAGCATAATGTAAAACTTATTACCGATAATTTAAAATAGTACCTTTGAGGTTTGATATGGAAAAAGTATTGATACATTTGGAAGACTTTACAATGGCATATACGGATATTCCTGTGATATGGGATATGGATCTTGATATATATGAGGGAAGTATTACTGCAATAATAGGGCCTAATGGAGCCGGAAAATCCACCTTGATGAAGGGAATACTGGGGCTTATGAAGCCCATTTCAGGTAAAGTAAGCATTATGGGTAAGTCTTACAAGGAGGTATATAAGCAGATTGCTTATATACCTCAAACCACCACAGTAAACTGGAATTTTCCGACTACGGTAATTGATGTGGTGACAATGGGAAGATATGCAGGTCTTGGTTTATTTAAAAGAGTAAATGCTTCTGAAAAAGAAAAAGCTTTAGAAGCATTGAAAAAAATGAAAATGGAAGATTTTGCCTCCAGGCAAATCTCAGAACTTTCAGGGGGACAAAAACAAAGGGTATTCATAGCAAGGGCGATTGCTCAGAATGCCCTTATTTACTTTATGGATGAACCGCTTGCAGGAGTTGATAAGAAGACAGAGAATATAATTATAGAAACAATGAGGGAGTTTAAAAAAGAAGGAAAGACTATCATAGCTGTACATCATGATTTAAACACCTTATGCGAATATTTTGACCATGTAGTAATGGTAAATAAACAGCTTATAGCAAGCGGAAGAACTGAGGAAACATTTATAAAAGAAAATATAGATGCGACATATGGGGAGTAGATTATGAATATAAGTATGATTACACAGTATTCATTTATTGTGGTTGCTATAGGAACAATGCTGCTTGCCATGGCAACGGGTATAGTCGGAACGATAAGTATATTAAAAGGGCAAAGTCTGATAGGGGATGCCGTAGGGCATGCATCACTGCCCGGAATAATTCTGGCATTTATGATATCCGGAAGGAAAAGTTCTGTTATTTTAATGATTGGTGCAATAGTGGCAGGTATAATTGCATTTATGCTTATACAGATAATTTCGGAAGGCTCAAAGATAGAAGCTGATACTGCAATGGCGGTGATATTATCTGCAATGTTTGGTCTGGGTATGGTATTAAAAAGTTATATTCAAGGAAACCACAAATTTCAGGGAGCTTCACAGTCGGGGCTTGCAAGTTATATATTCGGACAGGCGGCATATATACTTAAAGAAGATGTGTATATCATATTGGCGGTATCTATTATATCTTTGTTCCTCTTTATAGTTTTTTATAAAGAGATAAAGGTATATGTATTTGATACGGTATATGCATATACAATAGGGATAAATTCAAGGTTGCTTTCTCTTCTTATAATGATAATAACCATGATACTCATTGCGGCAGGTCTAAAGGCTGTGGGTGCTATCTTAATAAGCAGTATGCTGATAACTCCGGCTGTTACAGGCTTACAATGGAGTAAAAGTTATGAGAAAGTATTGTTTATAGCTGCGGCTACAGGAGCAGTATCGGCATTTTTGGGAACTTTTATAAGCAGTGCGGTGAAAGGACTTTCCACAGGTCCGAGCATAATACTTATTATGTCGATTATTGCACTTTTATCAGTATTGTTTGCACCAAGAGGTATCGTGAGCATGCTTATTAATATAAGAAAAATGAGGGAGGGCAAATGATAGAATCTTTATATATACTTATAATAACCTCCCTTGCCTGTGCTATTTTAGGTGTGTTTTTAGTGCTTAGAAGATTGTCCATGGTTTCGGATGCGATCTCACATTCGGTATTGCTTGGAATAGTTATAGGATATTTTATTACTAAGGATATAGGTAGTGCTTTATTAATAATAGGAGCAAGTCTTTTTGGAGTATTGACAACGATCTGCATAGAGCTGCTTATAAAAAGTAAAAGAGTAAGTGAGGATGCATCGGTAGGAATAATTTTTCCGATGTTTTTCTCGGTAGCTGTTATACTTATTACAAGATATGCAAGAAATGTACATTTGGACACAGAGGTGGTTTTGATCGGAGAGATCATACTTGCTCCGTTCCATAGAATAAACTTTCTTGGAGCAAGCCTACCAAAGGCTTTGGTACAGATGAGTTTTGTACTTTTAATAAATATTATATTTGTAACAGTGTTTTTTAGAAAACTTAAAATAAGTTCATTTGATCCGGTATATGCAGGAGTGGCAGGTATTGCGGGTACCGGACTTTATTATATTTTTATGGCACTAATTTCATTTACCGCAGTCTCGGCATTTGAATCTGTAGGTGCGATACTTGCAATAGCCTTTTTTATTTCACCGGCTGCAAGTGCATACCTGATATCCAAGGATTTAAAGATAACTTTATTATTGTCGGCTGTATATGCTATAGTTAATTCTTGCATAGGATATTTTCTTGCTGTAAAATTTAATGTATCCATGTCGGGAATGTGTGCTGTAGTTTCAGGTTTAACATTCATGATAACCATGGCAGTATATCCCGGTGGAATCATCACTAAGATGATAAGATACATTAAGAACAAAAATCGTTTTAGTAGAGAACTTTTGATTTTACACATAGATAATCATACAGGAAAGAAAAATGCTCTTGGTGAATTGGGGTACAGTACAATAAGAGAGCATATTGCCTGGTCCGACAGGAAGCTCAAATATGTTTTGGACAAGCTGATAAAAAAGGGATATGTCTATCGTGCAAAAGAAAGAGGTGTATATTCTCTGACTGAAACAGGTAAAAAATTAAGTAATGATATAAGAAAACATTACGGACTTAGAGTAAGGGAAAATGATATGGCTAAGATAGACACCGGTAGAGATGATTATATATTAGCAATTTATGATCTTATTGAAAAAAAGGAAACTGCAACAAACAAAAAGATTGCAGAGATTTTGGGGATAAAAGCTGCATCTGTAAGTGAGATGTTAAAAAAACTGGTAGAAGAGGGTGAAGTATATACTGAGAACAAGTCGATTCTTTTGACGGAAACAGGTAAAATGAGGGCCAGAGCATTGCTGACAAAGCATAGATTGTGGGAATTGTTTTTGGTGGAGTATCTGGGATATTCATGGAAAAATGTACATGAGGATGCAAAGGCATTGGAATATGTCACGTCAAACGGATTAAAGGACAGATTGAATGAATTTTTAAATAAGCCCAAACATTGTCCGCATGGAAATGAAATATATGAGAATCATCCCGATGTGGATAAGCTGAAAAAACTCTCGGAACTTTCAAAAGGGGCAAAGTGCAGGCTTCATAAGGTTGAAGATGACAGGGATTTACTTGAATATCTTGTAGAAAAGAAGATAAATTTGGGGGATGAGTTTATTATAAAGGATATTGATAATTTTGACGATTCTGTGCTTGTAAGCTCTGAAAGTGAAGATAAGCATATTGCGGGGAAAGCGGCAGTAAGAATGATGGTGGAAGTTATTTGATTTGATATTTCAGAAAACAAAATTTGGTGTAAGAGCATATGGATTTGTGAAAAGATAATATTAAACTATAAAATGCCTGTGACAAGATAGTCACAGGCAAAATATTTATAAATATATTATTAGTCTACCTTTGGGCCGGCAGCTACTAAAGCCTTACCTGCCTCATTTGTCTCATACTTCTTGAAGTTCTTTGCGAATCTTGAAGCAAGATCCTTTGCCTTGATTTCCCAATCAGCAACATTTGCATATGTATCTCTTGGGTCAAGAATCTTTGTATCTACACCCTCAAGCTCTGTAGGAACTTCGAAGTCAAAGTAAGGAATTTTCTTTGTAGGAGCATTCTTGATAGCACCGCTAAGGATTCCGTCGATGATACCACGAGTATCCTTGATAGAGATTCTCTTTCCTGTTCCGTTCCATCCTGTATTTACAAGATAAGCCTTTGAACCGTTCTTTTCCATTCTCTTTACAAGTTCTTCAGCGTACTTTGTTGGATGAAGCTCAAGGAATGCCTGCCCGAAACAAGCTGAGAATGTAGGTGTAGGCTCTGTAATACCACGCTCTGTACCTGCAAGCTTAGCTGTAAATCCGCTGAGGAAGTAGTACTGTGTCTGCTCAGGTGTAAGGATTGATACAGGAGGAAGTACTCCGAATGCATCTGCTGAAAGGAAGATTACATTCTCTGCAGCAGGACCATGTGATATAGGTTTAACTATGTTCTCGATATGGTCGATAGGATATGAAACTCTTGTGTTCTCTGTTTTGCTTCCGTCATTAAAGTCGATCTTGCCGTTCTCATCAAGAGTAACATTCTCTAAAAGAGCATCTCTTCTGATAGCATTGTAGATATCAGGCTCAGATTCCTTGTCAAGGTTGATAACCTTAGCATAGCATCCGCCCTCATAGTTGAATACACCATTGTCATCCCAACCATGCTCATCATCACCGATAAGAAGTCTCTTAGGATCTGTTGAAAGAGTTGTCTTACCTGTTCCTGAAAGACCGAAGAAAATTGCTGTATTTTCACCATTCATATCTGTATTTGCTGAACAGTGCATTGAAGCTATTCCCTTAAGTGGAAGATAGTAGTTCATCATTGAGAACATACCCTTCTTCATCTCACCACCATACCATGTGTTAAGGATAACCTGCTCGCGGCTTGTGATATTAAAAGCAACAGCTGTTTCTGAATTAAGACCAAGCTCTTTGTAGTTAGATACTTTTGCTTTTGAAGCATTGTAAACTACAAAATCAGGCTTGAAATTCTCAAGTTCCTCAGCTGTTGGCTGAATAAACATATTTGTAACGAAATGTGCTTGCCAAGCAACTTCCACGATGAAACGAACTGACATTCTTGTATCCTTGTTTGCACCACAGAAAGCATCTACTACATAAAGCTTCTTATTTGAGAGCTCATTTTTTGCAAGATCCTTTAATACTTTCCAAGAATCCTCTGAAAGTGGATGGTTATCATTTGCATAGTCAGCAGATGTCCACCAAACTGTGTCCTTTGAATTCTCATCCATTACTATAAATTTATCTTTAGGTGAACGACCTGTATAAATACCTGTTAATACATTAACAGCACCAAGTTCACTTATCTGTCCTTTTTCATAACCTGATAATGAAGCATCTGTCTCAGCTGCAAATAATTCATCATAAGATGGGTTGTGTACTATCTCTGTAGTGCCTGTAATGCCATACTGGGTTAAATCAATATTTGCCATAAATAATCCTCTTTTCATATTTATTTTGATATCAAAGATAAAGCATTTATCATCTTTATATCAGATATTTAGCACGATATGCTTTCGCATTCGTGTGAATAAAAGTTATGCACTTTTTAAAGTACAATTAACCTTATTAAAATATACATAACAATTTGGAAAAAAGCAATAATATTTTGAAGTTTGTTAAAAAAATAATAAATAAAAAGAAGCACTAAAATATTCAGTGCTTCTTAAAAATCAGATTTTTGCTATTTGTGTAATAGCGTTTTCTTTTATAATAATTTTATAATGTTCTTTATAGTAGTCTTCGCTAAATGATGTAGCAGATAGCTTGATTCCATACTCGGACAAAATATTGGCTGCGGCTGAGAAATCTTTTTTATCATCATTCTTTTTAAGCACAAGAATAAATCTGTTGTTGATTTCATCTTTATATAAAGTATTTTCTCCGGAATAACTCTTGACTGCCTTTGCAGCATCTATAAACTCATCCAGAGTGTTAAATGAATATGCTCTTAGGTAAGATTCCTTTGATGACTCCTCATTTTCGACATCATTTTTCAAATCAAGAGCTCCTTCTAATAGGTTACTAATCTTCAAATCAAAGGAAGAGAATAAATCATCGGCAGAAGTAGGAGAGAATCTTGCAAATCTTGAATCTAATTCATCAGGATCATCCACTTTTGTTACATATATAATAATGCTGTCATTAGATAGAGGTACAGCCTCTATCATAAGAGGTGAATCATCCGCATCAAAACCTACCTCATAAGAAGCTTTGCTAAGCATTTCCTGAAACAATGATTTTGCATTATCACTTCCATATGTTAATTCTACTATGTCTAAATTTCTATTCTTTAAATCAACACTTGATAAAGTACATCTTATCTGATTGGTATTAACCCTTTCAATTCTCAAGGTATCACCCCTTTCTATAATTCTATTGTACTTATATTTTCAGATTATGTAAAGTGTATAAGTAGGCACAAAAAAAGCAGGTGATGGGAATCGAACCCACGTATTCAGCTTGGAAGGCTGATGTTCTACCATTGAACCACACCTGCAAAAAATTACTCTATAATGGTATCAAAAATGTTAATAACTGTCAAGAGAAAAAATGAAAGTAAATGTTCATTTTTAAGCACAATAAACATACCTTAAAAACTTTTAGAAAAAATAAAATATAATTAGATAAGCCTTGAAAATGCTATTAAAAAATGTTAAAATAAAGATACATTATTAGGTTTTTGTAATTAAAACTGCATAATTCAGAGAGGAGATTTACAATGCTACTAATTGGTAATGGAAGGGTAGTTACTGGAAATCAGGAACAGCCATTAATTGAGGATGGGTCTGTAGTACTGGATGGCAACACAGTTTTAGAGGTTGGAAACTACCGTGATTTGAAGGAAAAATATGCGGATGCAACTTTCGTGGATGCAAAGGGCGGGCTCATAATGCCGGCATTCATCAACACACACGAGCATATTTATTCTGCGATGGCAAGAGGCTTGAGCATCAATGGTTACAACCCACATGGATTTTTGGAGATCCTGGACGGCTTATGGTGGACAATAGACAGAAATTTAGACAACGAGCTCACATATCTTTCTGCTATGACTACTTATATTGACTGTGTTAAGAATGGTGTTACAACTATTTTTGATCATCATGCAAGCTTTGGTGAGATCGAGGGAAGCCTTTTTGCTATTGAAAAGGCTGCAAGAGAGACGGGTGTTAGAAGTTGTCTTTGCTATGAGATATCTGATCGTGATGGCGAAGACAAGATGAAAGCGGCTGTTAAGGAGAACGTTGATTTTGCAAATCATGCAAAAAAAGACGATTCAGACATGATTGCAGGTATGATGGGAATGCATGCCAGCTTCACAATTTCTGACAAGTCAATGGAATATGCTATGTCAAGAAAGCCGGAAGATATCGGATGTCATATCCATGTGGCAGAGGGTATTGAAGATTTGCATTCATGCTTGAAAGTACACAACCAGAGAATTGTTGACAGATTATATGACTGGAAAGTTCTGGGCGATAAGTCATTACTTGCACACTGTATTTATATTAACCCACATGAGATGGATCTTATCAGAGATACAAACACTTGTGTAGTACATAACCCTGAGTCAAATATGGGTAATGCATGCGGATGCCCTCCAACAATGGAGATTGTTCACAGAGGAATTGTATGCGGACTCGGAAGTGATGGCTATACACATGACGTTTTAGAGTCATGGAAGGTTGCAAATGTGCTTCATAAGCACCATTTATGCGATCCTAATGCAGCTTGGGGTGAAGTTCCAAAGATGCTTTTTGAGTACAATGCAAATATTGCAAACAGATACTTTAAGAAGCCGCTTGGAGTATTAAAGCCCGGCGCAGCAGCTGATGTTATCGTTGTTGATTATACACCGAATACACCTATGACCGCTTCAAATATCAATAGCCATCTATTGTTCGGAGTATGCGGAAAAGATGTTAGAACTACAATTGCAAACGGAAATATCTTGATGAAAGATAGAGAGCTTCTTCACATTGATGAAAAGGAAGTACTTGCTAAGGTAAGAGAAGGTGCAATGAGACTTGCAAATAAGATCAATGGAAGGGGAAATGCATAATGGGAGATATAATGACACCGATTCCTTTTGATAGGATCATGGAAAGACTCCTTGAGGAGATGGAAAAAGAAGGCTCTTGTTATGGAGTAAAAAAGGCTTATAAGGCTGATAAGAATAAATTTTACACTATTTTCGGAAGAAAATTGGAGACACAGATAGGTCCTGCAGCAGGTCCTCATACACAGCTCGCACAGAATATTATCGCAGGATATTATGCAGGTGCAAGATTCTTTGAGCTTAAGACAGTTCAGAAGATGGACGGTAGAGAGCTTGCAGCTTGTGTGGCTAAGCCATGTATTACAGCTGAAGATGAGTGCTACAACTGTGAGTGGTCTACAGAACTTACAGTTCAGGAAGCTTTTGATGAGTATATCAAGGGTTGGTTTGCACTTAAGGTTATCTCAAAGGAATGGGATCTTGGCGGCAGCGATGGATTCCAGTTCAACATTTCAGTAGGATATGATCTTGCAGGTATTAAGCTTCCTAAGGTTGATAATTTCATCAACGGAATGATGGATGCTTCAGAAACACCTATATACAAAGAGTGTAAGGAATATCTTGAGAAGAATTTAAGCAAGTTCAAGAAGTTTACAAAGGCTGATCTTGATGCTATTACTCCTGATATTGTAAATTCCGTAACAGTATCTACATTGCACGGATGTCCTCCACAGGAGATAGAAGCTATTGCATCATATCTTATTACAGAAAAGGGATTGAATACATTTGTAAAATGTAACCCGACTCTTCTTGGATATGAAGTTGCAAGAGAGATGCTTGACAGCATGGGATACGACTACATTGCGTTTACAGATCTTCACTTTAAAGAGGATTTACAGTACTCGGATGCAGTTCCTATGTTAGAGAGACTTATGGCACTCGCTTCTTCAAAGAACCTTGAGTTCGGCGTTAAGATTACAAATACATTCCCGGTTGATGTAAAGAATAATGAGCTTCCATCACAGGAAATGTACATGTCAGGAAAGTCGCTCTATCCACTTTCACTTCTTGTTGCGAGAAATCTTTCAAGAAGCTTTAACGGCAAGCTTAGAATTGCATATTCAGGTGGTTGTGATTACTTCAATATAGATAAGGTTGTAGGTAGTGGAATCTGGCCTGTAACAGTGGCTACTACTATCTTAAAACCGGGTGGCTATCAGAGATTTATTGAGATGTCAGAGAAGCTTGAAAAGCCTGAGATCAAGGCTTGGTCAGGAATTGATGTAGAGGCTCTTGAGAAGCTTGTTTCAGAGGTTAGAAGTGATAAGCATCACGTTAAGCCGGTTAAGCCGCTTCCAAACAGAAAGTCAAGCAAGAAAGTTCCTTACCTTGATTGCTATATGGCACCTTGTGTAAACAGATGTCCTATCAATCAGGATATTACAACTTACGGAATCCTTGTTAATGAAGGAAAGTATGAGGATGCTCTTAATGTTATCTTAGAGAAGAACCCGCTTCCATTCATGACAGGTCATATCTGTACACATACATGTCAGAGTGCTTGTACAAGAAATCACTATGAAGAAGATGTGCAGATCAGAAGAAATAAGCTTATTGCGGCACAGAACGCATTTGAAAAGGTTGTACCTACTTTAAAGAGCACTGATAAGAAGAACTTAAAGGTTGCTGTAGTAGGTGGTGGTCCTGCAGGTATCGCAGCAGCATTCTTCCTTGCAAGAGAAGGTGTGGATGTTACTGTATTTGATGAGAGAGATACTATGGGTGGTGTTGTTGCAAACATCATTCCGGGATTCAGAATTCCTGCTGATGATATCCAGAGAGACGTAGAGCTTGCAAAGGCTTGCGGAGCAAAGTTTGTTACAAACAAGAGAATTGATGATATAAATGCACTTAAGGCTGAAGGCTTTGATAAGGTTATCCTTGCAATAGGTGCACATAAGGAGCTTCCACTTGAGCTTGAAGAAGGAAAGGCAATAAATGCACTTCACTTCTTAGAGGACTTCAAAAAGACTGAAGGAAAGATGGATCTTGGCGAGAATGTTATCGTTGTAGGTGGTGGAAACACAGCTATGGACGTTGCAAGAGCGGCTAAGAGAGTTCCTGGTGTTAAGAATGTATACCTTGCATACAGAAGAAATGCAAGATATATGCCTGCTGATGAGGAAGAACTTAACGAGGCAATTGAGGACGGAGTAGAGTTCGTTACACTTGTTTCTCCAAAATCATTCAAGGGCGGAAAGCTTGTATGTGCTAAGAATGTACTTGGTGAGCCTGATGCAAGCGGTAGAAGAGGAGTTAAGGAGACAGATGAACTTGTTGAATTACCATGTGATACACTTATCGCATCTATCGGTGAGAGTGTAAGAGGTGACTTCTACACAAGCAACGGAATTGAGATTGACAAGAAGAACCTTCCTGTACTTAATCCTGTTACTCTTGAGACAAATGTTAAGGGAGTATATGCTGCAGGTGACGGCGCTAAGGGTGCATCTGTTATCGTAAAAGCTATTGCTGACAGTAAGAGGGTTTGTGAGGCTATCGTAAATCATGCAATCGGTGAGCTTAAGATTTCAGATACTACTGACGAGAAGGTATACTCATACAGAGGAATCCTTGAAGAGGTAGAGGAGAAGAAGGCTGACAACAGATGTTTAGCTTGTGACTATATTTGTGAGAATTGTACAGAGGTTTGTCCAAACAGAGCTAATGTGTATGTTAATGTAAAGGGTAGCCATCAGATAGTTCATGTGGATTATATGTGCAATGAGTGTGGTAACTGTGAGACATTCTGTCCATATGCTTCTGCACCATACAAGGATAAGCTTACATTATTCGCAAGCGAAGCAGACATGCTTGATTCAGAGAACGACGGTTTTGTGATCGTTAAGGGAAGCAAGGATGTTAAGGTAAGAATTGACGGACAAAATCTTGTGTATAGAATAGGCGAGAGCAATGACAAGCTTAATTATAGATATGCTGAACTTATCGACACTATCTATAATGAATATGAGTATTTGCTCCTATAATATAGACTAAGATAAAATATGATATAGTTAAGATATGCCACCCTAAAAAGTGGCATATTTTGCTATGTAAGGAGATAATATGAAGAGAGTTTTTATTAAGGGTGGGAAAATAGTAAATTCCAAAGAAAGCTTTGTCGCCGACATACTTATTGAAGATGAGAAAATAAGTAAAGTATTTAAAAACGGTGAGGTAGCTAAGCTTGATGAGGATACAAAGGTTATTGATGCTTCCGGTAAACTTATATTCCCCGGATTTATAGATGCACATACACATTTTGACTTGCATGTTGCAGGTACAGTTACATGTGATGACTTCTATTCAGGAACAAGAGCTGCCATAAGCGGTGGAACTACAACTATTATTGATTTCGGCACCCAGTACAAGGGAGAAACTCTTAACGAGGGTATGGACAACTGGCTTAAGAAAGCTAAAGACGGAGTATTCTGTGACTATGGAATACATATGTCAATCAGTGATTGGAATGAAGAAGCTAAACGTCAGTGTCAGGATATGATGGATAGAGGTGTTACCACTTTTAAAATCTATCTTACATATGACATTATATTACAAGACAATGAAGCTTTTGAGGTAATACAAAGACTTAAGGAAGTTGGGGCTATTACCGGAGTACACTGTGAGAATGCCGGACTTATATTTGCACTTCAGCAGGAATTTGTGGAAGCCGGATTGCAGAACAAAGTATCTTCTCATTATAAGACCAGACCGGCTGCAGCTGAAGCTGAGGCTATCGGAAGAATACTTCACCTTGCAGAGGTGGCAGGCAGTGATATCATTGATGTACATTTGACATGTAAGGAAGGACTTGATGAGATAAGAGCTGCCAGAAAAAGAGGGCAGAAAGTATATGCCGAGACCTGCCCACAGTATCTTACTATGACTAACAGTCTATACGAGTTACCGAGATTTGAAGGTGCCAAGTATGTTATAGCACCACCACTTAGAGAACAGTCTGATATTGATGAGCTTTGGAGAGCGATTGCAGATGGAGAAATTCAGACTGTAGCAACAGATCACTGTTCTTTCACGTCAGAGCAAAAGAAACTTGGAATGGAAGACTTTAGGAAGATTCCGGGAGGAATGCCGGGCGTAGAAACAAGAGGTATTGTGATGTACTCTGAAGGTGTTGCTGCGGGTAGAATTAGTGCAGAAAAGATGTGTGAAGTACTTTGTGAGAATCCTGCAAAACTTTATGGACTTTATGATAGAAAGGGATTCATAGAAGAAGGCTTTGATGCAGATATTGTCATATTAGATCCAAAGGCACAGACTAAGATCACTGCCGCTACTCAGGTTTCAAAATGTGACTATTCACCACTTGAGGGCAAGGTTCTTAGCGGACATATCGATAAAGTGTTCTTGAGAGGTAGTGAAATAGTTGATAATGCCAAAATCAAAGATACTCCGGAGGGTAAATTCTTAGAAAGGAAGCCATATCTCAGATTTTAATAATAGATGAACCTTTGGTTTACAAATATGTTTCTATGTATTTATTTAAAAAATGAATAAATGCATAGAACTTTTTTTTGATTCATAGTATAATACTTATGTATAAACAAATTAGAAATGTATAGTTATAGCTCAAATTAATATATAGGCTTTACATAGAAGGGGAAATATGCGACTTATTGATACAAAAGATGCCGTAGGGCATATGCTCTGTCATGATATAACACAGATAATAAAAGGAGAAAAGAAAGGTCCCGTATTCAGAAAGGGACATATTATAAGACAAGAGGATGTGGAAGTATTACTTTCAGTAGGTAAGGATCATATCTATATCTGGGAAGTAAATGAGAACATGTTGCATGAAAATGATGCGGCACTTATGCTTTATGATATGTGTAAGAATGAACATCTTAAAAGAGATCCGGATATCAAAGAGGGTAAGGTGGAGTTGATTGCAGAATGTGACGGACTCTTAAAGATAGATAAGGAAAGAATTAATAAGCTCAATTCACTTGGCGAGATGATGATTGCAAGTATACATGATAACTTTCCTGTGAAAGCCGGTCAGCATCTTGCAGGTATGAGAGTCATACCGCTTATCATAGAAAAAGAAAAAATGGAAAAGGCAAAGGAAATAGTGGGAGACAAGCCTCTCTTTGAACTTTTACCATACAGACAAAAGAAAGTCGGAATAGTGACTACAGGTAATGAAGTTTACTATGGAAGAATAAAGGATACCTTTACACCTGTGGTTATAAACAAAATGAAAGAATATGGTGCAGAAGTTATAGCACATGAGATAAGCAGCGATGATGTGGAGATGGAAATAGAGTGCATTAAAAAGGTAATGGCTGCAGGAGCAGATATCGTACTTTGCACAGGTGGAATGAGTGTTGATCCTGATGATAAGACACCTTATGCTATAGGACAGAATGCAAGCAGGGTTATTACTTATGGAGCACCTGTACTTCCGGGTGCTATGTTTATGCTTGCCTATGGCGGTAAAAATGAAAATGTAACCTTTATGGGACTTCCGGGCTGTGTAATGTATGAGAAGAAAACAATATTTGATATTGTATTGCCAAGAATTATGGCAGGGGAAAAGGTGGAAAAGTCTGATATAGATATATTGGGAGTTGGCGGGTATTGCATGCATTGTCCGACATGCATATTCCCAAATTGTTCATTTGGTGTGTCATAACTTAAGAAGGAGCGTATATGAACAAGGAACTTTATAAGAAAATAGAAGAGTCAAAAGGAAAGAAGGCATTTGTCATTACTTCTTTGGGTGATAAAGACTTTGGAGGCAAGGCGATAATACAGGATGGTGAGCTTATTTGGGAAAGCCCTAATACAAGTTTTTTTTCAGAAAACCTTAAAGAACTTGCGAAGATAGATGAAACAGGCGTTATAAATGTAGCAGGTAACAGACTTTATTTTGAGCAGATATGTAATAATAAAAAGATAGTAATATGTGGTGCAGGGCATGTAAGTCTTGCACTTATAAAGATGGGAAGCTTGCTTGGCTTTGAAATGGTAGTAATAGAGGACAGAGAAGAGTTTGCAGCTAAGGCAAAGGAAGCAGGAGCTGACAGAGTGTACTGCGAAGAGTTTGGCCCCGGACTTCAAAAGCTTGATTCAGATTATGATACCTATTATGTTATCGTTACCAGAGGTCATCAATGGGATAGACTATGTATAAGAGAAATACTTAAAAAGCCATATGCCTATGTGGGGCTTATGGGATCAAAAAGACGTGTAGGCTTTGTTTTACAGGATATCAAGGAAGAAGGATTTAATCAGGAGCAGGTGGATAAAATATACACTCCTATCGGTCTTAATATAAATTCAGAAACACCTGCTGAGATAGCAATTTCTATTTTGGGAGAGATAATTTCCGTAAAGAATGTTAAGAAGAAAAATGCAGGTTATGTTGATGGTATGCTTGAAAAGATTATAAACAGCAATGAAAGAATGATGATGTCAACTATTATCGGTAAGAAGGGCTCTGCACCAAGAGAAATAGGGGCTAAGGCATTATTTATTGAAGATGGAAGCTTTTTGGGAACCATTGGAGGTGGAAAGGCCGAGCATGATATTTATACAGAAGCAAACAGAATACTTAAAGAAAATATTGAAATGAAGGCTTTTATACTTGAGGTAAACTTGACAGATAGCGAAGCAAGCCTGGAGGGTATGGTTTGCGGTGGAAGAATAGAAGTATTGCTTGAGCCGGTTTAAAGGGAATATGAGAGATTGTTACAATAGAAAAATTGACTATATGAGAATCTCCGTTACCAACAGATGCAATTTCAGATGCACATATTGTATGCCTGAAACAAAAAAAGTGGAAGAGACTCTAAGTCTGGATGAAATATACGAAGTGGCACTTGCAGCAAGCGAATGTGGTATAACAAAGTATAAGATCACAGGTGGTGAGCCTCTTATAAGAGATGGTATAGTTGATTTTATAAAAAAACTTCATATCTTAGATAATATAAAAGACATTACAATGACAACAAACGGGTTTTACCTTGAAAAGCTTGCAAAAGATCTAAAAGATGCGGGACTTTCAAGTGTAAATATAAGTCTGGATACTTTGGAGAGAGATAAATTCAAAAAAATTGCCGGCGTTGATGCATTAAATGATGTAATGGCAGGTATGAAAGAAGCTATAAATGCAGGAATAAGTACGAAGATAAATACAGTAATACAAAAGGGTGTAAATGATGATGAGCTTTTTGATATTATAGAGCTTGCTAAGAATGATAGATTAAATATCAGATTTATAGAGATGATGCCTATAGGGCATGGCAAGGAATCAACAGGGGTAAGCAATGTAGAGATCCTTGAAAGAATAAAAGAAAGATACAATGTCGCCGAGGATAATAAAAGACATGGAAATGGTCCGGCAAAGTATATAAAGCTTGAAGGATTTACCGGATCTATAGGTTTTATCAGTGCAATGCACGGAAAATTTTGTAACTCTTGTAATAGAATCAGATTTACATCTACAGGTAAATTAAAACCATGTCTTTGTTATGAATCAAATATTGATGTAAAGGATATTTTAAAAAATACTGAAATCGGATCTGAAAAAAAGCACAATATATTAAAAGAAAAAATTAGAGAATGTATAGCAGGAAAGCCGGAAGCTCATGCTTTTGAAGACTTGTCAAAGATTAGTGAAATGAAAGATATGGTAGAAATAGGTGGGTAATGGAAAATAATATAGAAGTTTTAGCAGTATGTATAAGTGAGAAAAAAGGTACTGAGAAAAAAGAAGTTGAAAAAATTGTATTAAAAGAAGAATGGGGCATTGAGGGAGATGCACATGCAGGAAAATGGCATAGACAGGTGAGTTTATTGGCATTTGAAAAAATAGATGCTTTCAGAAAAAAAGGTGCCGAAGTTGATTTCGGAGCATTTGGTGAGAATATAATTGTAGGTGGCGTAGACCTTGGAAGTATACCTGTGGGAACTGTCCTTGAAATAGGCGAAGCAAAACTAAAAGTTACACAGATAGGTAAGGAGTGTCACAGTCACTGTAATATATATAAAAAAATGGGGGACTGCATTATGCCAAGAGAGGGCATATTTGCAGAAGTATTAAAAGGGGGAGTTGTACAAAAGGGAGAGAGTATAAGAGTTATTGAAAAAGGAGAAGGTCCATACAGAGTGGGTATAATTACCGTTTCTGACAGAGCTTCAAAAGGAGAATATGAGGATAAATCAGGTCCTATGATAAAGGAGTTGGTGGAAGCTGCCGGAATGGAAGTGGTTGATTATATTATAGTTCCGGATGAGAAGGGCCAAATAGCTAAAAAACTATTGCATTTCAGTGATCAAAGACAGGTGGATTTAGTATTTACCACAGGTGGTACAGGATTTTCAAAAAGAGATGTAACTCCGGAAGCTACGAAGCAGGTGGTGGAAAGAGAAGTACCGGGTATAGGAGAGGCACTTAGAAGTTATTCTCTTACAATCACACCAAAGGCTATGTTAAGTCGCCAAACTGCCGGTATAAGAGGAAATACTCTGATAATAAATTTACCGGGTAGTCCAAAGGCCTGTAAAGAGAACATTGATTATATAATGAAATCACTTATACATGGTTTAGGTATTTTAAGTGGTAGAGAAACAAATTAATATTTATAAAGGGAGAAGATTATGAGATTAAAAAATATTTGTAAAGTTTTGGGTGTAGTTGCAGCATTGACATTAGTAGGTTGTGGCGGACAAAAGGCTGCAGAAACTACAGCACCTGAAACTACAACTGTAGCAGCGGAAACAACAAAAGAGGAAACAACATCTGCAGAAGAAACAAAGGCAGAGAGCAAAGGGGATGCATCAGCAATAAATGTATTTGCAGCAGCATCACTTAAGGGGGCAATGGAAGAGATTATTGTTGAGTACAACAAAGCTAATCCTGATGTAAAGATTGCTTTAAATACAGATTCATCAGGTAAACTTCAGACTCAAATCGAGGAAGGATTTGCATGTGATATCTTCTTTAGTGCAGGAAAGAAGCAGATGGAGAAGTTAAAAGAAGGTGGATTTATCAAAGAAGGTACAGATGTGGATCTGCTTCACAATAAACTTTGTATAGTAGCTCCTAAGGAGTCCGAGACAAAGGTTACAGGTATTGCCAATATAAAGGATGCCAAGTCAATATCAATCGGTGAGACTACAGTTCCTGCAGGTGCATATGCAAGAGAGGCACTTTCAAAGGCATATCCCGACCTTGGTATCAGCAAGGAGAGTACAGGAGCTGAGCTTCAGGAGAAGCTTGGACTTGAAGTGATTGAAAACTCTAATGTTACAAAAACACTTTTATCTGTTGTAGAGGGATTTGGTGAAGTAGGATTTGTATATGTTACAGATACTTATGGAAAAGATGATGTTCAGATTATTGAAAAAATAGATGAGAGCCTCAGTGGAAAAATCACATATCCTATAGCAAGAGTAAACAATGATGAGGCTGATGAAAAAACAAGTGCTGAAGCTGACAAGTTCTATGATTACTTGAAGTCAGATGCTGCAAAGAAGGTATTTGAAAAATATTTATATGAGTAATGTTTTAGCACATTTAGATTGGAGCCCTTTTTTTATAACTCTAAAAATAGGGCTTCTTTCTACAATAATATGTTTTTTTCTGGGTGTGGGACTTGCCTATGTCAGTCTTTACATGAACAAAAGGATAATGGCGATATTTGACAGCATACTTACATTGCCAATGGTACTTCCGCCTACTGTAGTGGGATTTTTTCTGCTTCTTATATTTAGCCGAAGAAGACCGGTAGGCATCTTTTTATACAGTAATTTTCAGATAAAGATAGTGCAAAGCTTTGTAGGTTGCGTACTGGCGGCATTTATTATAGCTTTTCCGCTAATGTATAAGAATGCCAAGTCGGCTTTTTTACAGCTGGATAAGAATCTTATATATGCAGGCAGAACTTTGGGGCTGTCAGAGTTTCAGATCTTCTTTAAAGTGGTATGTCCTATAACATCGCCATCACTTTTTTCGGGTGCGATTTTAAGCTTTGCAAGAGCGATAGGAGAGTATGGTGCGACATCTATGCTTGCCGGTAATATATCCGGGAAAACCGCTACAATATCACAGCAGATAGCTTATCTTGTACAAAATCAGAGCTATCTTGAAGCCGGAATATGGGTAGGCATTGTGCTATTTATCGCCTTTTTAATAATGCTTTTGATGGAGTATATGCAGAGGTAGTATGCTTGAATTAAATATAAAAAAGAAACTTAATAATTTTACTTTGGATATAGAATGTAAGCTGGACAGTAACAGAATAGGAATACTTGGGGGTTCAGGAGCCGGAAAAAGTATGATTTTAAAAATGCTTGCAGGTATTGAAAAGCCTGATAAAGGCTATATAAAGCTGGATGATCGGCTGCTTTTCGATTCTGAGAAAAAAATAGATATAAAACCTAAGGATAGGCATATAGGATATTGCTTTCAAAACTATGCACTTTTTCCAAATCTTACAGTATATGAAAACATAGTTATAGGTCTTAGTAAGTATGAGAGAGCTGATGCAGACAAGTTTCTTGAGAAGTTTGAACTCACAAAGATAAAGGATTCAAAACCGAATAAGATAAGCGGAGGTCAGGCGGCAAGAGTTGCAATGGCAAGGATACTTATCAGAAAGCCGAAAGCATTACTGTTTGATGAGGCATTTTCTGCACTTGATATTTATCTTAGAGATCATATACAGGAAGAAATAGCACAGATCTTGGAAGACTTTGAAGGCAGTGCAATATTCGTTTCACACTCAAGAGATGAGGTATACAGGCTTTGTGACAGTACTATAGTAATTGATACGGGTAAAATTTCAAATCTTGGAAATACAAAGAAAATATTCAAATTTCCCGAGACAAAAATAACGGCAATACTTACAGGATGTAAAAATATTTCTGATATAAGATATATTTCAGATAATACTATAGAGGCTATAGATTGGGGAATAAAGTTTAAGTTTTTAAAAGAGCTGCCAAAGGATATAAATGCAATAGGTATCAGAGCTCATGAGTTCGTGCCTATATGGGAAGAAGCCGGTACCAATCTGATAGAGTTTAAATTAAAGAGTAGAGCAAAGCTGCCCTTTGAGGATAATTATTATCTGTATACAAAAGGAAGTTCAGACATTACCTGGCTTGTACAAAAGGATATAAAAGAAAAGATTAATAGCAGGGGATTGCCGAAATTTCTACAGATAGACGAAGAAAATATATTATTGTTGAAATAGAATGGAGAAGATATGGAATTTACACATTTTGATGATAACAAAAATGCGGTAATGGTAGATGTTTCAGATAAAGATATTACAAACAGAGTTGCGATTGCAACAGGAAGAATTACTCTTTGTGATGAAGCCATGCAGGCTGTGATGGGTAAAAAGATAAAAAAAGGTGATGTACTTACGGTGGCTCAGGTTGCAGGCATTATGGGACAAAAAAGAACTTCAGAGCTTATTCCCATGTGCCATAATATAAACCTTACAAGTTCAAAGATAACCTTTGAAATTGAAGGGAATGATATAATAGTCTTCTCAAAATCAAAGACTACCGGTCAAACAGGTGTGGAGATGGAAGCATTGATGGGGGTAAATATTGCACTGCTTACTGTATATGATATGTGCAAAGCCATTGATAAGAGAATGCTTATAAGCGATATTCATCTTTTAGAGAAAAGTGGAGGAAAAAGCGGAGATTTTTATTTTTAATAAAGAGTGAGGGGGTAACTTAGCTTTAAGTCACACCCTCATTTTAAAATATTATGTTTAAGTATATTCAGTACTAATGTTTTACTGTGCGGGTTTTATATATTCTGTAGCTACATAAGCTTGTCCACCATTATAATTTATAATGGACCATTTAGCATCATATTCTCCGGCATATTCTACAGATACGCCTACACTCAAAGTAGCAAGAATATCTCCGTCAAGACTTGGTGAAGAACGAACATGCAATCTTGCTGTAGTGATATATTTTACACTTGCAGTTGTCTCCGGTACGGCCTCAATACTGCTCTCAGAGCTGTCGACATTTTCACTGTCTAAAACTGTTGTATTTGTAGTATTGGTATCAGCTTTCTTATCCTTCTTTAAAGGATTGAGTGATTTGAATAAAAAAATCAAAATAAAAAGTATTAAAGCACCGATTATAACCTTTACAAGGTCCTGAGTATTGACATTTTGCGGTTTCTTATTCTTTGAAGGCTTTTTTGTAGTTCTTCTTTTTTGCGGAGTCTCAGTATTTGAACTGACCTGCTTTTTTTGTGGTACATCATTCTTTACAGGTGCGACAATAGGAGAAAATCGTGTTCTTTTTGGAGAATATTCTTGTATAAAAGACTGAACCTCTTCTGAAAGCAACTTATATGCGATTGTGGCATTAAAAGCTTCATTATTACCTTCATGTACAGCCCTATCTCCTATAGCACAAATTTTTTGAAAATTTTGATATGATATATTTGAAATAAGATTGTCTGTTGATAACGAATCTATAATATCAGCCAAGCTTTGATTTTCAAAATCCTCTAGTCCACTAAGTTGCTTTACAATAATCTCTAAGGTCTGTCTAGCCCTAATCATGGACAAATTGTATTTCTGATTGTTTAAAAGCTCACTAGTATCATAAACGCCTGCCTGAATCTGCTGCCAGGCACTACGAGTGTCTGAGTTTGCCATTAGGTAAACCTCCTATCAAACATTTATATATCTGTGAATAAAAGTATAAATACGAAGCTCACAGAATCCTAGATTCATTATACAATATAATCCATATGAAAGACAATATTTAGTAAGAATTATTCGCAAAAAAATATATAAAATTATAAGGAAAATCGGCTATTCATAATGAAAAGCCGATTTAATGTTAAAAAGTGTAATTTTATGCCTCAGCAATACACTCGATTTCACAAAGAACACCCTTTGGAAGATCTCTTACAGCAAAGCAACTTCTTGCAGGCTTTGAAATAAAATACTTAGCATACACTTCATTGAATGCAGCGAAATCAGCGATATCTGCAAGGAAACATGTTGTTTTTACAACTTTGTCCATTCCTGAACCTGCAGCTTCTAAGATAGCAGCTACATTCTTGCAGCTCTGCTCTGTCTGTGCTGTGATTCCCTCAGGCACTTCTCCGTTAGCAGGGTTTACAGGAATCTGTCCTGATGTAATAACAAGTCCGTTTGTGATAAATCCTTGTGAATATGGTCCTATAGCACCCGGTGCATTTTTTGTATCGATTACTTTCATGTAATTCTCCTTTTCTTTTTCTTATATTTTATACTAATTTTTCGATTTGTACACCTCTTTTTCAAAATGTTTATATATTTATTTCTTTTTCGTATGTTATTGACAGTATAATGTATTTTGTTAGAAAAGTAAGATTATAAAAAGTTTCCGGATATATTGGCTTATATAAATATTTAAGAATTGATTTACTAGTATTGATTATAAAAAATTGTTATAATTAGATAAATTACTGCTTTAAAATTACTTAACAGGAGGTTAGGATTTATGGGACTTATTTCAGCTATAACAGGTGCTGCCGGAGGAGTGTTGGCAGATTCCTGGAGAGATTATTTTTATCAGGATTCAATTGATGATAGTGTTCTGGTAATAAAGGGAAAGAAAAGAGTGGACCAAAGAGGTTCTAACAATAAGGGCACCAATAATGTTATTACTGACGGCTCTATAATTGATGTAGCAGACGGACAATGTATGATAGTAGTAGAGAATGGTGCAATCAAGGATGTCTGTGCAGAGCCGGGAAAGTTTGTATATAGTAATACTGCCGAACCTACAATTTTTGCCGGAAATCTTAAAACAACTATAAAGAGATCATGGGAACAGTTTAAGAATAGACTTACATTTGGTGGTGGAGCAACCGGAGATACAAGAATATATTATGTCAATACAAAGGAAATACGTGGAAATAAATACGGCACAGCTGCACCTATTCCATACAGAGTAGTTGATACAAATATTGGCTTGGATATGGACACCGCTATAAGATGTCATGGAGAATATGCATTTAAGGTAGTTGATCCTGTGCTCTTATATAAAGAAGTTGCAGGAAATGTAAGTGATGTATTTGAAACAGTTGAGTTAGAAAAACAAATGCGTCCGGATCTACTTACAGCTCTCCAGCCTGCTATAGGAAGACTGTCAGGTATTGGATCAAGATATAGTGATATTCCAAACCATACACTTGAACTCGCAAATGAACTTAACAGTATAATGTCAAGTACATGGGGTGAAAGATATGGTATTGAGATAAGTTCATTTGCAATGAGCAGCATCACCATTTCAAAAGAAGATGAGGATTTGATAAAACAACTCCAAAGGACTGCTGTATTCCAGAGAACATCTATGGCAGCTGCAAATTTGAGTGCAGCACAGGCAGATGCTATGAGAAATGCAGCAAACAATGCAGGTGGTGCTATGCTGGGATTTGCCGGTATGAATATGGCAAATCAGATGGGTGGAATGAATGCAGGTCAGCTATATCAGATGGCAGCTCAGGAGCAGGCGGCACAGCAGCAGTTTGGTGGAAATCCGCAGATGAATGGTATGCAACAGATGAACAATGGTATGCAGCAAAATGCGTCTCCACAGGGTGGTACTTGGACATGTAGCCATGGACATGCAAATAATACAGGAAAGTTCTGTGCAGAGTGCGGAGAGCCAAAGCCGGCGGCAACACTTCGTTGTTCAGCTTGTGGATATACTCCAAATGATCCATTAAATCCACCAAAGTTCTGTCCTGAGTGTGGAAAGCCATTCTAAAATATATTGATTTTTGAAGATGGAGAGTATATGAATAATATAGATAGAGTAACCCTTACTATTCCAAAAGAAAAAAACATTGCATTGATTGCACATGATGGTAAAAAGCCGGATATTATAAACTGGTGTGAAGAACATAAGAGTGTTCTAGCAAAACATAAATTATATGGAACAGGCACTACAGCCAGACTTATCACAGAAAAAACAGGGCTTACTGTAAAGGGGTACAATTCAGGACCTCTGGGTGGAGACCAACAGATAGGTGCCAGAATAGTGGAAGGAAAAATAGACTTTGTTATATTCTTTACTGATCCTCTTACAGCAGCACCTCATGATCCAGATGTGAAGGCATTGCTTCGTATAGTTCAGGTTTATGATGTACCTATGGCTATAAATAAGTCAAGTGCCGACTTTATTATAACATCGTCTTTGATGGATACTGAATACGACCATGATGTTATAAACTTTAAAGAGAATATTTCACAAAGGGTTAAGGAAATGTCATAAAATGACTTGTAGAGAAGCCAGAAAGCTCATCATACCATTTGTACATGATGAGCTTTCTATGGAAGAAACAAGAGATTTTTTGCAACATGTAAGGGGTTGCAAAGGATGTATGGATGAGTTGGAAATCTATTATATAGTGGATGTCGGACTGGATAAGTCTGATAATGAGGATATAGATTACAACTTGACAGCCGCTCTTAACAGTCATATAAGAGAAGCTTATCAAAGAATTCTTATAATATTCATTGGTAGGGTGCTAAAGTATTCTATAAATACACTTATGTTTTTTGGAGTATTTATTATTGCAATGATGCAATTACGAATTTGGTTCTTTTAGTAGGAGATATATGAAAAAATTAGTTCTAATAGACGGACATAGTATTTTGAATAGAGCATTTTATGGAGTTCCGGAGCTTTCAAACTCACAGGGACTCCATACCAATGCAGTTTATGGATTTTTGAATATAATGTTTAAGATTTTAGACGAGGAGGCGGCTGATTATATAGCAGTCGCTTTTGACTTGTCTGCCCCAACATTTAGACATAAGGCATATGAAGAATATAAAGGCACAAGAAAATCAATGCCTGATGAACTTAGAGAACAGGTTCCGCTTATAAAGGAAGTGCTGTCATCTATGAATATTCCGATCCTTACAAAGGAAGGATATGAAGCAGATGATATTATAGGAACCATTGCAAAAAGATATCAAAGTGATGAGATATTTGTAAGTATAATATCAGGAGATAGGGACCTTTTACAGTTATCTGATACACATATAAAAATAAGGATTCCAAAGACATCAAAGGGTGTGACAACGGTGCATGACTATTTGCCTGAAGATGTTATGAGTGAATACGGTGTAACTCCAAAAGAGTTTATAGATGTAAAGGCACTTATGGGAGATACTTCCGATAATGTACCGGGGGTTCCTTCTATAGGCGAAAAAACTGCTACAAAGATAATACAGGAATACCATTCCATAGAAAATGCTATTGAACATGTGGAAGAGCTGAAGCCACCAAGAGCATCCAAGGCACTTAGTGAACATATAGAAGATGCAAAGTTTTCAAAGATGCTTGTTACTATAGTGACAGATGCACCGATAGAAGCTGATATTTCAGATATGGAAGTGGGCAATTTATATACCAAGGAAAGCCTTGAGTGGATAAATAAACTGGAGTTTAAGTCATTTTTAAAGCGATACGAAAATGTAAAAATAAAATCAAGTATTGAACTTGATATAAGTGTTATTGACAAGGTTGATAAATGGAATAGCCTTTATAATGAATTGAAGTCAGCAAAAGAATTCGGTATTTCAGTTTGTTTAGAAGAAACTGAGATAAAAAGTTATCATATCAGCGAGATATATGCTATATCTATAACCTTGTACAATAAATCATATATTATAAAGGATATAGAGAATACAAAGGATATATTGGAACAGGTTATCTGCTTGGATACAAAAAAATATATACTTTCACTTAAATCTCTTATAAAGCAGGTGAAAGATATGAAACTTGCAAAGGGCTTCTATGATATATCAGTTGCTGCATATCTTATAAATCCCCTAAAAGACAGCTATTTTGTAGAAGATATTGCCAGAGACTATATGGAAAGTACCTGTTCATCAAAGGCTGAGATGATTGGCAAGGCTAAGCTCAATGAAGTTCTTAGATTCAATGATGAAAAGGCGATAAATTATTTTGCAACAGAAAGCTATGTGGCAATGCATTCAGCGACAAATATATTGAATAAATTGGCTGAACTTGAACTTACAAATCTATATGAAAATGTGGAAATGCCACTTATATATTCACTTGCAAAAATGGAAAATGTAGGGGTAAGAGTGGATGAAAAGAGGTTAAAAGACTATGCCGATGCCTTGCTTGAGAAAATAGCAAAACTTGAGGAAAGCATTATTTCAAAAGCAGGTGAAAGATTCAATATAAACTCTCCTAAGCAATTAGGTGAGATACTGTTTGAGAAACTCAAGCTTTCAGGAGGTAAGAAGACCAAGACCGGATATTCCACAGCTGCTGATGTACTTGAAAAGTTGGCACCGGAGCATGAGATAATAAGAGATATATTAGAATATCGTCAGCTCACTAAGCTTAATTCTACCTATGCCACAGGACTTGCAGGCTATATAAGAGAGGACGGTCGCATACATGGTACATTTAATCAGACGATTACAGCTACAGGTCGTATTTCCTCTACAGAACCTAACTTACAAAACATACCTGTAAGAACAGAAATGGGCAGCAAGATTAGAGATATATTTGTGCCAAAGGAAGGATATTTGTTTGTAGATGCGGACTATTCTCAGATCGAGCTTAGAGTTTTGGCTTCACTTTCAAATGATGATAATCTTATAGAGAGCTACCATTCTGCAGCAGATATTCATGCCGCTACAGCCTCACAGGTTTTCCATGTACCGCTTGAGGAGGTAACACCTGAACTTAGAAGAAATGCTAAGGCGGTAAATTTCGGTGTAGTATACGGTATATCTGCATTTGGACTTTCAGAGGATCTGAGTATTTCTAGAAAGGAAGCTTTAGATTATATAAATAATTATTTTAAGATCTATGGCGGAGTAAAGAAGTTTTTGGATAGCCAAGTGGCAGAAGCCAAAGAAAAGGGATATGTCAAGACAATGTTTGGTAGAATCAGACCTATACCTGAGATAAAAAGCTCAAATTTTATGACCAGATCTTTTGGTGACAGAGTGGCAATGAACTCACCTATACAGGGAAGTGCGGCGGATATTATGAAAATATCTATGTTGAAAGTGGATAATGCACTTGAAAAAAGTGGCTTTGATGCAAATATCGTTTTGCAAATTCATGATGAACTTTTGATAGAAGTAAGAGAGGATGAGGCACAAAAAGTTCTTGAAGTAGTAGAAAAATCTATGAGAGAGGCTGTAAGCCTTAAGGTACCACTTGAGGTAGATGCTCATATAGGAAAAACCTGGCTGGAGGCAAAATAATGAATATCTTGCTTTTGGGCGGTATAGGATGTGGAAAAAGTGAAGCTCTGAAAATACTTAAAGAGGACCATGCTGCAAATATCATAGAAGCAGATAAAGTAGCACATTTTCTATACGAAAAGGATAGGGCAGGTTATGTTGAACTAAAGTCTTTTTTTGGTGATTTGATATTGGATGATAAAAAAAACATTGATAGAAAAAAATTAGGTGATATACTTTACTATGATAAAGACAAGTTACAAAAGGTAAACAGTATAATACATCCATTAGTATATGATGAAATCAAAAATAGACTTTTAGAGAACAGATTGAATGTAGTGGAGCAGGCACTTTTGCCGGATGATACAGATATTTATGATTCAGTATGGTATTTACATACTGACATGAATATTAGAATCGACAGATTGATATTATCAAGAGGTTTAAGTAAAGAGAGAATTATTCAAATAATCTCAAAACAACCAAAAGAGTCAGATTTTGAGTCCATTGCAGATAAGGTTATACAAAATAATGGAGATAGGTCTGAATTAGAGAAAAATATAAGAGAGGCTTTGAGGTGAGATTTTGAGACTGGTTAGCTTGGCAAGTGGCAGTGACGGTAATTCCACTTATATTGGTAGTGAAAACACCCATATTTTGGTGGATGCAGGTATATCCAATAAAAAAATAGAGACAAGATTGAATAAGCTTGGACTTAGCGGAAAAGATATTTCAGGAATATTTTTGACACATGAACATAGTGATCATATAGCAGGTCTGGAGGTCTTTGTAAGAAAAAATGAGATTCCGGTATATGCTTCATCAGGTACGCTCAGATATTTGAGGAACAAAGATAAATACTCTAAAATCACTGATTATTTTCATATAATAGAATCAAGTAAGCATATAAGATTGGGAGATTTGGAGGTACTGGCATTTGATATTGATCATGATGCCAATGAACCCTTCGGGTATAGAGTTGAATGTGGTGATAAAAAGATTGCAGTTGCTACAGATCTTGGAAGATATACAAGGGATATTGTAGATAATCTTTCAAATCTGGATGCATTACTCATTGAGGCAAACCATGATATCAGAATGCTTGAAATAGGACCATATCCATATGAGTTAAAGAGAAGAATTCTAAGTGAAAAAGGTCATCTTTCCAATGAAAGTTCCGGTAAGTTGATATGTGAAATACTAAATGATAATATAAAAAAGATTTTTCTGGGACATCTTTCTGACAAAAATAATCTTCCGGAACTTGCACTTGAAAGTGTCAGGTTTGAGATTTTTGCAGATGAAAGATCCTATAATCCAATGGATTTTGATATAGAAGTAGCAAAAAGAGATGAATTGTCAGAAATTTGCTATGTATAGTGTTAGGAATGGAGAATTTTATGAATAAGGTTATAATAACTGTAGTAGGCAAGGATACAGTAGGTATTATAGCAAGAGTATGTACATATCTTGCAAATAACAAAATAAATATACTTGATATATCACAAACCATAGTAAGTGGATATTTCAATATGATGATGATTACCGATATGGAAAATGCTACTGTAAAATTCACAAAAGTTGTCGAGGACTTGGATACACTTGGAGATGAAATAGGGGTAAAGATAAAGGCTCAAAAAGAAGAAATTTTTGAATCCATGCACAGACTCTAGGAGGAATTATGTTGAACATGTTTGAAGTGATAGAAACTAACGATATGATAGACAAGGATCTGTTAGATGTTAGAACTATTACTATTGGCATAAGCTTGATGGACTGTATAGACACAGATTTAAATAAGCTTTGTAAAAATATATATGAAAAAATAACAAATATTGCAAAGGACCTGGTGAGAGTGGGTGATGAAATCTCAAAGGATTTTGGTGTACCTATTGTAAATAAGAGAATATCCGTTACACCTATAGCTTTAGTAGGAGGAAGTGCTTGCAAAACAAAAGAAGATTTTGTTCATATTGCAAAGACACTTGATAAGGCGGCAAAGGACATTGGGGTGAATTTCCTTGGTGGATATTCGGCGATAGTGTCAAAGGGAATAACATCTGCAGATAGACTTTTGATGGAGTCTATACCACAGGCTCTAAATGAGACGGATTTTGTATGTAGTTCAGTGAATTTGGGTTCTACAAAGACAGGTTTGAATATGGATGCGGTAAGACTTATGGGAAAGATAGTTAAGGATACTGCATTGATGACAGCAGACAGAGATTCCATAGGTTGTGCAAAGTTGGTAGTATTTTGTAATGCACCTGATGACAATCCTTTTATGGCAGGTGCATTCCACGGGGTTACTGAAGCTGATGCCATTATAAATGTAGGCGTTAGTGGTCCGGGAGTTGTACGTGCAGCACTCAAAAATGCCAGAGGTGAAAACTTTGAAGTACTTTGTGAGACTATTAAAAAGACTGCATTTAAGATAACAAGAGTTGGACAGCTTGTGGCAAGAGAAGCATCAAGAAGGCTTGGTATTCCATTTGGCATAATAGATCTTTCTTTGGCACCTACTCCCTCAGTAGGAGATTCGGTAGCGGAAATCCTTGAAGAGATAGGACTTGAGAGAGTGGGAGCACCGGGAACTACAGCGGCACTGGCTCTTTTAAACGATCAGGTGAAAAAGGGTGGAGTTATGGCATCATCCTATGTAGGTGGTCTTTCAGGTGCATTTATACCTGTATCTGAGGATCAGGGAATGATTGATGCAGTAAATGCCGGTGCCTTGACTTTAGAAAAGCTTGAGGCTATGACCTGTGTTTGTTCTGTTGGTCTTGATATGATTGCAATACCTGGCGATACTTCAGAAGAAACAATATCAGGTATTATTGCAGATGAAGCTGCCATAGGTATGATAAATCAAAAGACTACAGCTGTAAGACTTATACCGGTTATAGGTAAAGGAGAGGGAGAATTAGTAGAGTTTGGTGGACTTTTGGGCTATGCTCCGATAATGCCGGTAAATAGTTTTTCATGTGAGAAATTTGTAAACAGAGGTGGCAGAATACCTGCTCCTATACATAGTTTTAAAAATTAAAAAGAGGGGATGCCGCTCTAACGATTATAATCGTAGAGTGATATCCCCCATATTGATTACTTGATCATCTTAAATCCCGGGAAGTATCGGAAGATTACTTTTGCAATTATTTTTTCTTTATATACATATGGATGTACCCACCTTCTGGAGTCGGCAGAGTTATTTCTATTATCACCTAAACAAAAGAAAGCCCCCTCAGGTACTTCAAAATGCATATCAGCTTCCGGAATCATAGGTTCCTTTATATAGTCTTCCTCAAGAGGAGTCTCAGAGTTGTTCAAATACACCTTGCCATCTTTTATATCTACAATATCACCCGGCTCACCAATAATTCTCTTTACATAGTATAGACTCTCATCATCCGGAAATTTGAATATTATGACATCTCCACGCTTTGGTTCCTGGAAAAGATAAGTAAGTCTAAAGCCGACAACTCTATCTCCAGTCATTATAGTATTTTCCATAGATGCAGATGGCACTCTTGAGTTTGCTATAATAAAGAGATTGAGAACCAGTGCTATTACTGCGGCTACCACTATTATAGAAATCCAGCTAAAGATTTCTTTTACAACATCAAAATCAGAATTTTTACTCATCATCTTCTCCAATCTAATTTGCTTCGATGTTCGTTGAACGAATCTCTACTATTTTACGATAATTGAATTTATAATACAACCAAATGATAAAATAATTATGAAAATAATAATAATCACATTTACATGTGAGAGTTTATAACATTTACTTTCATGTTTTGCAAAAGAATAGTATAATCTATATAAATGTTATGGAGCGGATAAGCGGCGGTATCTTATCTGAACTATTACTCAACTATTAGGAGAAAGGTTAGGCTATGGATAAGAATTTATATGATTTGATGGATTGGGCAGCGATAGAAGAAATTACTTATTCTGAATGTGATAGACCAAAAATTACTTTGGGATCACATAGAGTAGAAGATGGTTTTTTAGTGCAGACTTTTATACCTCATGCAAAAGAGGTGGAATTGTTGATTGACGGTAATAAAAATCCTATACCTATGCAATGTATGGATGAAGTTGGATTCTTTGCTTGCTTTGTTGGGAGAAAGCAGGAGTTCAAGTATAAGTATATAGTAAAATACGACAATGATGTAGAGCAGACAGTATCAGATCCGTACTCATTTGATAGTATTTATTCTGAGGAGGACTTATCAAAGTTTAGTGCAGGAATAAACTACGAGATATATGAAAAGATGGGTGCAAAGCCAATGACTTTATCCGGAGTACAAGGTGTAAACTTTTCTGTGTGGGCACCTGAGGCTATGAGAGTATCCGTTGTTGGAGATTTCAACCTTTGGGATGGTAGAAGACATCAAATGAACAGACTCGGAGATTTCGGAGTTTTTGAGATATTTATACCGGACGTATGTGTAGGTGATCTATATAAGTTTGAGGTAAAAAACAAAAAGGGTGAGCCTATGCTAAAATCAGATCCATATGCATTCTATTCAGAACTCCGTCCAAATACTGCCAGTGTTGTAGTGGATATTTCTGATTTTGAGTGGAGTGATGATGATTGGATGAAAAATAGAGAAGATATCCAATCTACAAGGGTAAATGAATCAGCAGCGATGAATATCTATGAATTGCACCTCGGATCCTGGATTAGAAAAGAGATGCAATATGATGAGAATGGTGAAGAGGTAAATGGCTCAGTATTTTACAATTATCGTGAAATAGCTCATAAATTGGCAGTATATGTAAAGAAGATGAACTATACCCATGTGGAGATAATGCCTATAATGGAGCATCCTCTTGATGCAAGCTGGGGATATCAGGTAACAGGGTACTACAGCCCTACAAGTAGATATGGAACCCCTCAAGACTTTATGTACTTTATGAATTATATGCACAAGAAAGGTATTGGAGTAATACTTGATTGGGTACCGGCACATTTCCCAAGAGATTTGCATGGACTTGGATGCTTTGACGGAAGTCATCTATATGAGCATGCAGATCCAAGACAGGGAGCTCATCCTCACTGGGGAACATTGATATATAATTATGCAAGACCACAGGTTAGCAACTTCCTTATTTCCAATGCACTTTTCTGGGCTGAGAAATATCATGTTGACGGTATAAGAATGGATGCAGTGGCTTCTATGCTGTATCTGGATTATGGAAAGAATAACGGAGAGTGGGTTGCCAATATATATGGAGGCAATGAAAATCTGGATGCAATAGAGTTTTTAAAGCATTTGAACTCCATATATAAGAAAAGAAATCCTTCAAGCCTTTTGATTGCGGAGGAGTCCACAGCATGGCCGAAGATAAGTGGCGATCTAAATGATGGTGGACTGGGATTTGATTACAAGTGGAATATGGGTTGGATGAATGATTTCCTTGAGTTTATGAAGCTAGATCCATATTTTAGAAGTGGAGATTATAATGCTTTAACATTCTCACTTTTTTATCACTACAGTGAGAACTTCATTTTGGTTTTAAGCCATGATGAGGTAGTTCATGGTAAGGCTACATTGGCAGGAAAGATGCCGGGAGCTACTCAGGAAGAAAAGTTTGCTAATCTTAGAGTTGCATATGGATATATGATGACACATCCTGGAAAGAAGCTATTGTTTATGGGACAGGAGTTTGGGCAGATGAATGAGTGGAATGAGGATAAATCGCTTGAATGGGATCTCTTGGACTATGATATTCACAGTAAAATGCAAAAATATTCTAAGGCATTGAACAAACTCTATGTAGATTATCCGGCATTATATAAACTGGACTATGATCCGGCAGGATTTGAGTGGATAAATTGTACTTCCAAAGATGAGAGTATGGTTACATTCATCAGAAAAACAGAGAAGGAAGAGGATACTTTGGTCGTTGTATGCAATTTCACCCCTGTTGTATATGAAAAAGAAATAGGTGTTCCATATAAGGGAACTTACACTGAAATTTTCAATTCAGATGATAAGAAATTCGGTGGAAGTGGAGTAGGAAACAAGAGGGCAAAGAAATCCGTTAAGAAGAAAGTGGATGGCAGAGATAATTCTTTGAAGATCAAAGTTCCACCAATGGCTATAACTATATTTAAGTGGGCAGAATAGTGAATTTGTATAATTTAATGGGTACCGGAATTTGTCTGACAAGTGTGGCAAATTCCGGCTTGCCAACTATATCAGAAAGTGAAGTAGCACAATCATTAGCAGAGGATATAGAAAAACTTAAACCAAGTGTATTTATTCAAACTCTAAAGTCTCTATCACCATATTTACTGGCACTTGCATATAACATAGTGATTATAATAATTACGTTAATTATAGCAAGCCAAGTGATAAAGATTATATCAAGGATGCTTGAAAAGTTTTTCAAAAAAATCAATATTGATGTTACTGTGAGAAGATTTCTACTTTCAACATTGAAAGTTTTATTTTATGCCTTGGTAGTCTTAGTATTGGCAGAGAGAATGGGCATAAATCAAGCCAGCGTAGTAGCAATACTTGGTTCTGCCGGTGTTGCATTAGGCTTAGCTTGGCAGGGCAGCCTAAGTAATTTTGCAGGTGGAATGATTATACTATTCAGTAGACCTTTTAGCAGGGGAGACTACATTATAACTCCTAAGGCTGAGGGAATAGTGGATACTATTGGAATAATTTATACAATACTTTTGACTCCGGATAATAAGAGAATATCTATACCAAATGGTGCTTTGGCAAATGATGTGATAACAAATGTGACTGCCAATGATATAAGAAGAATAGATATTCAGGTAGGAGTATCTTATAATACAGATATCAGGAAAGCAAAAAAGCTTATAAAAGAGGCATTTGATGAAAATGGGCTGGTAGTAAAGAATAAAGAGATTATAACCTATGTAAGCGATTTGGCTTCATCTGCTGTTATACTGGGTGGTAGAGCTTGGTGCAAGACAGAAGATTATTGGACTGCCAGATGGGGAATAATAGAAGAGATCAAGGTAAAATTTGATAAGAGCGGTATAGAGATTCCTTATGATCAGCTGGAAGTACATATAAATGAGTCAAGGAATTCAAAAAATAAATAAGAGTACCACAAATTAAAGTTTCATATGATATATCAATCTGATGTCAGTAATGCATTTTGGAAAGAGATAATAAATTATTTTATGAGAGCTATTGTACTAAATATAAGATGTAATCGATATATCTTATATAATTTTATTGGTATGGTAGCTCTTTTTGTTGATTTTAGAGATAATTAAATACTTTAGCAAAGTAGAGAAACAAAGCGTTGACAGAAATACTTTAGCGTGCTACCATAAGAAAGTATTAAGGAAAGCAAAAGAAAGTTATGAGGTGTATTTATGAAAAAAATTTATTTGCTTGGAATGTTGGCAGCATTTATGTTAGCAGGCTGTTCATCAGCTAAGACTTCTGAAAGCACAGCAGCATCTGAGACAACCACAGTAGAGAGCAAGGTGACAGAGGAAACTACTAAAGCGGCAAGTTCAGACAGCAAAACAACTTTTACAGTTGGATTTGATCAAGATTTTCCTCCTATGGGATTTGTTGGATATGATGGAGAGTTCACAGGTTTTGACTTGGATTTGGCTGCCGAGGTTGCACGAAGATTGGGGAAAGAGATAAAGTATCAGCCGATAGCGTGGGATGCAAAAGATATGGAGCTTTCGTCCGGTACTATTGACTGCATCTGGAATGGATTCAGTACACAGAATAGAGAAGATAAGTACACATGGACAAAGCCATATATGAAAAATGATCAGGTATTTGTAGTAAGATCAGATTCGGACATCAATTCATTTGATGATCTAGCAGGAAAAACTGTAGAGGTGCAGATAGATTCTTCAGCAGAAGCTGTATTGAAAGAGAATACAAAACTTTCAGATACATTTGGCAAATTGCAAACAGTGGCAGATTTTAATACAGGCTTTATGGATCTTGAGATGGGTGGCGTGGATGCCCTGGCTATGAACAGTGTCGTAGCTAATTATCAGATTACCAAGAGAGATGCAGAAGACTTTAAAGTACTTGATACTCCACTTTCAAGTGAGGAGTATGCTGTAGGATTTAAACTAGGTAATGAAGCTTTAAGAGATGAAGTACAAAAGGCTTTAGATGAGATGAAGGATGATGGAACTTTGAAAACTATTTCAGAAAAATGGTTTGGCAAGGATGTTACTATATTGGAGTAATGAGAGATTGTATTTATGTAATATATTTGGCTAGTTAGAAATCAAAAAACTTTATTACTTTAATTAAATAAAGTGTTGACAGAAATACTTTAGTGTGCTACCATAAGAAAGCACAAGGGGAATAAAAGAAAGTTAAGAGGTGTATTTATGAAAAAAATTTATTTATTAGGAGTTTTAGCAGCATTTATGTTGGCAGGTTGTTCATCAGCAAAGACTACAGAAAGTTCATCAGCTTCTGCTGAGACAAGTGTAGTTGAGAGCAAGGCTACAGAAGAAACTACTACAGCATCAGAAACAGACAGCAAGACTACATTTACAGTGGGATTTGATCAGGACTTCCCACCTATGGGATTTGTAGGAGAAGATGGAGAGTTCACAGGTTTTGACCTTGAGTTGGCAACAGAGGTTGCAAAGAGAATCGGCAAGGAAGTGAAGTATCAGCCAATAGCTTGGGATGCAAAGGATATGGAACTTACATCAGGTACTATTGATTGTATCTGGAACGGATTCAGTATTCAGGGTAGAGAAGATAAGTACACATGGTCAAAGCCATATATGAAGAATGACCAGGTTTTTGTAGTAAAGTCAGATTCAAGTATTGAATCATTAGAGGATTTAGCAGGAAAGACTGTAGAGGTTCAGGTAGATTCATCAGCAGAGGCTGCATTAAAAGAAAATAAAGAGTTGGCAGATACCTTTGGTAAATTACAGACAGTAGCAGATTATAATACAGGCTTTATGGATCTTGAGATGGGTGGAGTAGATGCTATAGCTATGGACAGTGTAGTAGCAAACTATCAGATCACAAAGAGAGGCGGAAATGGATTTACAGTACTTGATACACCTCTTTCAAGCGAAGAATATGGTATAGGCTTTAAGCTTGGAAATGAAGCTTTAAGAGATGAAGTACAAAAGGCACTTGATGAGATGAAAGCAGATGGAACTATGAAAACTATTTCAGAAAAATGGTTTGGTAAGGATGTTACCACTTTAGAGTAATGATAGTACGCCGACAGATAGCTGCCGGCGTTTTCAATTTTCTTATATATATAAGACTTTTATTTTACAATCCTGCAAAGTTTAATAAATAGCTTATAGTAGGATTGCAAAATAAAGGATAAAATAGTAAGATATTTACACTGATTGGAGATTTTATGAATATTCTTGATATTGCATTGAAGCTTATTCCGGGGATGTTGGTAAGTATACAGATATTCCTGATAACATTATTACTTTCACTTCCACTTGGATTATTGGTTTCATTTGGAAGAATGAGTAAGATCAAAATAATTTCTTATATATGTAAGATTTATATTTCTATAATGCGTGGAACTCCGCTTATGTTGCAACTTATGGTAGTGTACTTCGGACCTTATTATATTTTTGGAGTATCTATCTCAGGCAGCTATAGAATAGTGGCTACTATCATAGGTTTTGTGGTAAACTATGCAGCATATTTTGCAGAGATATATAGAAGTGGAATCCAGTCTATGCCAAGTGGACAGTATGAAGCTGCAAAAATATTGGGATATAGTAAATCACAGACTTTCTTTGTGATAATACTACCACAGGTGATAAAGAGAATCTTACCATCTATAACAAATGAGGTGATAACCTTAGTAAAGGATACATCTTTGGCATTTACAATAAGTGTGGCGGAGATGTTTACTATGGCAAAAGCACTTGCAAGCAGTACAACCAGTGTATTGCCATTTGTATGTGCAGCATTGTTTTACTATATATTTAATGCGATAGTAGCGTTTTTGATGGAATTTGTTGAGAAGAAATTAGAATATTACAAGTAGGTGATTATGTCATTATTAAGTATGAAATCAGTAAAAAAATCCTTTGATGGAGTAGAGATTTTAAAGGGTATTTCACTTGAAGTAAATGAAGGTGAGATCTTAAGTATTATAGGTCCGTCAGGCTCAGGAAAATCCACACTTTTAAGATGTGCTACATTGTTGGAAGATATGGATGACGGAGAACTGGACTATGGTGGGAATGCGGTATGTAAGAGTGTTGACGGCAAATCGGTTTATGAGAGCCAGACCAAGCTTAGAAAGATTTCAGAATACTTTGGCCTTGTTTTCCAAAACTTTAATTTGTTTCCTCATATGAATGTATTGCAAAATATTTGTGATGCCCCCATAAGAGTACAAAAAAGAGATAAGGAGAGTGTGAAGGAAGAGGCCTTTGCCTTATTGAAAAAGATGGGACTTGAGGATAGAGCAGGAGCATATCCTTATCAGCTCTCAGGAGGGCAATCACAGAGAGTGGCTATTGCAAGAGCCTTGGCACTCAATCCTAAGATACTGTTTTTTGACGAGCCTACATCAGCACTTGATCCGGAACTTACAGGTGAGGTGCTTAGAGTTATAAAGTCTTTATCAGATCTAAAGATCGCAATGGTGATCGTCACACATGAAATGGCATTTGCGAGAGAAATATCAGATAAGGTAATATTTATGTCTGATGGAATAATAGTGGAATATGGTACTCCTGAAGAGGTTTTTGCATCAAACAATGAAAGAACAAAGAACTTCATAGGTGCATTGAGCAAATAAACAAAAAGGTGGATAAAATGAAATACATAGTTATACTTGGAGACGGTATGGCAGACAAAGATATTCCGGAGCTTGGGAATAAGACCATACTTGATGTGGCTAAAAAGCCGAATATTGATGGTTTTAAAGGTGTACTTGGTATGGCAAGAACAGTGCCGAAGGAGTTAAAGCCGGGAAGTGATGTGGCAAACTTGGCAGTAATGGGATATAATCCGCTGGAGTGCTATACAGGTAGGTCACCACTTGAAGCTGTAAGTATAGGTATAAATATGAAAGCAACAGATGTGGCAATAAGATGCAATCTTGTTACTCTCTCAGATGAAGCTGATTCAAAGGAAAGAACAATGCTTGACTATTCAGCAGGTGAAATATCTACTGAGGAGGCAAGAGAACTTATAGAAGCAGTAGAAAAAGAGCTTGGAGATGATGAATTTAAGTTTTATCCGGGAATATCATACAGACATTGTCTGATATGGGATAATGGAAAGACCGGACTTGATCTGACGCCACCACATGATATATCAGACAGAGCGATTGTTGAATACTTGCCAAAAAACGATAAGATTTTATCTCTTATGGAAAGAAGCTATAGTATTTTAAAGAATCATCCTGTTAATTTAAAGAGAAAAGCTGAGGGTAAAAACCCTGCAAACTCTATATGGCTTTGGGGTGAGGGTACCAAGCCGAATGTAGAAAACTTTGAAAAGAAAAATGGACTTAAGGGTGCTGTTATCTCAGCAGTGGACCTTATAAAGGGTATCGGTATCAGTGCAGGAATGGAGAGCATTGATGTAGAAGGTGCAACAGGTACAGTGGATACTAACTATGAGGGAAAACTGGCAGCTGCAAAAAAGATCTTGCTTGAGGATGGAAATGATTTCTTGTATATTCATCTTGAAGGACCGGATGAGTGTGGGCATCATGGAGATACTGAAGGCAAGATATTAGCGGTAGAGCGAATAGATGAAAGAGTTGTAGGACCTCTTTGTGAGGCACTTAGAGAAGCAAATGAAGACTTTGCCATGCTTATAATGCCGGATCATCCAACACCTATTGAGACCAAAACCCATTCCTCAGATCCGGTTCCTTTTAAGATATATAGGTCAAATGATGAGAGGGATATTGCAATACCTTATACAGAAAAGAATGCAATAGAATCCGGAATATTTATAGAGGACGGATATACGCTTTTAGAGAAGTTTATCAATAATAAATTGTAAGCTAGGTATAAAGCAATATTTTAAATTTATTATTAAGGTAATCAATTAATAATTTCACAGTACTTGTTTTCTAATTATTTCACAAAGAAGCAATTTATGGTAGTTTATAAAAACACCATCATATTGCTTCTTTTTTGAATATATAAAACTTGTATTTCGTATATAGAATATCATTGTATTAGATATAAAACGGTAAAAATTATGCATAACGCATAATAAAAGTTATTATAAATAGTTGATTTACATTTATAAGAAAAAGTGCTATTTTATTAACATAAATAGAATAAGAGTTGAGAAAACTATTTTAAACAATAATAAAAATGCTTAATATAATATTAAAATGAGGGAGGCTATGCAATCTATAAATCCTCAAAGGTATAAAAACGGAGATATAATAAGAATGTTGTCATTATAACGTTTAGCGGTGTTTATGTTTAATATTAAAAAGGTAATAGAATGAAAAAGATAATTTGTGCTTTATTATTGTTGTTGTCGTTGTTATTTGTAAATGAAGTATCAGGATTAAGTGTTTATGCCGGCGAAATAGATGAAGAATTAGGTGAAGTTGTCATGGTGGCTGTTCCGGATGGTAATGGTAAACTTTATTATTATTCCGGTGATGATGCTAAGAAAGTATATACGCAAATCATGCAGCAATCTGATAAAATTTTAGAAGAGCTTAATGAACTGGAAAAGGTTGATAAATCATTTGAACTTCCTGAGATAGATGTAGATCCTGAAATAGAACCATATGGTCCATTTCATTAAACGGTATATATGAGGCTTGGGGATAGGTCATTTATGGTGACAGATGGAGCGTATGTATGGAGAGAAATAAGTTTAAGATAGTGCTTGGACTTGTAATATTTGCAATATTTTTCTTGGGTGCAGTTATATTGTTAAGTGCAAATTTCCTTTTGCGATCATTAACAATTTTAATAATGAGTAATATGAATTATATAACAAATGTTTCTATTGTAGGTGAGCCGGTATTATTTTGTTTAAGTATTGTAAGTTTCATTATATCATTAGTTGCATTGACAAAAAGTATTTTGCTTTTAAAAGAAATATAATATGTTTTAGTAGTTACTTAATTTTATTGAATCAGAATAGAGTGGCTGTCGTAAAATAAATTATTTTATTTACTACAAAACAGAAGAAAAATATCCTGAAAAATACAAGGTGTTTCAGCTTTGTGGTTTTGTCAGGATATTCTGTTTTTTATAATGCTGTTAATTTTTGAATAAAACTACACTTACTTACGAATTTCATTTCCTGAAAGCACTCTTTGATTTTGCTTGATATCTAGTTTTTAATACTATATACTAATGTTATGAAAACTAATATAGAAATCATAAATGATATGATAAAGCATTTGGAGGAATTGGATATTGTAAGATCAGATGATATCCCTGATATTTCGTTATATATGGATCAGATGACAGGGTTTATTGATGAGAAGCTTAAGAGTTTTAAACGAGAGGAGGAAGATAAGCTTCTTACAAAAACAATGATAAATAATTATACAAAGAATAAACTTCTGCCACCTTCGGATAAGAAAAAATATACAAAGGACCATGTAATGCTGCTGATTCTTATATATTTCTATAAGAATGTGCTTTCATTTGCAGATATAAAAAGCCTATGTGACTTGAGTATATATGAGAGCTTTGATAAGAAAGATGGTTCATTGTCTAAGCTGTATGATATTTTACTTAGTTTAGAGGATGATAAAAAAAGTGAAATTATCAGTGATTTGAAAAGAAGGCTGGAAGATACAAAGGGTAAGATTTCCGGTTTTGACAAAAACAATGAAAATGTTGAGTTATTTACCTTTCTATCAGATATTGTTTTGGAAATTTATTTTAAGCAACACCTTATTGAATATATTCTGAATAAAATTTGAGTTAAAAGATATGAATAAGTAAGAAAAGTTTAACTGTACATAGACACTCAAATTACATATACTTATAGTAGGTATCATATAAGAAGTATGATATAAAATAAGGAGGAATGTATGAGGTTAGCTAAAAAAATAGCTATTTTAGGAACTGTTTTATTATGTTCACTTTTATCAAAGCCTGTTTATGCTGCGAACAAAACAATAAGTACTGTCAGTATAAAAGTTAATACAGACTTGAATATAGGAGATAATTCAGATGCTCTTGATGTAAATTATGGTAGCAATTCAGGTGGAGACATCAATGTGTACACTACATCCGACAGGTTTAATATAGTAGATGCCGAGATTACAAGTGGAAGAAATTATATTAATATAGGAGATGAGATAAAAATGAAGCTTACTTTGGAAGCAAGCGGAGAATATTCATTTAAGGGAACATATTCATCTTCAAATATAAATGTAAATGGCGGAAAGTATTTGTCTTCATCTAAGAAAAACGGAGATTTAATAGTAAATATCAAGTTGAATCCTATAAAGGGAACATATGAAGCTCCGGAGGATGTAGAGTGGAAGGACAATGGTATAGGTAATGCTAAGTGGGATGAACCATCTGCTACATCCGGATATTATGAGCTTATTTTGCTTCGTGGAAGTACACAGGTGACAAGAGTAGAAAACTATAAGGGAAATAGCTACAGTTTTCAAAATGATATGACTCAAAAGGGCACATATAAGTTCAAGATAAGAACAGTGGCCAAAGGTGATAATGACTATGGAAGAAATTCAGAGTGGATAACTTCGGATGAGTTTTATCTGGATGAGTCAAATGTTTCAAAGAATAATAGTAACTCTACAAATCAACCCGGATACAATGTAGGGTGGAATAAATCAGGTGATACCTGGTATTTTAGATTCCCTGATGGAAGCCTAAAGACAAGTGGTTGGGAGTATATTTCTGATAAATGGTATTTATTTGATGATGCAGGCAGAATGCTCACAGGTTGGCAAAAGGTGGATGGAGAATACTACTACATGAATGAGTATGGTCATATGACAATGGGTTGGCAGCAGTCAAATGGTAAGTGGTATTATCTAAATGCTGATGTTCCAAGAGGTAAGATGCTCAGCAATACATGGCTTCACAGCAGTGACGGAAAGTATTATTACCTTGACAGTAACGGTGCTATGTGTGAGAAATGGACACAGATCAGTGGAAAGTGGTATTATTTCTACCCTGGTTCAGGATATATGGCTACAAATACTACAGTTGATTCATTTAGACTTGGTGCAAATGGAGCATGGGTAAGATAGCATTAAAGTTGCCAAATCCTAAATTGGTTTTGGCAACTTTATTTATTTGAATTTGATAAAATCCTAATATGATGAATTTGTTTATTGGGGACTAATTAAGGTCTCTAAAATGAAATGCTTTATTTCCATCGGCATAGTCTGCTACGATATCGCCATTTCCATAAAGCTTGTATTTGTAGGTACAAAGCCCTTCAAGCCCTACAGGACCTCTGGCATGAAGCTTTCCTGTACTTATACCTACTTCAGCTCCAAAACCATATCTGAAACCGTCAGCAAATCTTGTGGAACAGTTTTTATATACATTTGCAGAGTCAACTCTACTCATAAAGTAATCAGCATTTGAATCTATATTTGTAAGTATGGCATCTGTATGATGTGAACCATAGGTATTTATATGATCAATAGCTTCATCAATATCCTTTACAGTTTTTACATTGATAGTCTTTTCAAGATATTCTGTGTGAAAAGACTTATCATTGGCAGCTGTAGCATTATCAAAATATGAAAGAACATCAATATCGGCATATACCTTAATACTTGCTGCTTTAAAAGCTTCATTCAGCTTAGGTAAAAGATTCGAAACAGCCTTTTCATGAACCAACAATGTCTCAGTAGTATTACATGCAGAAGGGTACTGAGTCTTTGCATCTATTAATATCCTTACAGATTTTTCGATGTCAAAGTCTTCATCTACATAGGTATGGCATACACCGTCAGCATGCCCCATAACAGAAATATTTGTATTGTCAATAATATATTTTACAAAGGAGTTTGATCCTCTTGGTATCAGCAAGTCCACATATTCAGAGCAGGAGAGCAATTCACCTACATCACTTCTAGCTTCCAGTTGAACAAGTATATGTTTAGGAAGATTTGCTTCTAAAATAGCTTCTTTGATACTTTCAAATAATGCTCTATTTGTAAGTTTTGCCTCGCTACCGCCCTTAAGTATGGCTGCATTGCCGCTTTTGATACATAGAGAAGCTATCTGCACCAAGGCATCAGGTCTTGCCTCAAAGATAACTCCTATAACACCTATTGGAGTTGTGGTTCTGGTAAGTATAAGTCCCTCATCCAACTCTCTTTTTAAAGTGATCTTACCTATAGGGTCATCCATATTTATCAAATCATTGATACCTGCTATAACAGTATCCAGCTTATGCTCGTCAAACAAAAGTCTTGAGAGTATGGAAGCTGATATATTTTCAGCCTTGGCATTTTCTATATCTTTTTGATTTTCTAAAAGAATATGTTCTCTATCTCTATTCAAATTTTTTATAATATTTTGAAGACAATTATTTCTTATATCATTGCTGCTTGCCATCAAGATAAAACTGTCTGATTTTACTTTTTTTGCAATCTCTTTCATAGTACTCCTTAATTAATTTATTTATATAAAGATATATTAATCGCCGAATAATTGCAAGCAATTTATTTAAATATAAATTGGACCAATAACATATAAAGTATTGTTCCTATAGAGATAGAAAGTATCATTTGTCTTTTCCAAAAATGTAATAATACAATAACCGCAATACTTACGGATTCAGGAATAGCATGATATTCATTAAATATTGATACATCTTTTAGTGAATATATTACTAAAAGTCCAAGTACTGCAGCAGGTAAAACCTTGCCAAGATATTTTACATAGGAAGGAGTTTCCTTATTTGCCGGAAAGGCTATAAATGGTAAAAATCTGGTGATCATTGTGGCAAATGCTACAAGAGCTATTATAATTATTCGTTGTAATTTACTCATATTGTTGTAACCTCACTCTAAGTAATGTAAGTGTGGCAAGTATTATAAACATTGAAGGTATAATAAAGTTCGAAACTTTAAAAACTGACAGACATACAATGGATACAAAAAGACCAATAAAAGATGCAGTATGATTTTTTTCTTTAAGCCAGTTTTCAAGGAAGATAACAACAAAGAGTGCAGTCATCACAAACTCTATTCCTTTAGTGCCAAAAGGTATGAAGCTTCCGAATATTCCGCCTATAGTGGCACCGGCAACCCAATACATATGATTTAACATAGTTACAAAGAACATAAACCAGCCTTTATCAATGTCTTTTGGAATATCTATTGTAGCATTTATAGAAAAGGACTCATCACACATGCCATAAATTAAATACAGTTTCTTCCAACCTGGGATATTATATTTTTCCAGCATTGACAGACCATAGAATAAATGTCTGGCATTTATCATAAGTGTCAGAAAGAATATATTTATAGGATCAAAGCTTCCAAGTAACCAGGAAACGGTTGCAAATTCTACAGAACCTGCAAAAATTACAAAGCTCATAAACATAGGGTAGTAAAATTTAAAACCAGATTGATTCATGTAGATACCATAAGCAATACCTAAGAATAAAAATCCGGCTAAAATAGGTATGGTGTTTGGAAATGCCGCAAAGAAAGCGGCTTTTATCTTTTTTTATTAGCCATTAAAACTCCTTTAAAAGAAAATGAAACCTCATTTTACTACCGGATTTCGAAAAAATCAATAAAAAATGTATACCCAACTAAGCAGGTATACATAGAAATAAATTATATTATTTTTTCAAATATTCTACAATCTTATCTGCCATTGCAACCGCATCAGCGTACTGATCTTTAGTAAGAAGTGATTTGATACTGATAGTCTCTTCTGAGATATTGACATTCTTTAATTGTCCTATAATCTCACGCATGGTTTTGCCGGCTGTGAGTGCCCATGAACCGTTCTCCACTACAAAAACATCTCTGTTCTGGAAATTATGTGCTACAAGGTCCATAAGGAAGTTTTCCATTGGAGTGAAGAGTCCACCATTGTAAGAAGAAGAAGCAAATACAAGTACCTTTGCTCTAAAAGCCTCTGAAAGCAGGTAAGATACATCAATAGCAGAAATATCAAGTACCTTTGTATTTCTTATTCCTCTTTGAGCTACTAAGGTTGCAAGCAATGTGGAAAAATCTTCTGTATGTCCATAAACAGATCCTGAGAATATAACTACCTCTTCATCTTCGGGAGAATAAGAACCCCATGTCTGGTACTTTTTGATGCAGGCAAGGATATCCTCTTTTGTTCTATATATAGGACCATGGAGTGAACAGATAAGCTCTATATCCAGAGCGGCAAGTTTCTTTAAAATATTCATAACCTGCAAGCCGAATTTTCCTACAATATTTGCATAATACCTTCTTGATTCTGAGTACCACTCACACTCATAGTTTAACTCATCTGCGAATATATTTCCTGAAAGTGCACCGAAACAACCGAAAGCATCTGAAGAGAAAAGTGCTTTTGACTTCTCATCATATACCATCATTACCTCAGGCCAGTGAACCATGGGTGCAAAATAGAACTTAAATGTATGTTCGCCTGTGCTTAATGTGTCACCTTCTTTTACTTCCATAAATCTGTGGTCTAAAGAGAAGTCAAAGAACTGGCCAATCATTGCCTTTATCTTAGCATTACCAACTATCATCATTTCAGGATGAATATTTAAAAGATCGCCCAAAGTAGCGGCGTGGTCAGGTTCCATATGTGTTATTACTACATAGTCAAGGGGTCTGTCACCAAGTGTTGCTTTTAAGTTTTCAAAGAACACATCTTCAACAGTTTTATCAACTGAGTCAAAGAGTATAGTTTTTTCATCCAATATAATATATGAGTTGTAAGCCATTCCATTTGGAATAGGATAAGCATTCTCGAAAAGTCTCTGTCTTCTATCGCTGCCTCCAACATAATATAAATTGTCCTTAATACATTGTTCCTGATGCATAATTCCTCCATATACATTGCATAGTTAAAGTAGCCAAAGCTACTATATTAAATACCTTATCGTTTTATTTCAAATTATAGTATAATGCAAAAGTTTTTAAATGCAAGATTTTTATAATATACAATTTTATAAAGTTTTATTTTGCTGTGAGTTTTTGGATTATTATGGGTATACAAAGGTTTGATTAATAGGTATAAAGTTAAAAATTGACTTAAACAGACGGAATACTGTATACAAGAATTTGTTAAAATTTACTATTTACATCTTTTTGGTAGTAAAGTATCAAAAAATCTCTGTAAAAGGTAAATAATTTTCTTTTTTATGCTTTGCTATATTATATGAATATGGTATAATAATGGACGGAAAACACAGTAAAATACATATGGAGGTTTTTACGTATGGCAAATAAGTGGGTATACCTTTTTACAGAAGGTAACGCAACAATGAGAAATCTTTTGGGTGGTAAGGGTGCAAACCTTGCAGAGATGACAAATCTCGGTTTACCTGTACCTCAGGGATTCACAATTACAACAGAGGCATGTACTCAGTACTATGAGGACGGCGAGAAGATAAATGATGAGATCATGGGTCAAATCATGGAGAATATTACTAAGATGGAAGAGATCACAGGAAAGAAATTCGGTGATAAGGAAAATCCTCTCTTAGTTTCTGTTCGTTCAGGTGCAAGAGCATCTATGCCGGGTATGATGGATACAATTCTTAACCTCGGTCTTAACGAAGAGGTTGTAGAGGTTCTAGCTGCAAAGTCAGGTAACCCAAGATGGGCTTATGACTGCTACAGAAGATTTATCCAGATGTTCTCAGACGTAGTTATGGAAGTTGGTAAGAAGTATTTTGAGGTTCTTATCGACCAGATGAAAGAGAAAAAGGGAGTTACACAGGACGTTGACCTTACAGCTGAAGATTTGAAGGAACTTGCAAATCAGTTCAAGGCTGAGTATAAGTCAAAAATCGGTTCAGATTTCCCTTCAGATCCTAAGGAACAGCTTATGGCTGCCGTTAAGGCTGTATTCCGTTCATGGGATAACCCACGTGCAAATATCTATCGTCGTGACAATGATATTCCATATTCATGGGGTACAGCAGTTAACGTACAGATGATGGCATTCGGTAACATGGGTGATACATCAGGTACAGGTGTTGCATTTACAAGAGATCCTGCTACAGGTGAGAAGAAGCTCATGGGTGAGTTCCTTATGAACGCTCAGGGTGAGGACGTTGTTGCAGGTGTTCGTACACCACAGCATATCGATCAGTTGAAGGAAGTAATGCCTGCTGTATATGATGAGTTCGTTGAGATTTGCCATAAGCTTGAGGATCATTACAGAGATATGCAGGATATGGAGTTTACTATCGAGGATAGAAAGCTTTACATGTTACAGACAAGAAACGGTAAGAGAACAGCATTTGCTGCACTTAAGATCGCATGTGACCTTGTAGATGAGGGTATGATTGATGAGGCTAAGGCTGTTTCTATGATAGAGCCAAGAAACCTTGATACACTTCTTCACCCAACATTTGATACAGAGGCTGTTAAGAAGGCTACACCTATAGGTAAGGGTCTTGCTGCTTCACCGGGTGCTGCAAGCGGACAGATTGTATTTACAGCTGAAGATGCAAAGGCTTGGGCTGATGCAGGTAAGAAGGTTGTTCTTGTAAGACTTGAGACATCACCTGAAGATATCGAGGGTATGAAGGCTTCACAGGGTATCCTTACAGTTCGTGGTGGTATGACATCACACGCAGCTGTTGTTGCTCGTGGTATGGGTACTTGCTGTGTATCAGGTCTTTCAGAGATCATTATGGATGAGGAGAACAAGAAGTTCGAGCTTGGCGGAAAGACATTCCACGAGGGAGATGTTATCTCATTTGACGGTACAACAGGTAATGTTTATGATGGTGCTATTCCAACTCAGGAAGCTCAGATCGCAGGTGAGTTTGGAAGAATCATGGGATGGGCTGACAAGTATAGAAGACTTAAAGTTCGTACAAACGCAGATACACCTGAGGATGCAAGAAAAGCAAGAGAGCTTGGTGCAGAGGGTATCGGACTTTGCCGTACAGAGCATATGTTCTTTGAGGGCGACAGAATTGACGCATTCAGAGAGATGATCTGTTCAGATACAGTAGAAGAGAGAGAGAAAGCTCTTGAGAAGATTTTACCTGTACAGCAGGGAGATTTCGAGAAGCTTTACGAGGCACTTGAGGGTAATCCTGTTACAATCAGATTCCTTGATCCGCCGCTTCATGAGTTCGTTCCTACAGAGGAAGCTGAGATTGAGAAGCTTGCAAAGACTCAGGGCAAGAGCGTAGCACAGATTAAGGCTATCATCGCTTCACTTCACGAGTTCAACCCGATGATGGGACACAGAGGACTTCGTCTTGCAGTAACATATCCTGAGATTGCGGTAATGCAGACAAAGGCTGTTATCAGAGCTGCTATCAATGTAGCTAAGGCTCATCCTGATTGGAACCTTAAGCCGGAGATCATGATTCCGCTTTCATCTGACGCTAAGGAGCTTAAGTACGTTAAGGATATCGTTGTTAAGACAGCAGATGAGGAGATTGCGGCAGCAGGCTCAAACATCAAGTATGAAGTTGGTACAATGATTGAGATCCCAAGAGCATGTCTTACAGCTGATGAGATTGCTAAGCAGGCTGAATTCTTCTGCTTCGGTACAAACGACCTTACACAGATGACATTCGGTTTCTCAAGAGATGATGCAGGTAAGTTCCTCAATGCTTACTATGACAGAAAGATCTTCGAGAACGATCCGTTTGCTAAGCTTGACCAGGTTGGAGTTGGTAAGCTTATGAAGATGGCTATCGAGCTTGGAAAGCAGACAAGACCTGAGCTTCACGTAGGTATCTGCGGCGAGCACGGTGGAGATCCTTCATCAGTTGAGTTCTGCCACAAGATCGGCCTTGACTATGTGTCATGTTCACCATTTAGAGTGCCAATTGCAAGACTTGCAGCAGCACAGGCAGCGATTGCGGAAAAGAGGAATTAGGCAGCAATATATTTATTTTTGCAGCTTAACGGTGAGGCGAGCGGATGTGCAGGCATTTATGGCTGAGCATCCTGAGTACACAAAGGCAAACAGATTTAAAGATATTGAAGTAAAAGTCTATATATAAGTTTGGCGAGGGAAAGCATTTATTGCTTTCCCTTGTTTAATGTTTGGGAATAAGCACTTTTTATAAGTGTTTGTTCTTTTTTTATATCTATAAGGAGGTTCAATATGAAGAGCACAGCGTTAAGTGCAGAAAATAATAGTAAACGGTCTATTATATTTATTAGCGAGGCACATGAAAAATTCTACTATGAAAAACTAAAAGAAGTAAGGAAACAAGATGCCTACCATAAGGCACTTTGCTATTGTCTGGGTATCAGCCCTGATACGAGAAGAAATATTAACAGTATTTATGATTTTAAGACCGGTGATATAAAGACCGAGTGTTTGTGTGAGGGGTGGCAAACAGGTAGCAGTATGAAGGTGGTGAGACTGGCATTTAACCTTTATTGTAACACTACACCAAGTGTAGATGATTATAAAGAACCGGAAGAACAGATGGATGAGTGTATGAAGTATACAGTAGAAGACTTGTTTTGCTGTACTTATGCACCATTCTTTTGGCAAGCGATACAGATTCGCTATCCTGACTACGCTAATTATAACTTTATAGGAGGATAGGTGAGAGAGAAAAACTTAAAGAAATAGAGATAAAAGAGCGGACAAAGACAGATAAGGAGCGTTATAATAATACTGTAAACGAAACCGTTAAAAGTACCGAAACAATAAATAATGAAGAAAATAAAGGAGGCTTGGCTGATGAAAGAAACAGTAATACTGGCGGACAGGTAATATCTTTTGGAGGAAGAAACCTACACCCCGATAGTCAAAGAGAATCTGTTCGAGAAACAGGGGGGAACCTACGGTTTGGAGAAGATGGAAGACGGAGAGGAAGTGTTGATACCGAATATCAAGATGCCAAAGATAATAGATCAGAGCAGACTGAAAAGATATGAGCAGTCTCGAAAAGATTTGGGAGATCTATTTAGTAAGCTTAAAGTTTATACCATATTTGCAAATAATGATGGAAATGCAGACTCTTTTAACTATCAAGTATTTCCAAGTAGTGAGACAGAAATTTTAATTAATAACTTTATGAATAATATAAGTAGAATCTATATAAGAAGGAATAAGAGATCTCAAGAAAAAAGATGTTTTATTGATATATTAGAATTAAAAAAATATCAGATAAACCTTTGAAGTTGAAAATAGATTGTCTAATATCAGCATTAACTTTGGATACTATGACAAATGGGAGGATATTTGGAGTAGAAGATGGGGAGAGTATTGTTTCTACAGGAATGGAACTGCTGGATATGCTAGGTGAATTAATATATAAGGAAAAAACATATTTGGTAGAAGTTCAGACTGTAAATGGAGAAATTGATATAAAGAACACTTCATTTCTTTCAGGAACAAATAAATATGTATATATTAGTAAATTATTTACCATGATTTTAGAATAGAACAAGTTTAAAACTGGAGATTAAATAGCTATGAAAAGGAAAGTAAAAGTATGAGTTGCAATAGTTTTTTTAATAGTGCTAATATCTGTTTTATTAGTTTTTGTACTACCTAATTTTGACTTTATGTATGTATCTGCAAACAAGCATTGGCTGAAAGAAAAAATAGTAGTTCATGACGATAATACAGGTGGTAAAATAATTAAAAAAGTAGAACAAGGAGAAAATGCAGAATATTTTGTTTATAAAGACAGATTAATGTATATAGAGGATACAGATGATAAGGTAAAGGAAATATGTAAACTACCTAATGATATTGTAGGAATTTTAGTAAAAGATAAAGATATTCTTTTATATGATAATAATTCAAATATTTATAATGCAATCTCTGGTAGAGAGAGAGTAAAGATACTTAGCACATGGGGCGATATATATTTGGAAGACAAAAATATATATATATTAAATAACAAGGTTGATTATGAGAAATATGATTTAAATGGAAAAAGAATTTTTTAAAATAAATTAGAATATATTTCACCTTTCAACAATATTATATTTGATGATTATGTTTTTTCGGTGGACGGTCATGGCGGTTTAGAAATAAATGTTCCAAGCTATTATATGTTTGACATAAATAAGATAAAGTATCAAATACCCAGACTAAAACTTTTAAGGTATTATTTGCCACCTGCAGAGTGGAATTCTTATAGAGAAGAAGATATTTTACCATACGATTCATTTGCAGAAAAAGTAGATGAAACCGCAAGGAAAAGAATATCAACAGATGCAACGGATAGAAATATTGATAACTATAATTTGCAGAGTATAAACTTATATGCTAGAGAATTGTTAGAAGTTTCTGATGGGTATATATATATTGGGAATGCAGGTGATTAATTACAGAGATAGAGAATATAAAGAAAAATTCTCAAAAAACAGTTTCAGGGAGCTAATAAGTGAAGAAATAGGTAAGGTAATGTATGAAACAGATGAATATAAAATATTTAAAATTAAGGTGGACGATATTAAAAACGCTTCTGATAAATCCTACATTAAGTATGAAATTATAGATACAAGTTTGAGAGATAATGCTATTGTAGAAGGGATTGTAATTAAAGGCAAAACATTATACTTATTATATAATGATCCTTTGGACAATGAAAAAGGAGATAAAAACTTATATGTATTTTCTATAGATAGTGATACAGGTTTATCTAAGGAGATTTATAAAAAGAAAGTTTTTTTTTCAGAACAATCAGAACCTGAGATTTTTTGTACAGATGAGTATATTTTCATATATGAATATAGTAATGATTATGAAAAGACCTGTATTACAAGGATTAACCGAGATGGCAGCAGCCCCGTTTTGGTAATAGATGAGAATGGGGAAATAGTGATGAAACCTTTATAAAAAAGATATCGGAAGCTTTGCTGCTCAAAAGGCAGAAGAGACATTACAGAATAAATTTGATGAGATAGCATATGAACAATCGGGAGACAGTTTGATGCAATTAATAAAGTCTCTTAAAGCATACATTATATATGCCAATATAGGAAAAGATTACCATTCTTTTGTTTATATATACTTCCGGGAAAAGAGACTGAAAAAATAATATATACTTTCCTAGATAATATAGGTAAGATCTATCTTAAAGACAAGAATAGTAAAAAAGAGGAATGCCTATTGGAAATATTAGAATTGGGTGATAATGTAAAGGGCACAACTTATGAAAGGATAAATCAATTGATAAAGGCACTTACAACAACAATTTCAATTAGGAAAATTCCAGGAGTAGATATTGATGGTGTAGAAACAGGAATGGGAATATTAAAAAATCTGAAGCGGCTGAGCGTAGAAGGTGAAACTAAAAAAGAGCAAAAGTTAGTTGAGGTAGAAGTGAATGTGTTATTGGACGGAGAAAAAATAAGTATAGAAAAATTTAATTGTTGCACAGCTACCAGTATAAATATGGACACCCTGTTTGGTGAATTGTTGAGAAGAAATTAAAATATAAATAATATTCAGGAAGATATCTAAGGGAGCAATATGAAAAATAAAAAGAAAGTATGGATTATAGGTTTATGCTTTATTATTGCAGGATATTTTGCACTTTCGCTATGTGATTTTATGTATATCCCTGCTGACAAATATCCGGCGGTTATTAGGAAAAAATTTTTTACAGATAATAAAAATATTACTGTAAAGAGTATGGGTAATGTATGTCAAGTGGAAGACGGTATATATTTTGTGTATAATGGTAGACTAATGTATATGGATAATGAGGGCAAAGCAGTAGATGAGGTATATTCAGGCTCAAATTATATAGGCTCAATTATGGAAAATAATTCGGATATCTTTTTCCTTTGTAAGGATATGTTCGGAATATGCAAGATGAGTAGAGATATAGATAAAAAGCAATTGGAAAATATAAATGGTGGGATAAAGCCTGTAATTAATGGAGAGGGAGACAGAAACTATATAGATGGCAAGTATATATACTTGTTTAATGGAGATATACTTAGTAAATATACTTTAGATGGTATAAAGATTTATTCATCTAAGATTTATTATGATCAAATAAGATTGGGAGGAGTCGGTAGTGTTGTATTTAATGAATACAGCATGCGTATAATAAGAGAGGCAAGTTATGGGCCAGGTATAGGAGTAGATGTCCCATATCATTATCTGTTTGGATGGAATAAAGTAAAATATAAGCAAAAAGAGCTGACTACATTTCGGTATTATAAAGAAGCTTCAAGCTGGGATCGTAACAATACAACTAATATAGTAGAGACTTATGATATATGGGCAAAAAATCTGGATGATAAAATAAGGAGTAATTCAGACAAGTGGGATATAATGAAAGACAGAGATATGGAGGAATATGATTTAGTAAGTATAGGTTTATTTAGAGAAAATCCTAATTATTACAGAGTATTAAACGGATATATATACTTTTACCAACCTATGGAGTTTTTGTACAGAGATAAGAATTATATAGATAAAATTAAGTTTAACGATACAGGAAGCGTAAGTAGAGAAGAAAAAGATAAAGTAGAGTTTACGGTTCATATGTATGTGATGCTTAGGATAAAAGCAGAAGATATAGAAAAGGCGAAAGACGGCTCAAATATTGACTATGAAATAATCAATACGCCAAGGTATCCTATAGATTATGATGCTTATATAGAAAATTATGAAGTAAATGACAACTTTTTATATAGTGTATCTAATGGAGAGTCAATTATGGATGAAGAAGAAAGAACTAAGCTCTTTATTACAGATATGAACACAGGCACTATCAGATTGATATACAGTAGAATTAAGGATTCTGAAAGTGCATACATACCACAATTATTTTGTAGTGATAACTATGTTTTTTTATATGAATATAGTTATATAGCAGGAGAAGATAAACAACGTATAACAAGATTTGATAAGGATGGTAAAAATCCGATGCTTGTTGTAGATTATACAGGAGAAGTCGTAATGAAACCGGTGGATCCGGTTCAATAATTGTATATGTAGATGTAAAAGCTGAGGATGTATTTGTAAAGTTTTCCATGGACAGCGGTTTGGAAAAGAAAAGATATAGACTTGAGTGGCTGCCCGTTACAGGCAACGTCATGTATTGTACACCTGAAGTAGGAGCAAAAGCAAAAGTATATTTTGGAGACAGGGATGAAAGTAAAAATGTATTTGCCATAGAATGTGAAAATATGTCAGCTTTTTCCAATGAAATAAAGGGTATAGTTACAAAAGACGGTAAAACAATGTATATAAAAGATAACGGAGTAGAATTAAAAGCGGATAATAAGGTGAGTACATCCGGCAAAAACATGACATTTAGTTCATCTGATTCATTGATAATGTCAGCAAGAAAGAAAGTAAAAATTAAATTCGAAATGGTGGAAATAAATGCAGACGGGGATATAAGTATCCAAAAGAATTAAACAATTTACTAAAAGAGGTAATAGAACTTATGGAATATTATGATGAGCATATAGTTAAGGCACTTCAAATATAAAGAAGGGATACTTTCGGTAGTATAAATGAGGGTTTATATATAAATAATGAGTTAATTCATTTTAATAAAACCCTGCTTTTTAATGACAGAGTAAGTGTCATGTTACCGGAAAACTTTGTTCCAATGTTACCCGAGATAGCAGAGGTTAAGTATTTCTCAGGAAAAAGACCTGATGAGATTTATACAAGTCTTGATATGTCTGTAAACTTCACTTTTACAGATCTTGGAATTTCGGGAAATGACCAAGATACAAGGCTGGTAACCGGACTTATAAAAAATGCCAACCCAAGTTATGAGTTTTTTGAAGAAAATGAAGACGTGGAAAAAGATGTCATCATACACAGATTTGACTTTCAAAGTTATGGAATAGATGATGAGGCTTATAACATAATGTATATTGCATGTACAGGGAATAATTTGGTACAGGGGATTTTCAGCTGTATGTATAAAGACAGAAAAGAATGGGAAAGAGCGGCATTGGAGGTTATCAAAACAGTCAGTCAATATCAGGGAGGCAGATAAATGGGTAAAACATCATTAAAGATAAAAGAAATATTGATATAAGTAGCCAAAAAACAGTTTTTATAGGTAATGAAACCGGAGAGTATGCGAAATCACAAACAAATAAACTTCCAAAAGTAGATATGAGCAGAGCATGGCAGGCGGCACTGGGAGCTATTCCTTCTATAGGTACACCAGATACACCGAAAGGAACGGAATCGGAAGTTATAAAAACATATATAGCACAAGTAGCATTGGGAAGTATACCGGTTGTAGTCGGCAGCAGTGAGGCGTTTAATCCGGCAAATTGGAAAAATGGAAATGTTAATACTCTATTTGCAGATAGCCTATACAGAGGAGCAATCTCAGGAGTACATACGGGAGCTGCTACGACAGAGTTGAAACCAAAAACTATGGTATCAGGAGTATCATTACAAGTAGGCTGGGTGAAAGATGAAAATACAGGTAAGTGGAAGTATCTGAATCAGAATGGAGAGGCAGAAAAAGGATGGAAAAATTTATTATTTCCATAGTAGTGGTGATATGTTGGCGTCAGGTTGGGTTCAAGATAAGAACAGCGGGAAAATGCATTGGGCAGATGCTGAAGGGGTTATTAATAATAAAAATGGTATAGGGTATGATGAAACTACAAAAGATTTAATCATAAAGTACGAAGGAAGTCCTTTTTTAGAAGTAAGAATTAATAGTTCACCAGATAGTTATACTATTGGCTATGGATATGATTTTTCAGAAAAAAATGATTTGGATATGTTCAATAGATTTTTAACAAGAAGTAGCACTGGGGAAATAGTGAAAAAAGATGTTCGTATGACACAAGTAGAGGCCGAAAAACTTATAAAAGTGAAAGAACTTAGAGATTATATTATAAATAACAATGGAAAATATGATCCGAAAAAAATAAAAGAGTTATTTATAAATAGCAAAGGGGGTAATATTAAATATGATTATAAGGACAGAAGGGAAGGAGAGGCACAATTATTTACTAAATAGAAAAAAAATCTCACTTTTAATATTTGCTTTGTTTCTAATATTTTCTAGTACTATGGTATCAAATTTAATTAATAAAACAAATACTCAATGGGAGTGGGTAATCAAACCAAGTTTATATAAAGATATAAGTTTTTTAGAGGGGAACTTATTTAAATTTTATAAGAACAGTGGAGAAGTTTGTATTATTGATGCAAGTACCAAAGATATCTATGAGTATCCGCTTTTTGATGATATTGATTTTGATAGAGAAAATGTATTTATTGCAAATAAAAATTCTTCTTTTTTCTATGTTGACAAAGCAGGTAACAAGTTATCGGATAAAACTTATGAAAACATATATTCTTTTAAAGATGGTTTATCAGCAGTTAAGCTTAAGGGTTTGTGGGGATTCATAGATAAAAACTTCAATCAGGTTATTGATTTTAATTTTTATGATGTACATTTATTTTATGAAAATTATGCTGCGGTTATGGATAAGGATAATAAATGGGGGTTTATAGATATAAATGAAAATATAGTAATAGACTTTCAATATGATGAAGTAATGGATTTTCATGAGGGCTTGGCAGCTGTTAAGCAGGGGGATAAATGGACTTTTATAAACAATAAAGGAATTGTAGTAACAAATACTTTTTATGATGAAATTAGTGATTTACATGAAGGTTTTGCTGCTGTAAAAAGGCAAGATAAATGGGGCTATATAGACAAAAATGGTAAAGAGGTAATTGAGTGCAAATATGATGATGCACATAATTTTAGTGAAGGTCTTGCTGCTGTTGCAATTAATAATTATTTGGATGACGGTTATATTGCATGGGCCTACATAGATACTACGGGAGACATTGTGATTCCTTTTTACTCATACAGTGCTATAAGTGGAGTTTCTTTAATTATTGGTGAATTTCATGATGGAAAAGCCTTTGTAACAAAAGATTTAGTATCTGTTATAGGGAAGAATGGAGAAAATATTTTTCGAGGTAATTCCTTGTTTTTTGTTTCAAAAGCAAAATATTATAAAGAACATTCAGCAATGATTGGCTACATTTATTCAGATTCAAGTATGAAGATTAGAAAGTATGGTCTTTTGAATTTAGAGGGAGAGGAAGTATTAAAACCAATATTTGATTACATAGAAGACATATATGGAGAATATATGATAGTTGCTGACATAAAGAATGGAACAGATATGAACTATGGCATAGTTAGAATAAAATGAAATATATTATGGCTATGTAAAAAAGACCAAAGTTATATCATTTGATATTTCAAAATATAAAAAATAGTTAATCATTGAGAGGACTATTAAGGGTATAAAAACACATAGGAATTATGGTGATGTGTTTTATTGGAATGATACCTTTAAAGATGAAAATGATTATCATAAATTTATAAATTATAATTACCATACTGAACATATAGTTGGAAATTGATACTATGTATGAAATATATTGGAATCATGGTTTATAAAAATAGAATATAAAAGTTTTGGAAAAATACTTGGACAGTAGAGATGCTTTTCAAGTGTTTTTTTATTTCTTGAGATTTCTCAAAAATTCAGATTTTTTATGTGCTTAAATGGGTATATAGGCGAAAGGAAATATATTTAACTAAGAACGGAGGAGGTGAACTCGAATGGGGCAATAGTCTTCCGTAAATGAAAAGGCCGTCATGCATAAGTTTGACAGGTACTGCAAATTAGTGTTGCGTGGTGATATGAGAAAGAGATGAACCAAAGAAAAAATAAAGAGAAATTCATTTCGAACTTAATGGAAAAAGAAAGAGGATTTCGCATGCCAAAATGCAGGAGTCCTCCTTTTTTGTTCAAAAAATCGGATTTGAAACTTTGGATAAAAAGGAGGATTTTACAAATGACAGATGATAGAAAATATATCTATGTAAAATGTGAAAAGATATATGTATCCGATGAAATATATAAAGCATATAAGAAGCAAGTCAATCATGAGGCTTATTTAAATAAATCAGATAAAAAACATAAGGTTTACGGGTATGAGGATTACAAGATTGATTTGAATTCCATTGTAGATGAAGATGTGGATATTGAAAAAATCATTGAAACTAAAGTGAGAATCAATGATCTATATCATGCACTACGAAAGCTAAATGATGGAAAGTTGTAGTAGAAGGTTCGCATGAAACTATTGTTAGTAAAGAAGAATTTGAAAAAGTAAGAAAAATGGATGTATGGGTATTAATGTCTAAGTATTTGAAATAAAACCTAGTGGATAAAATTAAAAATATATACTTTGGAGGGAAAGCATTTATTGCTTTCACTTATTTAATGTTTGGGAATAACCCCTTTTATTAGGAGTTATTCCTTTTTTATAACAAAATTTACGTAAATAAAATTCTGAAAATAAAGAATTATAGTAAAAATTAGTTAAAACATAGAAAAATGATAATATATAGGAATTTCATTGACTTTATGACCATAAATATGGAATAATAGGGACAACGAGATAAGAGATAAAAAGAATATTTACGTAAATATTTTAACAAAAAGAGATGTTTTGAAAGGAGCTCTACCAGTGATTAAATTTGGTATTATAGGTTTTGGTTACATGGGGCATAAACATGAGCTGAAGATTGCACAGACGCAAGGCATGGAATTAGTTGGGATTTGTGATATTGATGAGTCAAGAATGGACGACGCCTCAACTCCGGGAGTAATTAAATATACAAACGCAGATAGGCTACTTGAAAATGAAGAGATTGATACTGTATTGATTGTAGTTGAAAACCATAAGCATAGAGAAATGGTAGAAAAGGCTGCAAAAGCAGGAAAAAATATAATCTGTGAAAAACCGGTTGCTCTTAGTGTAAAAGAATATGATGAAATGATACAGATATGTGAGAAATATGGAGTTGGTTTCACAATTCATCATCAAAGGCGTTATGATAAAGATTATAGGACAATGAAAAATATTTATGATCAGAATACACTGGGCAATGTATATACGATTCAGTCAATGTTATATGGAATAAATGGAAATATGCATGACTGGCATGTATATAAAAAATATGGTGGTGGAATGCTTTACGATTGGGGCGTTCACTTAATTGATCAGATATTATGGATGGTACCGTCAAAAGTTGAGTCCGTTTATGCTCAAGTAAGGAATGTAATTAATTTTGAAGTTGATGATTATTTTAAAATTGATATTAAGTTCCAGAATAATATTCGTGCAGAAATAGAGCTTGGAACATATTTTTTAGGCGATAAAGAAAACTGGTTTGAGCATCATTGGTTTATTGGTGGTGACAAGGGAAGTGCTTACTCAGATGGATTTTTCCCAAATGGAAAAATTGTAAAGACAACTCGTCTTCTTACAAATGTTCCTGGAGAGACAACTATGACCTTTGCAGGACCTACCCGTTCATTTGGTCAAATTGACAAAGACATTCTTATAACAGAGGAGCTTCCTATTGCAAATAATGAACATATTGAATTTTTCGAAAATTATAGAGATGCAAGAGAAGGAAAGACGGAATTTATAATTAAGAACTCTGAAATACGCCGTGTGATGCAGGTACTTGAAGCAGTTTGGGAATCTTCAGAGAAAAACGAAGTTATAAAGTTTGAGGGAGGTTTATAATGCGTGTTGTTGTCTGGGATGAGAAATTGCACGAAAAGGAAGAAAGGGTACGTGAGGTTTATCCAAATGGTATTGCTGCTGAAATAGCCGGTGGGATAAAAAAAGAATTAACATCTGCTAATGATTGTGAAATTGTATGTTTAAACAGTGATATAGAAGAATTCGGATTTACTGAAGAGACATTGAATGAAACAGACGTACTTGTTTTCTGGGCACATCGTAGCCATGATGTTTTTCCGGATGAGATAGTAGAAAGAATATGTAACAGAGTGATGAAAGGAATGGGCCTTATTGTACTACATTCGGCTCATCTGAGTAAAGTATTCAAAAGACTTATGGGTACAAGCTGTACATTAAAGTATCGTTTTGGAGACTTCGCACGTGTATGGACTACTACTCCTTCACATCCAATTGCAAGAGGAATACCGGAATTTTTCGATTTAGAAGAGGAAGAAATGTACGGAGAATTCTTTGATATTCCGAAGCCTGATGATGTTGTTTTTACTACTTGGTTTTCCGGAGGAAACATATTTAGAGGTGGCTGCACATGGCAGAGGGGATTTGGAAAGGTTTTCTACTTTCATCCAGGACATGATACCAATTTGGCCTATTACAACTCTACAGTTTTGAAAGTGATTAGTAATGCGGTTTTGTGGGTTGCACCTACAAAAGAAAGAGAAGAGATTAGGTGCGAAGAGTATCCAAAAATAAATTTAGGATAATAAAAATCTATAGTTCGAATATAAATGAGCTGTAAACACTATTGGATAAAATATTCAAAGATATAGCGAATATTATAAATAATAAACAAACAATACTGATAAAAAACAATGAAAAGTAGTATGTTTATTAAACAAGATACTAAAAAATTTGCGCAAATAATATTAGAAAATATTAAAAAAATACAAATGGAGGATATGTATGAGATTAGGTTATATGACAAATGCATTTGGACCTTTAGTAGGATCAGGAGCAGGGGTAACAAGTGTTAAAGACATTAGATATTTAACAATGTGCGATGATTTAGAAGCTATGAAGGCAATTCGTGAGATTGGATTTGAGCATATCGAGGTTCTTGATGGAAATTTGACTAACTATGCAGATAATATTGACAGCCTTAAGGACATGATGAAGAGTGCAGATGTGCAGATGATGAGTGTATGCATTGGTGCCAATTTTATTTATAAAGATGCTTTGGAAGATGAGATGGCTCATGTTGAGGAAGTGTGTAAGGCAGCTAAGGAAGCAGGAGTTACTTATTTGGTAATTTGTGGAGGAGCAATAAGAACAGGTGGAATCAGACCGGGAGATACAAAACTTTTATCTGAAGGACTTGAGGAGTTAGAGAAAATTACTGATAAGTATGGCTTGGTTGCATGTTTCCATCCACATCTTGGATCAATTGCAGAGAGTCCAAAGGAAATAGATGAGCTTTTGGCATATTCAAATATTAAGGTTTGTCCGGATGTTGCACATCTTTTAGCTGGAGGATATGATCCACTTGAGTTTATTAAAAAGTATTATGACAGAATCGCATTGATACATTTAAAAGATCTTAATGATGAGGGATTTGCACCACTTGGAACAGGAAGAGTTGACTTAGATGGAGTTATTTCATATGTTAAATCCAGAGGTTATGATGGTGATTGGCTTGTAGAAGTGGATGGATATGCAGGTGATGCAAAGGAAGCTTGCAGAATTTCATATGAATTTTTAAAGAACAAACTTGTATAAAATATAAAATAAAGAATTAAGGAGAAAAGTATAAAATGAGAATTAAAGCGTTAACAGCAATAGCACTTGCAGCGATGGTGCTAAATGCAACAGGATGTGCACAAGGTGGAGATAGTAGTAAGACTGAAGCAGGCCAGTCAGCGGCAGAACAGACAGTTAAAGATGAGAGTACCGCAGAAAGTGCTCAAAAGACAGAGGGAGATGCACAGAAGTCAGATGGAGACAGTCAAATATTGACTAAAGGTCCACATGGTGAGACGGGAGTTGATGCAAATACAATAACTATAAGTGATGAACAAAAGGAAGCTATAAAGGCCGGAAACTTTAAGGTTGCTATTTGTATGCACTATGGCGGAAATGACTGGGCTACAGCACAGTTAGATGCTATAAAGGCTACTTGTGCAGATTTGAATATGGAAGTTGTAGCAGTAACAGATGCTAACTTTTCAGCTGAAAAGCAGGTATCAGATATAGAAACAGTAATGGCATTAAAACCTGATGCAATAATTTCTATACCAACTGATGTTGTGGCTACTGCTGATGCTTACAAGAGAGCAATAGATTCAGGAATTAAAGTAGTATTTATGGATAATGCTATGGAAGATATGGTGGGCGGAAAAGATTATGTATCTTGTGTATCTGCTGATAGCTATGGAAACGGAGTTGTTGCTGCAAGATTGCTTGGTAACAAGTTAAACGGTAGCGGAAAAGTTGGAATGGTATACTATGATGCAGATTTCTTTGTTACAAATCAGAGAGATGCTGGCTTCAGAGATACTTTAAAAAGTGAATTCCCAAATATTGAGATTGTAGTAGAACAAGGATTTACAGATGAGAATGGCTGTAATGAGCAGGCTGATGCTATATTAACTCAGTTCCCTAATATTGATGGAATTTATGCTTCATGGGATATACCTATGGAAGGAATACTTTCATCTGTAAGAGCTGCAGGAAAAGAAGGACAAATTGCTTTAGTAGCAATTGACCTTGGAAACAATATCGCACTTGAAATTGCTAAAGGCACAGTAGTGGGCGTAGGTGCACAGATGCCTTATGATCAGGGTGTTGCAGAGACTAAACTTGCAGCATTATCATTAATAGGAGAGAGCACACCAGAGTATGTTGTATGTCCTGCAATGATGGTAGATAAGGAAAATGTACTTGATGCATATAAAGCTGTTTATCATGTAGATGCTCCTAGCTGGCTTGTAGAAGCAGACAAGTAAGAAAAATAAGATAAGTGCCTGATTTAATTTTAAGGGGATAGAATGGAAAACACAGTATTAAAGATGGAAGGCATCTGCAAGTCATTTGGTGATGCTAAAGTACTTAAGAATGTGCAATTTGAATTAAAACATGGGGAAGTTCATGCACTTGCAGGAGGCAATGGTGCAGGTAAATCCACATTGATGAAGATAATGACAGGAGTGTATACACATGATGAGGGAAAGATTTTCATTGATGGGAAAGAGACTGTAATAGAAAAACCTTTGGATGCTAAAGAGCAAGGCATTGCAATGATTTTCCAGGAACTTTCACTTGTGCAAACAATGACAGTAGCAGAGAATATTTTCCTTGGTACAGAAATTGTTAAAAATGGTGTTAGAGATGTGAAAGCAATGAATGAAAAGACAAGTCAGATTTTGCATCGTCTTGGAATGGACATCTCTCCATCAACAGTTGTGTCTGAATTGAGTGTAGGAATGAGTCAGATGGTTGAAATTGCAAAAGCAGTTTCAAAAGATGCTAAAATTCTTGTTTTTGATGAACCGACAGCTGCTCTTTCGGATTCAGAAACAAAGCGTTTATTTGAGATAATAACACAGCTGAAAAATGAAGGAGTTTCAATGGTCTATATATCCCATCGTATGAATGAGATTTTAAGTATTTGTGACAGTATTACAATTCTTAAAGATGGTGAGCATGTAACTACTCAGGATATAAAGGACATGACATTAGATAAGATAGTGTCCTATATGATGGGAGGAACTTCTGGTAAAGGTCATAAGTTTGAGTGGGTTGAACGAAAACATGATGAAAATGCTAAAGATGTACTGAAGGTAGAACATTTAAAAGTAAATGAGAAAATAAATGATATTTCATTTTCATTAAAACATGGTGAGATTGTTGGTTTTGCCGGCTTGATGGGAAGCGGTAGAACAGAGATTCTTGAGAGCTTATTTGGATTGAGAAAGAAAGAAGGCGGAACAGTAACGCTGGATGATAAGGAAGTTCATATAAAAAATCCTACTGATGCTATAAAGAATGGATTTGCTTTTATTCCGGAAGACAGGAGAAAAGAAGGACTTGTATTGATGCATTCGATAAAAGATAATGCAGTCCTACCTATTCTGGATAGATTGAGCATCAAAGGTATATTCAATGATGATAAGAAAGAATGTGCTCTTGTTGAAGATAACATTAAAAAGTTTGGTGTTAAGGCAGAGCATATGGATCAGGAAATAGGCCTTTTATCTGGTGGAAACCAGCAGAAAATAGTAATAGCTAAGTGGATGAATACTTGTCCTAAAGTAATTATGCTTGATGAGCCTACTGCCGGAGTAGACATAGGTGCAAAAGGGGAAATACTTGAAATAGTAAGAAGTTTTGCAGATCAAGGTTGTGGAGTAATCTTCGTATCTTCTGAGCTTGCCGAAATGATGGCAATATGTGATCGAATAATTATACTCTATGATGGGCGAATTACAGGAATGATAAGTAGAAAAGATATTAAATTAGAGGAGGAATTACAGAATGCAATCCAAAAGCCATAAGAAGTTTGAGATGAGCAAATTTACTGTATATATTGTCCTTGGGATAGTATTTATATTTTTCTCAATTGTATTAGGTGGTAAAGGCTTCATTGCTTCAGGAAATTTGCTTAACATATTAAGGCAAACAGCAATGGTTTCTGTGATGGCCGTTGCAGGAGTATTTGTTCTTGGAGCAGGACAGATAGATTTGACCGTAGGCTCCACAGCTGCAATGAGTGCAATGTTTTCAGCACTTGTACTACAGGCCACAAATAGTATTTTCCTTGCTATCGTATTGTCATTACTATTTGGAATATTTGTAGGATGTATAAATGGTTTGCTTGTTACAAAGCTTAAGTTACCATCATTTTTAGCTACACTTGGTATGATGCAGGTTATTCGTGGAATGGCTATGTGGATAACAGATACAGCTGCTGTTCCGATTAAAAATCAAGTTTTCAACACAATATTTGGAACAGGCTATATTGGTGGAGTATCAGTTCTAATTTTATGGACAATAGTTTTCTATATTATAGGATTTGTATTGTTTAATAAGACACGCTTTGGACGTCATGCACTCGCAACCGGAGGAAATGAGCTTGCAGCAAAATATTCAGGTTTGAAGACTGAAAAAATCAAAATGACAATTTTTATGATGTCAGGAGCATTTTCAGCATTTGCCGGAATAATGTATGCCGGAAGAATGCAATCAGGTAGATACTCATTTGGAGATGGAGATGAAATGTCAGTAATTGCATCTGTAGTACTTGGAGGAGCGGCAATGTCCGGAGGAACAGGATCTATGATAGGTGCACTTGCAGGTTCACTCTTGATGGGAATGATTAATAATGCTTTAATCTTAGCAGGACTTTCATCTGCTCAGCAGAAAATTGTAAACGGAGCAATTATTATTTTCGCAGTTGCTTTAAGTAATATTGTTCAAAATAAAAAAAGAAAATAATAAAATTTAAAATACTTTAGGAGGTAAAGGTAATGAAGATCAAAAAAGTAGGAGTTGTAGGAGCAGGATTTATGGGGAAAGCACATTGTGTTGCACTTTCCAATATGCCTAAATTATTTACAGATGCACCTTATGTACCGGTATTTAAAACAGTGTGTGACATAGTACCTGAGATTGCTGAGGATTTTAAGGAGCGTTTCTCTTTTGAAAAAGCTTGTACAGATTATATGGACATTGTAAATGATCCGGAGATCGATATAGTTTGTGTATGTACACCAAATGATTCTCATGCAGAAATTTCAATAGCAGCTTTAAAGGCAGGAAAGCATGTTATTTGTGAAAAGCCTATTGCAACAAAGACAGAAGATGCTAAGGCTATGGCAGAAGCTGCAGAGGAAGCTGCAAAGAAGGGCATTGTGTCTATGTGCGGATATCAGTATAGAAGAGTTCCTGCAATAGATGAAGCTAAAAAGATTATCGAAAGTGGTAGACTTGGAGAAATCACAAATGTGCGCGCACAGTATTTGCAGAGTTGGTCTGCAGATCCAAGATCTCCATTGTCATGGCGTTTTGTAAAAGAAACAGCAGGTGCAGGTACACTTGGTGATATCTTTACACATGCACTTGATATTGCACAGTATCTTGCAGGCAATGTAACAGATGTAGTATCAATGGTAAAGACATACATAAATGAGCGTCCTGTTCAGGAAGGCGGAGTAGACCTTTTGGGAACTGTAAAGCTTGGTGATGATGCAAAGAAGCAGGTTGTAGATGTTGATGATGAGGTATCAGTACTTTGCAAATTCGACAGCGGTGCAATCGGTAGTGTAGAAGCAACAAGAATGGCTTGGGGACGTAATAACTACCTTACAGTTGAGGTTCACGGAACAAAGGGTTCACTTACATGGAACTATGAGCGTCTAAATGAGCTTGAAGTATGCTATGGTATGGAAGACAATGATGGAGAGAGAGGCTTCAGAAAGATATATACAGGTCCGGCAAACCCACATGGAGATGTAACTTGGAATATACCTGGAATGAACATTGGTTATGGTGAGCTTAAGGCAATTGAAGCATATGAGTTTGCAAAGGCAGTAGAGGGTGGATATCAGCCAACTACAAGCTTTACAGTAGGATATCAGCTTGATAGAGTTTGTGAGGCGGTTCTTGAATCAAATGAGAAGAAAGCTTGGGTACAGGTGAAATGAAAATAGGTTTTGTAAGTGCTATACTTGATAAAAGTGATTTCGAAGAAATGATGGATATAGCGGCTGACTTGGGATACCAATGTGTTGAAGTAGCTTGTTGGCCCAAAGGTAAAGCAGAGAGAAGATATGCAGGTGTAAGTCATATTGATGTAGAAAATACTGATGATTCCTATGTAGAATATATAAAGAATATTTGCAAAACTAAGGGAGTAGAAATCTCATCTCTTGCATACTATCCTAATCCTTTAGATGGAGATTTGGAGAAAAGAACTGTAGCCGTAGAACATTTAAAGAAGGTAATACAGTTTAGTAGTAAACTTGGTGTTAATATGGTCACAACCTTTATAGGAAGAGATCAGACTAAGACGGTTGAAGATAATCTACAACTTGTAAAGGAAGTATGGCCACCTATTATTAAGCTCGCTGAAGAATGTGGAGTGAAAGTGGCAATTGAAAACTGTCCTATGTTATTTGGTCCGGACCAGTGGCCAGGAGGACAGAATTTGATGACAACACCGGCTATCTGGAAAAAAGTCTTCGATATTATTTCAAGCGACAACCTTGGTATCAACTATGATCCATCTCATTTTGTATGGCAAATGATAGATTATATAAAACCAATTTATGAATTTAAGGATAAGATTTTCCATGTTCATTTTAAGGATATAAAGCTTTATCGTGACAAATTGAATAAAGTTGGTGTAATGGCATATCCTCTAGAGTTTATGTCACCTAAGATACCTGGTTATGGAGATGTTGATTGGGGTAAATATGTATCTGCTTTAACTGATATTGGCTATGATGGATACACTTGTATAGAAATAGAAGATAAATATTTTGAAGGTTCAAAAGAGAAAACTATCGATTCTTTAAAACTTTCAAAAAAATATATGACAAATTTTGTTATATAATTTTTTAAAAAGTACTATTTAGAATATAATAGTAAGGCACTGATACATATTGTTTCAGTGCCTTTTTTGACAGAAGGGTTATACTACTTATATTGATTTTGATAGAAAAATAACAGCTTAAATGTTATAATAGTTACAAATTAAGTTTGTACCAATTTGTAAATCAAAGCCTTATATAATGCAAGGGAACTACTTCAGGACAGATAATATTTTGAAATAGGAGAAAATATGGCATCCATAAAAGATATAGCCAAAATGGCAGGAGTATCTACTGCAACAGTTTCACATGTAATAAATAAAACAAGATATGTAAGCCCTGAGCTTGTGGAAAAGGTAGAGCAGGCAATAATGAACGCTGATTTTCCACCCAAATTTGTTGTTAGAAGACAAAAAAAAATTCGTGAAAATATATATAAATCTCAAAAAGGAATATTACTATATATTTGTCAGTATGAAGATGATAAATATGTAAGTAGTGTTTGGAGTAAGCTTAAGTCATTGGTTGAAGATAAGGGCTATACCATTATCCGTTTAAATTGTAACACTGAATTAGAAATGGATATTGTCAACAAGTTATTGAGTGGAAATGAAGAAATTATAGGTGTTTTTGTTTCTGTTAGAACTGATAAATTATATATTCAAAAAATAGTTCGCTCATTAAATATTCCTTGTGTGGCAATTGGAAATGAGGTGGATGACTCTGCATTTGACAGAGTATCAACAGATATATATAAAACAGCATACGATTGTACACTTCATTTTATTAGAAGTGGCCATGAAAAAATAGCTATACTTATGGGAGATTTATTAAAGAGTTATAATAAGGACTTCTTACAAGGATATGAAAAAGCTCTTCAAGATGGTGGAATTAAAATTAAAAAGCAATATGTACTGCATAAAGACAGCTCTGAGAAAAGTATATCTGGTATGCTGTCAGAGCTATTAGGCAGAGATGATGCTCCAAGTACACTTTTAATTGCAGATTCTGATTATATTTATAGAGTATATCGTTATATGATGAAGAGAAATGTCAGATGTCCGAAAGATTTATCAATTATGTGCTTTGGAAATGAGGACAGTGCATCATATCTAAATCCTTCTCTTTCTATGGCTGAAAATGACTTTGAACTTATTGCAGAAAAATCGGCGGAACTTATGCTTAATAGAATAAAAGAATTATCAGAAAATGATAAATTTGAGGTGGTTTTTAAAAAATCTTCCCCAATATTTATACCGGCTAAAATGATTATTAGAGATTCAATTACCGGTGCAGCAAGAGGACCATTTGGAGAAAAAAGTGCGGATATGTATACACTATCTTTAACAGAAAAGGAAATGGATATTTGCAGAATGAAAAGATATACTGCGGTTATTGTATATCATTATATTGGAGCTTCCTTTATGAAATTGCATGAGAAGGGGGTTAGAGATGTTTTTGACAGACTTGGTATTACTATAATTGCTGTAATGGGATGTCAGATGGATTTTTCTATGCAAAGAAAACAAATACAAAGTCTTTTAATGCTGGAACCTGATATTATGATTGCATTTCCGGTAAACCATACAATGACGCAGGATGTATTTAAAGAAGTAATAAGGACAAAGACAAAACTGGTATTTATGGGACATGTTCCTGACGGTTTTGAGGGAACAGGATATGTATCTTGTATTAATGTTAATGAACGCAGTAATGGAAGAAATATAGGTAGAGGTCTGGGAGATTATTTACTTTTAAATCATAAGAAAAATATCGGTATAATTCGATATGGACATCAATTCTATGCCACAAATCAGAGAGATTTAGCTGTGGAACAAATTATAAGAGAAGAATATCCTGAATTGAATATTTGTGCGACAGAAGTATTTTCTAAAAAAGATGAATATGAGAAGACTAAGGAACTTCTGAGATGGCATCCGGAAATTGACGGAATATATGTTTCATGGGAGGGACCGGCAATAAGGGTTGTGGAAGCACTTCATGACATAAACAGAGAGGATATTGCGGTAGCAACATCTGATCTTGATTTTATGGTTGCCTTAGATATGGCTAAAGGAGGATGTATAAAGGTATTAAGTGCACAGCAGCCTTTTGAAGAGGGCCAGGCAGCTGCTTTATGTGGAGCAAATGCTTTGCTTGGAAAAGCAGTTCCTTCTTTTATTGCAGTTGAACCTGTATTTGTTACATCAGAAAACCTGATCAAATCTTGGAGTACAATATATAGAAGCAAGGCACCAAAGGAAATAGTGGAGGCATTGCAGAAGAACGAACAGTTTATGAGTGAATGATAGTGTAAAGTTAGCTGTTTAAAAGTTGAGATAGTGTGTACAGCATATGATAGAGGTACTGAATTTTATCTTTTAAAAGAGATACATTTGCATAGGATTACAATAGAATACCCTAGTGCGTGTGGAGCCATCAATATCTGTTTCCATATCCTTTGCTGCATAAAATTCACAACCTCTATCAGTTAGTAAAACATTTACATATTTTCTAAATACATCTTTGCCAAGAATAGTCTCTAATGTATTTACTCCATCTTTCATAGCAGAGGATGTTTTTTCAGTTTGATATAGTGCGAATAAGATGCCTGATGGAATAAATTTGAAAGTCTGAATAAATGGTCTAGTGGTTTCGTCGTTATAGACTGTATCCATTTGAGTTATAAGAGCATTCGGATTGTCATCAATGTATATCTTATAATCATTATATGTACGTCCAATCAGATGTTTATTATCTGCTCTTTTTTTAAATTTCTTTGATTTCTTGCAACTTTAATATAGGGATAGTGGAAATAAACTTTTCACCCTAGGATGGAAATTTCATTGCTTTTCTTTCTTCCTTTTTGCTATAATATTATAAGTTAGATTATTCTAACCAACTATGCAATACTATATTTTCATTTCTAATCTAATTGGATAGCAGATAGGAATATCCCCTGAAGGAGAAAGCTATGAGAGAGAATTTTCAAAATATTGATGGTAAGAAGTTAGAAATTGTCCATGAAATAAAATCCGCCTATGATGAGGGAAAGATTTCTTTGGAAGAAGCAAGAAAAGCCCTTAAAGATAGAGTACAGCACCTTGCCCCCTATGAAATCGCCATTATCGAGCAGGAAATGGTGGAAGAAACCGAAGATGAGTGCATTAAGGAAGATATTCAAGCTATGCTGGAGGTCTTCCAGGATGTTTTAGTCACAAAGGATCAAGAGCTTCCGGAAAATCATCCCATCTCCTGTTACCGTAGGGAAAATGCCAAAATGAAGGAACTACTGCTTTCCGTTGAGGATTTGGTGCAGTACCCTCTCATTAAAAACCAATGGCTGGAGCTTTATGAAGACTTGTTGAAATTCAAGATTCATTTGTCCAGAAAGCAAAACCAATTATACCCAGTTTTGGAAAAGAAAGGCTTTACCCGCCCTACCACCACCATGTGGACTTTGGATGACTTTATCCGGGATGAGATTTCAGAGTGCTACAATCTTCTTTTAGAGGATAAGGAAGAGGAATTTATCGGAAAGCAGGCAGAACTTGTGGCTGATGTTCGGGATTTGATGGACAAGGAAGAAAATATCCTCTACCCCACCTCCTTGGAAATGATTAATGAAGAAGAGTTCCGTTATATGGCCGAGGGAGACCGGGAAATCGGTTTTGCCTATATTAGCGTGCAAGCAGATAAGTCCAACAATTCAGCTTCGGCTTCCTCTTCTGTCTCAGCTTCTACATCCGGTGCTCCTCTATCTGGACTTTCTTCCGCTCCCGGTTTTGCGGAAGAGCTTGCCGGTCTTCTGGGAAAATACGGCTTTAACAATAAAGAAGAAAAGTTGAATGTTACTACCGGTCAGCTTACCCTGGATCAGATTAACCTGATTTACCAGCACATGCCGGTGGATTTTTCCTATGTGGACGAAAATGAACTGGTGTGCTTCTACACCGACACCAAGCACAGAGTTTTTCCCAGAAGTAAAAATGTCATCGGAAGAGATGTGAAAAACTGTCATCCCAAGGCTTCTGTACATATCGTTGAGGAAATCATCAAAAAGTTTCGTTCCGGAGAGCAGGACAAGGCTGAGTTTTGGATCAACAAGCCGGACCTCTTTATTTATATCGTTTACTATGCGGTTCGAGATGAAAAGGGAAAGTTCCGCGGTGTGCTGGAAATGATGCAGGACTGCACCCATATCCGTTCCCTACAGGGCTCTCAAACTCTTCTGACCTGGGAGCAGCAGGAAAAGGGTGAAGGCAAAGAGACTGCTGAAGACGAAGACAAGAGAGAAGACTCAGAGACTTCTGAAGATGTAGGCAATAAAGAAAACGCAGGGACTTTGGGAGACGAAGAAAATAGAGAAAGTACAGAGTCTTTGACAGCCGGCAAGCTGACAGAAATCACCGAAGACACTCTGTTAAAAGATATTTTGGAAGCAGATCCCAATGTAAAGACTCTCCTTTTCCGATTAAGCGATCGCTTTAAGGCCTTAAACACTCCTCTTGCTCGTATTATGATGCCGAAAGCCACGGTAAAGATGATGAGTGAACGGGCAGAGGTGGATCTTAACACTCTGCTTCGAGAGCTTCGGGAGTATTTTAAACTATGAGCTTTCAAGGTTTACTCTTAGGCTTGGTTTGCTTTCTCTGTATAGGGATATTTCACCCAATAGTGGTCTATGCGGAGTATTACTTTAGTAAAAAAATAGCCTGGCTTTTTTTCATAATAGGTCTATTCGCTTGTGTAGCCAGCATTTTTCTCCCTTCTCTTTTCCTCTCCGGAAGTTTGGCCATCTTTGGCATTTCCTGCTTTTGGAGTATCCATGAATTATATGAGCAGGAAAAAAGAGTGGAAAAAGGATGGTTCCCGAAAAATCCAAAGAGAAAATAGCTCAATACAACGAAAATAAAGCTATAGATGCTGTAAAAATAGAAAGCTCTCTTTAGGCAACAACTCATGAAAAGAGTTTCAAGCTTCTATTTTTACAGCCACTTTTTTTAATTTTCTATTTTATTCACTAATACATATAAAAAAATTATTTTTCATTCTCCCTATACTTCTAAAATCACCCCTCATATTCTTCATTATGCTTTTTTCTAATAATAAGAATATATCCTATTTTTATTCTTTATGCTATATAGGCATTTGCTTATAAAGCACGAATTTCATTATATTGTTTTTATTGTTTTACTTTTATTTATTATTTAATATTTTTTATACGCCTGTGATATTTTTGTGTAAAAGTTAGTCTGCACTAATTTAAAAACAATAATAATTCTTATTGTATACAATATTCAATCGATATATACTCCCGTCTTTGACGGTTGCGAAAGAGTCAAGAGCCCATAAACGGCGTAACTACGCCATTTATAGGCTCTTGTTTTCTTTTTGAATTCTAGCAATATTTCTGCTTTCTCGTTGTGGTTAAAATCTTTTTTATTTCTCTTTGAGATACAATCTCGTAATCCGTTCTAAAACCAAATGTGTCGTGGAGTTTGTCTGTAAGGTCGGTTCGTGTGTACTCAGGGATATATCCTTCACCGGGGGCTATCAGCATGTTCATTTCTTTCAATGTTCTTATAATGCTTTCAGTGGTATAACTCTCACTTAACTTCTTCTCCAGAATACGATAAAGAATCAGGGCGGTGAAGCAGGTAATGAAATGTACCGTGATTCGATCTTTTATACTGAGATATACCGGTCTGGCTTGAAATTCGCTCTTCATAATCCGGAAACATTCTTCAATTTGCCATCGCTTTTGATTAATACTTATAATCGTTGCCACATTCTCCAGGTTTGTGCATA